>NZ_JAYUPK010000088.1:0-49538 GCF_043760115.1 Flavobacterium sp.
GATACATGGAATACAGAATTCGTTGCTGCATTGTCAAATGAAAATTTTGCTTTTACTAATTTCAATTTTTATCCAAATCCTGTAAAAGATAATTTAAAAATTTCTAATAATTCTGTTATTGATTCAGTAGAAATTTTGTCGTTATTAGGACAAAAAATGATTGCTAAAAATGTAAATTCTTTAGAAACAGAAATTAGTTTATCGGAACTTTCTAGTGGAATTTATTTTGTGAAGGTTTCTTCTTTAGGGTTGGAGAAAGTTTTAAAAATTGTTAAAGAATAAACATTTTCTTCTAAAATATAACTTCCAAGTTTCAAGTTTTTTGAGATTTGGAAGTTTTTTAATTTTAAAATCTATTGTTTTCTTAACGAATAAAAAGAAATTACAGTTGCAACAAACATTAATATTCCACCCAAAATAAATGGTGCTCCAGGAAATTGAAAAGGTGCTTCTTTATGAGTAAAATAATAAAAAATCATAGACATTAATGGTGGACCAATTATGGATGATGCACTCATTAAACTAGTTAAAGTACCCTGAATTTCTCCTTGTTCTGATGGCGAAACTTCTTGGGAAACTACTGCTTGCAACGCCGGACCAGCAATTCCGCCAAGACAATACGGAATTAAAAACACAAACATCATCCAACTTTGCGAGGCAAAAGCAAACAGAAACATTCCTAAAGTGTATAAAGCCATTCCTATATAAATACTTTTTTCGTTGCCTAGTTTTGGATTTATGTATCGAATTAAAACACCTTGTACCAATCCAACTAAAAGTCCAACAATTCCAAGTGAAATTCCCACCATTTTTTCATCCCAATTAAATCTGTAAATAGTATAAAAACTCCAATTGCTTTGCACTGCATGTGATGCAACATAAAGAATGAAAATTGCAATTATTAATCCGATAAGGTTTGGATATTTTTTTAAATTTAATAATGCTCCAACAGGATTGGCTCTTTTCCAACTAAATTCTCTTCTATTTTCTTTAGATAATGATTCTGGTAAAACAAAATATCCGTATAAAAAGTTAACCATACACAAAATTGCTGCTGCATAAAACGGAACTCTAGCACCATATTGACCCAATAATCCTCCAATTACTGGTCCGATTATAAATCCTAATCCAAAAGCTGCGCCAATTAATCCAAAATTTTTAGTTCTGTTTTCGTTTGTACTAACATCGGCAATGTAAGCAGAAGCTGTTGTAATACTTGCTCCTGTTACTCCTGCAATAATTCTTCCCACAAAAAGCCAAGTAATTGTTGGTGCTAACGATAGAAATAAATAATCTAATGAAAAGCCAAAAAGCGAAATTAAAATTATTGGTCTACGACCATATTTATCACTTAAACTTCCTATTAATGGCGCAAAAATAAACTGAGTTATAGCATAAGCAAAAGTTAACCAACCACCATATTTGGCAGCTTCGCTAATATCGCCGTTAATTAATTCTTTAATTAAGGTTGGAATAACAGGAATAATTATTCCCAAACCAGTAATATCAATTAACATGGTAATAAATATGAAACCTATTGCTGCTTGTTTTTTGCTTGTTGCCATACTGATTTTAAATGTTTAAAAAACAAATCCCAAATTCCAAGAGTAGAATTTGGAATTTGGGATAAGATTCTTCCTTTGTCAGAATGACAAATTAGATTTATAATTCTAATGCTTTTTTAGCATCGTTATTCAGCAATAATTCTAACGGATTTTCTAAAGCTTCTTTTACAGCGACTAAAAACCCAACCGACTCACGACCATCAATAATTCTATGATCATACGAAAGTGCTACATACATCATTGGGTGAATTTCCACTTTACCATTTACAGCAATTGGGCGTTCAATTATATTGTGCATTCCAAGAATTCCTGATTGTGGCGGATTGATGATTGGTGTAGATAACATACTTCCAAAAACACCACCATTGGTAATTGTAAAAGTTCCGCCAGTCATATCATCAACGGTAATTTGTCCGTCGCGAGATTTAATTGCCAATCTTTTAATTTCAGATTCTATTCCTCTAAACGATAAATTCTCTGCATTTCTAACTACTGGAACCATTAAACCTTTTGGTCCAGAAACTGCAATTGATATATCACAGAAGTTGTAAGCGGTTTTAAAATCGCCATCAATCATAGAATTTACATCTGGAAATAATGCTAATGCACGAGTTACAGCTTTGGTAAAAAACGACATATAGCCAAGACCTAATCCACCATGTTTGGCTTTAAAGTCTTCTTTATATTGATTTCTAATTACATTTATTGGAGTCATATTAACTTCATTAAACGTTGTTAACATTGCAGTTTCATTTTTTGCAGCAACCAATCTTTCGGCAACTTTACGACGTAACATTGATAATTTAGAACGTTCAGAACCACGATTTCCACCAGTTGGCGTTCCCATTGATGGTGTTGCATTTACTGCATCATCTTTAGTAATTCTTCCTTCTTTTCCTGTTCCAACAACATCACTTGGTTGAATGTTTTTTTCGTCTAATATTTTTCTTGCTGCTGGCGATGGTGTACTTTCTGCATACGATTTTTCAGTAACTGGAGCAACTTTTACCGCTTCTACTTTAACTTCAGCTTTTGGAGTTTCTGCTTTTTTCTCTTCAACTTTAGGAGTTTCTGCTGCAACTGAACCAGATGGTTTTGCTGCGCTTGTGTCTATTAAACAAACTACAGCTCCAACTGCAACTGCATCTCCTTCTTCTGCTTTTAACGTAATTATTCCGCTAGCTTCTGCTGGTAATTCTAAAGTTGCTTTGTCAGAATCTACCTCAGCAATGGCTTGGTCTTTTTCTACATAATCGCCATCTTTTACAAGCCAAGTTGCAATTTCTACTTCTTTTATCGATTCGCCTGGTGAAGGCACTTTCATTTCTAAAATCATAATTCTTTGTTTAAAGTTTCAGGTTTAAAAGTTTAAAAGTTTAAAAGTTTAATCTGAAAAATATATAATTATTTGTTATTGTCTTCGTTTATTATTTGTTCTATTTGGAATTTTAATTCTGGAATTTCTTCTTTCGCAGTTTTAAATACTAACTTGTAATCAACTCCCATATATTCATGAATTAATTTATCTCGCATTCCTGCCATAAATTTCCATGGAATATTAGGATATTTATTTCTAAATTCAAAATCTAAATTTTTTGTTGCTTCGCCAATAATTTCAAATGCTCTAGTAACGGCTCTTTTCAATAATTCATCTTTATAAAAACTATCAGCATCAATACTTTGAGTAGTTTTTAAAATGAATTTAACTTCATCATAGATATGTCCAATAAATTCTAGTTCGTCAGATTGAGACATAATTTACACTTTTTAAAATATGTGGGCCAATAAATTCACTTAATCCATTTTTTGTAACTATCTCAACTTTATAGTTTTGAAATAAATTTTCTAAATATTCGCAAAACAAAAAATATTTTTTAAAATTAATTTCTTCTAGATTATAATCAACCAATATATCAATATCACTAGTTGAAGTTTGTTCATCACGAGAATAAGAACCAAACAAACCTATTTGGGTAACACCGAAACTTTTTATTGTTTCTTTGTTATCTTGAATGGTTTTAAAAATATCTTGTTTATTTAACATTTAGTTTTTATTTTCAAATTTACTTTTTTTAGCCCTGATAGAAGTGAAAATCCTTTTTAAATTTAAATGGAGCTTTTGCGGAATTTAAATTTAAAAAGATTGTAACGTATAGCAGGATTAGCTTCTAAAAAAATTACCTAAACAATTCTTTATCAAACACCATTCTTATTGCATCTGCATGACGTCTTCTATCTCTTGTACTGCTTCCTGCTGCTGGTGCTGCATATGCTTTTAATGATGCTAATCTCCATTTTACTAAATCGAAATTCATTAACATAAAACTATAAGCGCCCATATTTTTTGGCTCTTCTTGCGCCCAAACATAATCATCCGCATTAGGATATTTAGCAATAATTTCTTTTAATTGATCTACTGGTAACGGAAATAATTGCTCAATTCTAACCAAAGCTACATCATTTCTTCCATTATTTTCTCTTTCTGCAAGTAAATCATAATAGAATTTTCCCGTACAAAAAACCAATGATTTTACTTTAGATTTATCAACTTTTACATCATCAATTGTTTCTTGAAAGCTTCCATTTGCCAATTCGTCTTGCGTAGATACACAAAGTGGATGACGCAACAAACTTTTTGGCGAAAATACAACCAATGGTTTGCGGAATTTAGTTTTCATTTGACGACGCAACAAGTGATAGAAATTCGCAGGTGTTGTACAATCGGCAACGTACATATTATGTCGCGCACAAAGTTGTAAATAACGTTCCATTCTTGCCGATGAATGTTCTGCACCTTGACCTTCATAACCGTGAGGTAACAAAAGAACTATTCCGTTTTGGTTGTTCCATTTGTCTTCTCCACACGAAATATATTGGTCAATCATTATCTGACAACCATTAGAAAAATCTCCAAATTGTGCTTCCCATATGGTTAACGAATTCGGATTTGTAAGTGCATAACCATAATCAAAACCAAGAACTGCATATTCTGAGAGCAATGAATTGTATATTTGAAAAGTACCTTTTGCATCTTTTAAAGTATCTAAAAGAATTACTTCTTCTTCGCTATCTTCTACTTTAACCACTGCGTGACGGTGAGAAAATGTTCCTCTTTCTACGTCTTGTCCAGAAACTCTAACGTTGTAACCTTCTGTTAAAAGTGTTGCGTAGGCAAGTGTTTCTGCTGTTCCCCAATCGATAACATTGTTGTCATACATTGTTTTTCTATCGGTAACAATTTTAGAAATTTTATTTATAAATTTTTTATCTGATGGCAAGGTTGAAACTACTTTTATAATTTCGTCAAGGTATTTTTTATCAAATGTTGTGTCTACTTTTTTAAGCATTTCGTCATCAGAAACTTGCTCAAAACCATTCCATTCGTCTTGTAAAAATGGCTTGATAATAGTTAACGTTTTTTTGCGAGATTCTTCTAAATCTTTATCTAAATTACCTTTATAATCACTTTCTAATTTATTAATGTAGTCTTGATTTACAATGCCATCAATAATTAATTTTTCTGCATAAATATCTCTTGGATTTCTATGTTTAGCAATAATTTTATACAAAACTGGTTGTGTAAATCGTGGCTCATCACCTTCGTTATGACCGTATTTTCTATAACCCAAAAGGTCAATAAATACATCGCTTCCAAAAGTCATTCTAAAATCTAAAGCAAAAAGCATTGCATGAACAACTGCTTCTGCATCATCAGCATTTACGTGAAGTACTGGCGATAAAGTAACTTTAGCTACATCGGTACAATAAGTTGACGAACGTGCGTCTTGATAATTGGTAGTAAAACCAACTTGATTATTTATAACTAAATGTATTGTTCCGCCAGTTTTATAGCCATCAAGTTGTGCCATTTGAATAATTTCATACACAATTCCTTGTCCGGCAACCGCAGCATCACCGTGAACAGCAATTGGCAATACTTTAGAAAAATCGTTTGGAAAATATTTATCTTGTTTGGCACGAGCAATTCCTTCAATTACTGCTCCAACGGTTTCAAGATGCGAAGGATTGGGCGCCAAATTAATATTTATTTTTTTTCCAGTACGAGTTGTTTTTTCTGATGTTAATCCTAAATGGTATTTTACATCGCCATCAAAATATTCTTTATCGTAATCTTTTCCGTCAAATTCTGAGAAAATATCTTGAACTGGTTTGTGAAAAATATTGGCTAAAATATTTAATCTTCCTCTGTGAGCCATTCCCATTACAAAATGCTCTACTCCTTTTTCTGCTGCAGCTTCAATTAATGCATCAAGTGCTGGAATTATTGATTCTCCACCTTCAAGTGAGAAACGTTTTTGACCAACATATTTAGTATGTAAAAAGTTTTCAAACGAAACAGCTTCGTTTAGTTTACTTAAAATATTTTTCTTCTGATCAACATTAAAGTTGGGCAAATTATCATTTATATTAAGCTTATTTTGAATCCATTGCACCACTTCTGGTTTTCTAATGTACATATATTCTACACCAATAGATTGGCAATATACGTTATCAAGATGTGTAATAATTTCTTTTAAAGTAGATGGTTTGTGACCAATAATTTTAGCCGCATCGAAAACAGTTTCTAAATCTGAAAATGTTAATCCAAAATTTTCTATGGCTAACGTTGGTGTATAAATTCTTCTATCGCGAACCGGATTGGTTTTTGTAAACAAATGACCACGAGTTCTATACCCATCAATAAGTTTTAAAACATTAAATTCTTTTTGTAATTTTGTTGATGCTTGACCATTATCTATTGTTTGCGAAGCATAATTGGCAAGTTGTTGGCCAGCATTTTCTTCATTGTATGTTGCCATTCCAAAATCGAAACCTTGAAAAAAAGCTCTCCAAGAAGGTTCAACAGCGTCTGGATTTAAAAGATATTGATCGTATGTTTGGGCAAAAAATTCAGTGTGTGCAGCGTTTAAAAAGGAAAACCTATCCATATAATGTATTGAAAAATCGTTGTGTTAAAAAAATTTATACAAAAGTAAAATATTTACAACAATGTTATGCTGTTTTTTATACTTTTATCGCATAAAAATATTAAACCAACCAATATGAAAATTAATACTTTTAAGAATTTAAGAAATTTAATAGCATTATTTATATTTTTGATAAATAGTAATAGCATTAATGCACAAGACACAACTACTCCAAAACCAGAAAATAATTTTTGGAATAAAGTTCAATTTGGTGGCGGTTTAGGATTAGGAATAGGAAGTGGTTACACAGATATTACTGTTGCTCCAAGTGCAATTTACAATTTTAATGAACTTTTTTCTCTTGGAACAGGATTGCAAGGAAGCTTTATTTCTCAGAAAGATTTTTTTAAATCTACAGTTGTCGGAGTCAATGTTATTGGACTTTTTAATCCAATAGAAGAAATACAACTTTCTCTAGAAGTTGAAGAAGTAAATGTGAGTACCAAATTTCAATCTGTTGGAAATACAACTGTTAAAAACAATTTTTGGAATACAGGATTGTTTATTGGCGCAGGTTATAGAACAAACAATGTTACTATTGGCGCTAGATATAATTTACTTTTTGACAAGGACAAAAGCGTTTACAGCGATGCTTTAATGCCATTTGTTAGAGTTTACTTTTAATTATTATAAAACCATTTTATGAAAAACACTTATACATACACACTATTATTTCTTTTATTTACTCAATTGTTATCGTCTCAAATTGTTAAAGATTCTGTTGCATCAAAAAATACAGATTCTATTTTTAAATCTAATAACTTAGTTGTAATTGATACTTTAAAAAAGCAAAGTAAAATTAAATTTGGATGCGGATTTGGACTTAACTTTGTTGGTGGAACAAGTATTAACGTTGCTCCCAATTTAACATACAAAGTATCTAATAAAATTTCTTTTGGTGCTGGTCTTCAAGGAAGTTATAATTCTATTAAAAATTTACAAAACACAACAACATTTGGAGCAAACTTGTTAGGATTTTACAATCCAAGTAAAACAATACAAACTATATTAGAATTTGTAGAACTAAATGTAAATAGTGAAACTGAAATTAACAACGTAAAAACATCTAAAAGTTTTTGGGATACAGCTTTATTTATTGGAGCAGGAATTAATGTTACCAAGAAAATTATTATTGGCGCAAAATATAACTTATTGTACAAGGAAGAAAAAAGTGCTTACACAAGTGCAATTGTTCCTTTTGTAAATATTGGTTTTTAATTAAAAAATGAAACCTATAAAGTTTCTTTATTTTATTCTATTTTTTATTTTTTTTACCATTGTAGGAACCATTTCTCACGAATATGGACACATTTTAGTTGCTAAATATTATGGTTTTGAAACGCAACTTCATTATGGAAGTATGAATTATAAAAATAAAGATGAAGATAAACAAATTGAAATATACAATAGAAATAAAGAAGCAATAAAAGAAAGTGGAAATTATTCTGAAAAAGAAATTTATGAAAATTTGTCTAGCAATATTGCTTTAAAAGACTTGTATGTATTTATTGGCGGACCTTTTCAAACTATTTTAACTGGAACTCTAGGTTTTATAATTTTGCTTTACAGAAGAAACAAAATTAAAAAGTTTGGTTTTAAAAATCTTGATTGGTTCTTTGTTTTTTTAACTTTATTCTGGTTAAGAGAAGTTTTTAATTTAGTTATGTCTGTTTTTAGAGCTATTGTAAATAATTCAAATAAATATTTTAGCGGTGATGAAAAAAATATTGCATTGCTTTTAGAAATTCATAAAGGTTCAATTGCAATTCCATTAGCAATAATTGGTTTAATTGTTTCCATTTATGTTATTTTTAAAATTATTCCAAAAACAGAAAGATTACATTTCATAACATCTGGATTTCTTGGAGGAATTGCAGGATTTATAATATGGATGAATGTTTTAGGTCCAAAAATCTTACCTTAAAATTAACATTTATTACACTAAAAGTGTAATCTCAAAAGAAAATTAACATTTGATACACTAAAAGTGTAATTTTATAATTGTAACATTCTTTACACTAAAAGTGTAACCTCAAAAGAAAATTAACATTTGTTACACTAAAAGTGTAATTTTAAAGTTTTAACATTCTTTACACTAAAAGTGTAATATCAAAAGAAAATTAACATTTATTACACTAAAAGTGTAATTTTATAGTTTTAACATTCTTTACACTAAAAGTGTAACCTAAAAAGAAAATTAACATTTGATACACTAAAAGGGTAATTTTATAATTTTAACATTCTTTACACTAAAAGTGTAATCTTAAAAGAAAATTAACATTTGATACACTTAAAGGGTAATTTTATAATTTTAACATTCTTTACACTAAAAGTGTAATCTTAAAAGAAAATTAACATTTGATACACTAAAAGTGTAATTCTATAATTTTAACATTCTTTACACCAAAAGTGTAATCTTAAAAGAAAATTAACATTTGATACACTAAAAGTGTAATTCTATAATTTTAACATTCTTTACACTAAAAGTGTAATTCTATAATTTTAACATTCTTTACACTAAAAGTGTAACCTCAAAAGAAAATTAACATTTAATACACTAAAAGTGTAATTACAAAATACTTTTAACATTTATTACACTTAAAGTGTAATTAATATCTGTTTCTAAACCACACTTTCATCCATTCTCGTTTTAAAATTAAGAAAGCTACTTGACCAGAAAGTTCTGAAATATCTGAACCATCAAGTTTTTTTATTTGATCTTCTGGAACATCAATTATGTATAGCAAGTTTAAATATTCGGCAAATTTATATTGAATTAACCTATAAATTTTTTCGTGCAATTGAATTTTTAATTCTGCTGGTTTTGTGCTTATGTGAAAATCTATTGCTTCGTTTGCCAAATTAAAATCTTTATTAATTTGCTCTATAAGTTTTAGGTATAAGTTTTCCTTTTCTGCTTGAGAAAGTAAATTATCAATAGAAATGGGCGCTATGAAATTCATTTTTGAAATTTAATTTATGATTGAAGGTTAATAAATTTTGATTGAAGATTGAAGATTAACGATTTTTGATTGCAGATTTAAAATAGACGATTTTAAAATAAACATTAATTGAAGACTAACGATTTTTGATTGCTGATTTAAAGTAGACTATTTTGAAAATATATTTTATTTGAAAATCAAAAATCGTTAATCAAAAATCTGAAATCTGAAATCTACACTTTTCGTCCCATTAAATTCTCGCCAAACGAACGTAAAATATCTTTTCTTTCGTTATCAATACTCACATTTCTAAGTGTTTCAAATGCTTTAAAAGTGTAGTCTTGAATGGCTTTTTGAGTAGCATTAGATGCTCCAGAAGTATTGAAAATATTTTTTACAGATTCAATTTTATCCGAACTATCTTCTGGTTGAATAGAAAATAAATGCATCAATTGTTTTTTATCTTCATCAGATGAAAATTCTATCGCTTTAAGATACAAATAGGTTTTTTTATTTTCAATAATGTCGCCACCAACTTGTTTTCCAAACGTTTCTGGATTTCCAAAAGCATCAAGATAATCATCTTGCAATTGAAATGCTAAACCTAAATTCAGTCCAAAATCATAAATTAATTCCGCATTTTCTTTAGAAGTTTCAGCAACAATTGCTCCCATTTTCATCGCAGCAGCAACCAAAACTGCTGTTTTATATTCAATCATTTTTAAATATTCTGGAATAGTAACGTCTTCACGAGTTTCAAAATCTACATCCCATTGTTGACCTTCGCAAACTTCTAAAGCTGTTTTACTAAACAATTTTGCCAATTCTCTAAAAACTTCGGTGTTGTATTTTTCAAAATATTGATACGCCAATATCAACATGGCATCGCCAGAAAGAATTGCTGTGTTTATATTCCATTTTTCGTGAACTGTTTCGTTTCCTCTTCTAAGTGGCGCATCATCCATAATATCATCGTGAACTAACGAAAAATTATGAAAAACCTCAACTGCCAATGCTGCTGGAAGTGCTAATTTATAATCGGCATCAAACAATTCTGCACTCATTAAAGTCAATACTGGTCGCATTCTTTTTCCGCCAAGACCTAATATATAATGAATTGGTTCATATAAATTACGTGGTTCTTTGGTTTCGTATTGCGATTGTAAATAGTCTGAAATAAATTCTTGATATTGATAAATGGAATGCATAGATTTTTTGTTGTGGGTTTTGAGTTATGGGTTTTGAGTAACATTATGCCATAATTTCATAATAATATACAAATGTAGAATAAAAAATTTTACAGTTATCAGTTGTAAGTTATGTGTTTTAATTTTATCTAAAAAATCTATCAACATAAACAGTTACAATTAACTCAAAACCCATAACTCAAAACTCACAACCAAAGTTAATGTTAAATTTATGTAAATACTTTGGAAACTATTTTGGTGTTAAAAGTTTCCGACTTACATTTGCATTTAATTTAATAGAAATCTTAAATAATAGATTTTAAAAATAAACAAATGATAAATCCAACTGCTTTAATATCTGGTGCTTCTAACGGAATTGGATTAGAATTGGCATATGAGCACGCAAATTGTGGTGGAAATTTAATTTTGGTTGCTAGAAATACTAAAAAACTTGAAGAAATCAAATTAGAAATTGAAACTAAATTTAAAGTTAAAGTTAACATAATTTCTAAAGATTTATCACTTAAAGATGCGGCTCAAGACATTTATAACGAAGTAAAAAAACATAATCTACAGGTAGATTACTTAATAAATAATGCAGGTTTTGGCGATTTCGGAATGTTTGTTTCTACAGATTGGAACAAAGAAGAAGAAATGATTAACTTAAATATAACAGCTTTATCTCAGTTTACAAAATTGTTTATTAAAGATATGGTTGCCAGAAAAAATGGTAAAATTTTAAATTTAGCATCAACAGCATCTTTTCAACCTGGACCAACAATGGCAGTATATTTTGCTACAAAAGCTTATGTTTTAAGTTTTTCTGAAGCTGTTGCAAATGAAGTAAAAGAATTTGGAGTTACCGTTACAGCATTGTGTCCTGGACCAACAGAAAGCGGATTTCAAACTGCTGCTTCAATGGATAATGCAAAATTATTTAAAGATAAAAAATTACCATCTTCAAGTGAAGTTGCAAAATACGGTTATGATGCTATGTTGAAAGGAAAAACTGTAGCAATTCACGGAACATTAAACTACATTTTGGCAAATTCTATTAGATTATTACCTAGAAATTTAGTAACTAAAATTATAAGAAGCGTTCAAGAATAATGAAAGATAAAATTATAAAAAAAGCTACTGATATGTTCTTGAAATTAGGTTTCAAGAGTGTAACTATGGACGACATTGCTTGTGAAATGTGTATTTCTAAAAAAACAATTTATAAATATTTTGTAAACAAAGAAATACTTATTGAAGAAGGCACAAGAGAAGTTCATAAAGAAATTCACGATACAATAAATTTAATTATTGCCAAAAAACACAACGCAATTACTGAGAATTTCGAGATTAGAAAAATGTTTAAAGAAATGTTTAAATCTACAGATACTTCGCCTGCATATCAATTAAAAAAACATTATCCTCAAATTTATGAATCGGTATTGGTTAGAGAAATTGACGAATGTAAATCGGTTTTTAAACAAAATATTGAAAAAGGAATTGCCGAAGGATTTTATAGAGAAAGTATAAATGTAGAAGCGTTTGTTAGATTTTATTATACATTAATTTTTAATATAAACGAAACGATAAAATCTGAAAAAGAAGCATTTGAACTTGAATTATTTGCATTGGAATACCACACAAGAGCAATTGCTACAACAAAAGGAATTTTAGAATTAGAAAAACATCTCTCACAAACAAATATATAATTCATGAAAAAAACAACAATACTTGCACTTTTTCTTTTTGCATTATTTTCAAATGCTCAAGAAAATACTAAAAAAAGTTATTCTTTTAGTTTGCAACAAGCCATAGATCACGCTATTCAAAACAATTATCAAGCAATAAATGCTGGAAGAGATATTGAAATTGCTCAACAAAAAAAATGGGAAACTACTTCAATGGGTTTGCCACAGGTTAATGGAAACATTAGTTATCAAAATAATTTTAAAATACAAACTTCTTTAATTCCTGCAGAGATTTTTGGTGGAACACCAGGTGAATTTGCCGAAGTAACCTTTGGAACTAAACACAATGCCAATGCAAGTTTAGCATTAACACAATTGTTATTTGATGGTTCTTATATTGTTGCACTTCAAGCATCTAAAACGTATCTAGAATTCTATAAAAATTATAAAAGAAAAACAGATACTGAAGTTAAAGAAATGATTATCAACTCTTATGGAAGTGTTCTTTTAGCAAATGAAAATGCTCAAATTCTTGTAAAAAATAAAACAATTCTAGAAAAAACACTTTTTGACACTAATGAAACTTATAAAAATGGTTTAATTGAAGAAGAAAATGTAGAGCAATTAAAGATTACATTATCTAGTGTAAATAGTAATTTAAATTACATAAATAGACTGAAAGAAATTAGTTTAAAAATGTTAAAAATTAATTTAGGAATCAATCTTGACGATGAATTAATTATAACTGATAAACTAGATAATTTAGCTGTTAGCAATATGGATATGTCATTTTCAAGTTCAGATTTTGACGTAAAAAACAACATCAATTATATTATTTCTGAAAATTTTGTTTCTCAAAGAAATTTAGAATTAAAACTTCAAAAAAGTAAAGCATTGCCTACTCTTGCTGCTGGTGTAAATTTTGGATATAATGCATTTGGCGATACTTTTACACTGTTAAATACTGACAATAAATGGTTTAATTATTCCAACTTAGGATTGAATTTAAATGTTCCAATATTTAGTAGTTTTGGAAGAAGTGCTAAAACGCAACAAGCTAAAATTGAATTAGATAAAGCTAAAACACAACTAACACAATCTGAACAACAACTTAAATTACAATATCAAAATGCTAAAAGCGATTACGAGTTTAGTGTAGAACAATACAACAGTTCTAAAGAAAGTTTAAAACTAGCAGAACGCATTGAAAACAAGCAACAAATAAAATTTAAAGAAGGACTTTCTAGTAGTTTCGATTTTACCGAAGCACAACGACAATTGTATACTTCGCAACAAAATTTCTTGCAAACAATGGTTGATGTAATCAATAAAAAAGCATCATTAGAAAAAATAACTTCAAAATAAAATTAACACAATCTATATAATATGAAAAAAATAATAACACTTTTAACCGTATCTATTTTACTTTTTTCTTGTGGTAAAAAAGAAAATAATCAATCTATAGATTCTTTAATATCTGCCAAAAATATAAAAGAATTACAAGCCAAAAAAGCACTTTTACAAGCTGATATTACCAAAATTGATGGCGCTTTGGCAACATTGGATGTAAAAAAAGAAGAAGCATTAGTAGAAGTTACCAATGTAAAAGATACCATTTTTAATCATTATTTAGAAATTCAAGGAAATGTTGATACTAAAGAAAATATTTTAATACAACCAGAAATTCCTGGAACATTAACTTCATTAAATGTAAAAGCTGGACAACGCGTATCTAAAGGTCAAGTTCTTGGTAGAGTTGATGATGGTGGAATGAGTCAGCAATTGGCAGGAATTGAAAGTCAATATGCATTAGCAAAAACTACATTTGAACGTCAAAAAAATCTTTGGAATCAAAAAATTGGATCTGAAATTCAATATTTACAAGCCCAAACGCAAATGATTTCTGCTCAAAAACAAGTATCACAAATGAGAGCACAATTATCTAAAACTTTAATTCGTGCACCATTTACAGGAACAATTGACGAAGTTTTTGTAGAAAGAGGACAAGTTGTAGCTGCAAGTCAAGAAGGATTGATGCGAATTGTAAATTTAAATAATATGTATGTTTCTACAAATGTTCCTGAAACTTATATTGGAAAATTAAAAGTTGGAACCGAAGTTGAAGTTTTCTTAGCATCGTTAGGAAAAACTTATAAAGGTAGAGTGCGTCAAGTTGGAAATTTTATAAATCCTAATAATAGAAGTTTTGGTATAGAAGTTTCTGTTCCTAATCCTGATAATTTATTGCGTCCAAACCAAGTTGCCAAACTTAAAATTATAGATTACGTTAATAAAGAAGCAGTTGTTGTTCCTTCTAATGTTATTCAAACTGATGGAGAAGGAAATAAATTTGTATTTGTAGCAAATAATGTAGTTGGAAAAACTGGAATTGCACAAAAAACAATTGTACAAACTGGTCAATCATCTGATAGTGTTACCGAAATTTTAAGCGGATTATCATCTGACGATATTATAATTACCGAAGGTGTAAATGTAATTTCTGATGGAATGAAAATTAATTTTTAAAAATAGTTTTGGGTTTATTGTTTCTAGTTTTTAGTTAACAATAAACCCTAAACAAAAAACTATAAACAGAAGAATATGGAACATAAAAACCACGAATTCGGCATATCGAGTTGGGCTGTAGATAATAGAATTACCGTTTACATCTTAACCTTAATTATAATTGTAATGGGAACAATGGCATACATAAATATGCCAAGAGAAGATTTTCCAGAAATTTTAGAAAATAAAATATTTGTATCATCAATATTTCCAGGAAATTCATCAGAAGATGTTGAAAAATTGGTTGTAAAACCACTTGAAGATCAGTTTAAAAATATTTCTGGTGTAGAAAAAGTAACATCTAGTTCGTTTCAAGATTATGGAATGATTGTAATAGAATTTGATCAAAAAATTACTATTGAAGAAGCCAAAGTTAAAATAAAAGACAAAGTAGATCAAACTAAAGCCAAAACCGATTGGCCAAATTTAGATAATGGTAGCAAGGTTGAACCTAATGTTTTCAACATCAATATATCTGAAGAAGTTCCTATTTTAAACATCAATCTTAAAGGAAATTATACCACGCAACAACTTAAAAAATATGGCGAATATTTAAAAGATGAAATAGAAAATGTTCCAGAAGTAAAAATTGTAGACATTCTAGGTGTTGATGATAAAGAAGTAGAAATTGCAGTTGACGTTTTTAAAATGAATGCAGCGCAAGTAAGCTTTGACGACATTCAAAATGCCGTGAAATATGAAAATATGACACTTTCTGGCGGAAATTTAGTGTCTCAAGGTTCTAGAAATAATATTAGAATTGTTGGAGAAATATCCAATCCAGAGCAATTAAATAATGTAATTGTAAAATCCTTTAACGGTACAGTTTACCTTAAAGACATTGCAGCTGTAAGTTTTAAAGAAAAAGAAAAAACAACTTATGCTCGTGAAAGCGGAAAAGAAGTTGTAATGCTAAATGTAAAAAAACGATCGGGTCAAAATATGATTTCTGCAATTGATCAAATAAAAGAAATTATAAAAAAAGCACAAGAAACTGTTCTTCCTAAAAACTTGAGTTTAGAACTTACTAACGACCAATCATCTAGTGTAGAACATCAAGTTAACGAACTTTCTAACCATATTATTTTCGGAATTATTCTAGTAATGATTGTGTTAATGTTTACAATGGGATTACGAAATTCGTTGTTTGTTGGTGCGGCAATACCGCTTTCAATGTTAATGGCATTTGCAATATTATCAGCATTTGGATTTACATTAAATACAATGGTTCTGTTTGGTTTAGTTATGGGATTAGGACTTCTTGTAGATGACGGAATTGTAGTTGTAGACAACGTTTTTGCAAATATGCGAAAAGGAATGAGTAGAATTGATGCGTCTAAAATTGGTATTGGCGAAATTGCTTGGCCAGTAATTTCATCAACAGCAACAACACTTGCAGCATTTATTCCATTAGCATTATGGCCAGGAACAGTTGGAAAATTTATGGTTTATTTTCCAATTACATTATCGTGTGTACTTGGCGCATCATTATTTGTTGCAATGGTTATAAACGCAGCAATGACTGGCGGATTTATGGATATTGAAGATAAAAATATTTCTAAGAAAGCATTAAAAAAATATTCTATAATTTTTATTGCATCTGGTTTATTATTTCTTGTTCCTGGATATGTATCTGATACAACTTGGATGCGAGCAATTGGACACTTATTACTAATTTCATTAGGATTAATGTGGTTGTATTATATTAAATTATACCAATGGACACAAGATTTTCAACACAGTTTTTTCCCAAAGCTAGAATCTAAATACCAAGTTTTCTTGGGTAAAATTCTAACAGGAAAACGTGCTGTAATTGCATTAGTTTCAATCATAGTTCTTTTATTTTTCTCTTTTGTTTTACTTGGAATTTTTCCTAGAAACGTATTGTTTTTTCCTAATAATGTTCCTAAACAAAACATTGTTTACATTGAATATCCACAAGGAACAGATATTTCTAAAACCAATAAAGCAACTTTATTTGTAGAAAAACAAGTTATAGAAGTTTTAAAGAAATATGTTGATGAAAACACTAAAGAAAATTATTTGGCAGAAAGTATTGTTTCTCAAGTTGGAATGGGCGCAGGAAATCCAAATGTAGATTCTGGAAATCAATCGGAAACTCCATACAAAGGAAAAGTAACTGTAAACTTTTCGGAATTTAATTTACGAAGAGATGTAGATACTAATAAAATTCTTGAAGAAATTCGTGATAAAGTAAAAGGTATTGCTGGCGCAAAAATTACTGTAGAAAAAGATGCTGCTGGTCCACCTTCTGGTTATCCAATTTCTTTACAATTATCTGGAACAAATTATGATGAAATGCTTATTGAAGCCAATAAAGTAATCGAATTTATAAATTCTAAAAATATTACAGGTATTGAAAAATTAAATATTGATGTAAATAAAGAATCGCCAGAACTAGAAATGAAAATTGATAGAGTTGGTGTAGGAAGTCTTGGTGCAACTACAGGACAAGTAGGTTTTACAATGCGTAGAGCAATTTATGGTCAAGAAATTTCTAAATATAAAGAAGGAAAAGACGATTATGATATTACAATGCGATTGCAAGAAGACCAACGTAAAAATGAAAGTGTATTGTTCAATCAACCAGTAACTTTTAGAAATCAAAATAACGGACAAATTATTCAAGTTCCTATTTCTTCTATATCTACAACAGAGAAAAAATTTACTTTTAATCAAATAAAACGTAAAAATTCTAAACGTGTAATGACCATTTATTCTAATGTTTTAACAGGCGCCAATGGTGACGGAATTACTAAAGAAATAGAATCAGCATTAGTTACTGCCAATTATAAAATGGCTGGCGATATTACTTATTCGTTTTCTGGCGAACAAGAACAACAGAAAAAAGATTCCAGTTTCTTGTTTGGCGCACTACTTTTAGCATTAGCAAGTATTACCATAATTATTGTGTTGCAGTTTAATTCTATTTCTAAAACACTAGTAATAATGTTTACCGTTTTACTAAGTTTTTCTGGCGTATTTTATGGCTATGTTATTGCAGGAATGGACTTTGTAATTCTTATGACAATGATGGGAATTATAGCATTATCTGGAATTGTAGTTAAAAACGGAATAGTACTTATGGATTTCTTTGTCTTATTACTTGACGAAAAAGTACGAGTTAACAAACTAGAATCACACGATGATTTATCAATTGAAGAAATAAAAGAAGTAATTATAGTTTCTGGAAAATCTAGATTAAGACCAGTTTTATTAACTGCATTAACTGCAATTTTAGGATTAATTCCGTTAGCAATAGGTTTAAATTTTGACTTTTTTGGATTAATAACCGATTTAAATCCACATTTATATATGGGTGGAGATAATGTAATATTTTGGGCACCACTTGCTTGGACAATTATTTTCGGATTAACCTATGCTACTGTTTTAACACTAGTTATGGTTCCAGTTATGTTTTATTTAGTAAAAAGAATAAAATATTGGTTAAGAAACAGACGTGAAAAAAGACAAAAATTTGCTTTAGAGAATTAAAATTTTAAATTAATTTACAAAAAGTTCCTCAAGATTCGTTTTGAGGAACTTTTTTGGTTATATTTTGTAGAAAGAAACCTACTTAAAGTACTATTTGTAAAGATTTTAACGCATTTTTGCAAAATATATAAATGAAATTAAAATGTTTACTTACTTATTTCAAAAATGGGAAGATGGTTTAAAGATAGGAAGATCTAAAGAGCATCATTATCTTGACTCACAACGAATTCAATTATTAAACGCATTTGCAATTATTTCTATAATTACAGGTTTATTAATATTTACACTTTATTCTATTTTAGAATTCAGTAATAAATACATGTCGTTGCTTTTAATTCCTATAAGTATTTTAATTTTATTTTTAAATAAAAATTTTAAATCTAAAATTTCTAAAGATGTAGCGTTTTATGGATTTTACTTTTTAATATTATTTTGGAGTTTACACACTAGAAGAACAGGTACAATTCTTTTACTAATGATAATTTGTTGTAGTGCTGCATTTATATATAAGAAAAAAAGCACTATCTATTTTCGAATTATTCTTTGTGCATTAGGATTTGTATTTTACGTTTTATATGATTTAAATACTCCTTTTTATTTAGATTCTACAATTAATTACACTGTTATTACAACTCTAATTACAATAATAACATGTGGTGTATTGTTGTTTATAATAATGTTGAGTGTAGATTTAATTAAACACAGTTCTAATTCATTATCCAATTCTATTGAGGAGTTAAATTTTGTAAATGAGAATCTAAAAAATAAAGAAAATCTATTAGTTACTAAAAATGAGGAACTCGTAATTTTTAATACAATGTTAGATACAATGGTTAAAAATTCTACTAAAGAATTACAATCTTATCAAAAAGCAATTGATGATAATTTATATTCTGTTGTAACTGACTTAGAAGGAAGAATTTTAAAAATTAACGAACCTTATTTAAAAATAATAAAATACACTGAACAAGAATTAATTGGAGAAAAATTTTCTGTTTTAAATTCAGATTTTCATCCTAAAAGTTATTATGAAGAAATTAAAGATACTATTTTTTCAGGAAAAGTTTGGCGTGGCGAAACTAAAAACAAAGCCAAAGATGGAACTCATTTTTGGATAGTATCATCAATACTTCCAATAATAGATGAAAATGGAGAAATTAGTAAGTTCTTTACGTTATCTACAAATATAAGCGACAAAAAAAAGGCAGAAGAAGAACAAAAAACGGCTTTCGAAAATTCATTAAAAACCAATAAAAGATTAAATTTAGTTTTAGACAATCAATCAGATCTTGTTGTAATTACTAATAAATTCGCTGTAAGAAAGTATGTAAACATTGCTTATTGCAATTTTTACGGAAAAGAAAAACAACATTTTATAGGTACAAGTTATAAAACTTTAGATCCAGAAAAAACTTCGCCATCTTACACTGCTTTATTTGAATCTTTAAGTCGTACTAATCCAAAAATTACCTATTTAGATGTTCAAGAAAATTCTTTGGGTAAAAAAAGATGGATTGTTTGGAACGAATTAGCTGTATTTAATTCTAAAGATGAAATAACCGAAGTTTTTTCGTTTGGTCACGACATTACAGAATTAAAAGAAATTGAATTTCAAAACGCCAATTATATTGCACAATTTGAAGAAATGGCATTTAAAACCTCTCACATATTTCGTGGTCCATTAACCAATATTATTGGATTAATGACATTATTAGAAGAAGATGCAATTCAAGAAGACGAAGTAAAACAAGTTGGTGTGTTTATGAAAAGTGCAGTAAGTAAACTAGATTTTGCATCTAGAGATTTGGTTTCTTTTATAGACAAATACAATACCGAAAAAACTAATAATATAAAAAAACATTATATGGTTGATTTTACTTTGGCTAAAACAAAACATCTAAAATGGAAATATAAAATTAGAAATTTTCTTGATGGTGATGGTAGTTTAACTTTGCAACAAGCAGTTTCTCACTTAGATTGTGACTTGGGTAAATGGTATTACAGTGAAGGAAAAACTAAATATGGTCATATAGAATCCATGCAAAATTTTGAAATTGAACACATACAACTTCATAAATTAGTAAAAGAAATTTTAGACTTAAAAACCAATAATGAAATTGAAAAATCAGAATTAAAATATATTGAACTCATTGATGCATCAGATAAAATAATACTATTGTTAGATGAGTCTGAAAGTATAATAAATAAAAACTAAAGAACATAAAAAAAGGTTTTTCATTATTATGAAAAACCTTTTTAAGTTAGTTTTGTTTAGTTTAATATTTTAATTTTTGTCAGCAATTGTTTCTTTATTCCATACTTTAACTGATGCAACAGCACTGTTAGAATAATCTACTTCAGATAAAGATTGCTCATTCCAAAAAAACCATTTTCCAGTTTTTTCTCCATTAGTGTATTCTGCAATAGCAACTTTGTTTCCACTTTCATTATAAGAAATCCATTTTCCGTCAAGTTTTCCTTCTTTAAAGAAACCTTCTTGTTGAATTTGTCCATTATCAAAATAATAAGTAGCTTTTACTAAACCATTTACTTCTTCTAGTTTTGGAGATTTATCTTGTGCAAATGTTAGTGTAGATACTAAAAAAAGCGCTATAATTGTTATATTTTTCATGTTTTTAGATTTTAGGAGTTCATAATAACATAACAAAAGTAACAATTAATTTACAATACACAAACTTTTACTTAACAATTTGGTAACATTGAATGAAAATTTAACATTAGAACAAAAAAAATCCAGCTTTCTTAAACATAGAAAGCTGGATTTTAAATTATTTGTCTTGTTTTCTAATTCAATAACTTGTCCAATTGTGCAACAAGCTTTGCATCAGATGGTCTATCAGCGTCAGCACTAACCACTTTTCCTTCTGGATCTAAAAGTATAAATCTTGGAATAGAATTTATTCCATACGATTTAATAAAATCTGACAACCAGTTTTTATCTGCAAACAATTGAATGCCTCCAAGTTGTTTCTCTGTAACAAATTTTACCCATTTAGCATGATCTTTATCTTCGTCTACAGAAATACTTACAAATTCTATTTTCTTACCTTCATATTTGGCTTCAACTTTTTTCAAAAATGGAATTTCTGCTCTGCATGGTCCACACCAAGTTGCCCAAACATCAATATAAACATATTTTCCACGTAAATCTTCAAGCTTAGTTTTTCCTCCAGCATGATTTTCATACTCAAATCCGTTAGAAACCTTACCAGTAATTTCTTTTTTTATTTGATTTTCTTTGTAAGCCATTTGTAAACCATAGAAATCTTGAGTTAAATTTCTTCTAACTTTAGTTTTAAAAGCTTCATCAAAATTTCCTTTTTCTAATTTTTCTATATCAGATTTCTTTTTTGATTCAAAAGCTATCGCAAAATCTTCTTTGTTTTTATCAAAATTTGCTGCTTCAAATGTTTCTAAACCAATTGTATTTTGCGCCAGTAAATTATTTTCAACTTCACCTTTTCCTTTAAAAACTATTGATTCGTCAAACATTTTTGCATCCATAGTTAATTGTAAATCAAAACCATCTTTTAAATATAAAGAAGCAAATTCTACACCATCATACATTTGATAAAAACCGTCTTTAACTTCAAATGAATCTTTAAAAAATCCTAACGGATTAATTTTAATCTCTTTAACAATTTTATTCATATTGTCTTTAATATAAATAACATCTCCATTTTTATTAGTAATATTTGCCTGAAAAGTTACTTTTCCTTGAGCAAAACCAAATGATGAGATAAAAATTAATGATAAAAAATAAACTAGTTTTTTCATAAAATAATGTTTTAAATTTTTTTGAAATCAAATATACCTAATTTATTTATTGACTTTATAAGATTAACAAAAAATTTGATGTTTATTATCAACTTAAGTTTTTTACTTTTGCAAAAAATAAATTACAATGTACAGAAGTCATTCTTGTGGCGAATTAAACGCTACACATATTAATACAGAAGTTACTCTTGCTGGTTGGGTTCAAAAAAGTCGCGATAAAGGTTTTATGAATTGGGTAGATTTACGCGATCGTTATGGAATTACACAATTAATATTTGACGAAAGTCGTACCAATAAAACTGTTTTTGAACTAGCAAAAACACTTGGAAGAGAGTTTGTAATTCAAATAAAAGGTACAGTTATAGAACGTGAATCTAAAAACAAAAATATTCCAACAGGTGAAATTGAAATTTTAGTTACTCAAATGACAATTTTAAATTCGTCGTTAACGCCACCTTTTACAATTGAAGATGAAACCGATGGTGGTGAAGACATTAGAATGAAATACAGATATCTTGATATTCGAAGAAATCCTGTAAAAAACTCGTTACTTTTTCGTCATAAAGTGGCAATGGAAGTACGTAAATATTTATCAGATTTAGATTTTTGCGAAGTAGAAACGCCTTATTTAATTAAGTCAACTCCAGAAGGCGCAAGAGATTTTGTAGTGCCAAGTAGAATGAATGCAGGTCAATTTTATGCGTTGCCACAATCACCACAAACATTCAAACAATTATTGATGGTTGGTGGAATGGATAAGTATTTTCAAATAGTAAAATGTTTTCGTGATGAAGATTTGCGTGCAGACAGGCAACCAGAGTTTACTCAGATTGATTGCGAAATGGCATTTGTAGAACAAGAAGATATTTTAAATGTTTTTGAAGGATTGACTCGTCATTTATTAAAAGAAATTAAAGGAATTGATGTAGCTGAATTTCCAAGAATTACTTATGATTATGCGATGAAAACGTATGGAAATGACAAGCCAGACATTCGTTTCGATATGAAATTTGGTGAGTTAAATGAAGTTGCGCAACACAAAGATTTTCCAGTTTTTAACTCCGCAGAATTGGTTGTTGGAATTGCAGTTCCAAATTGCGCAACCTACACAAGAAAAGAAATTGATAATTTAATAGATTGGGTAAAACGTCCTCAAGTTGGCGCCAATGGAATGGTTTATGTAAAATATGAATTGGACGGAAGTTTAAAATCATCTGTAGATAAATTTTACGACCAAGAAGATTTAAAAAAATGGGCGGCAATTACTAATGCAAAACCTGGTGATTTAATTCTTGTTTTATCAGGAAATGCTAACAAAACTAGAACGCAACTTTCAGCTTTAAGAATGGAATTGGCAACACGATTGGGTTTAAGAAATCCAGAAGTTTTTGCACCATTATGGGTTGTAGATTTTCCTTTATTAGAATGGGATGAAGAAACGTCTCGTTACCACGCAATGCATCATCCGTTTACATCGCCAAAGCCAGAAGACATGAAACTTATTGAAACAGAACCAGGAAAAGTTCGTGCCAATGCCTATGATATGGTATTAAACGGAAACGAAATTGGTGGTGGTTCTATTAGAATTCACAATAAAGAATTACAAAGTAGAATGTTTTCTTTATTAGGATTTTCAGCAGAACAAGCCCAAGATCAATTTGGATTTTTAATGAATGCTTTTCAATTTGGTGCGCCACCACACGGTGGATTGGCTTTTGGATTAGACAGATTGGTAGCAATTCTTGGCGGACAAGAAACTATTAGAGATTTTATTGCCTTCCCAAAAAACAATTCTGGTCGTGATGTTATGATTGATGCGCCATCAACTATTGATGAAGCGCAATTGAATGAATTGTTTATAAAAGTAAATTTAAAGTAAAATTATAAAAATAAAAATTATGAAAACAAAATTATTTTTAACGATGATGTTACTATTCATCATCAATTTAACAAATGCTCAAGTTTCTGGAGATTTAGATACTACTTTTGGTACAAATGGAAAAGTAAATACCAATTTTGGTCAAGCCGATTTTATCATAAATAGCCAAGTAATTCAATCTGATGGTAAAATAATTTTATGTGGATCAATTCAAAATTATAGTGTTTCATACGGATTTGTTATTCGCTTAAACGCAGATGGAAGTTTAGATTCAAGTTTTAATACTAATGGAAAAACAATAAATGAAACTATTGACAGCTTTGATAAAATTTTAATTCAAACTGATGGTAAAATTATAGTTGGAGGAAGTAAAAGTGAAGATGTAGCTTTAGCTAGATACAATTCTAACGGTACATTAGATACCAGCTTTGATATAGATGGTATGATTTTTAATATAAACAATGCATTCAATAACAGGAGATTCGTTGATTTAGATTTACAAACAGATGGAAAAATTGTAGTTTTATCAGAATTCAACAGCGGAAGTCAAGATTTTAGAATTTTAAGATATTTAACAAACGGTTCTATAGATACCACTTTTGGCAACAATGGAAGTGTAACTACAGATATTGGAAATGTTGAATTTCCAAAGTCTATAATTGTTCAATCTGATTCTAAAATTTTAGTTGGTGGTACTACTTACAATTCGTCTGCTTCAACAGATAACCCTTTTATAGCTAGGTATACTTCTACAGGATTGTTAGATAACACCTTTAACTCTAATGGAAAAAGAATTTACAGTTTTACAGGCGCATCATACAATAAAATTTCTAATTTGGTAGTTCAAACCGATGGAAAAATAGTATTTTACAGTAAAACATTTATAAGTTCTTCACCAAAAATTCTTTTAGTTCGTTTAAATTCTAATAGTAGTTATGATACCACTTTTGATACTGATGGAATTGCCATTGCAACTTCACCTAATAATTTTGAAGGAGAAAACGCAAAGCTAAGAATACAATCCAACGGAAAGTATACTTTATTTACAACAATACAACCAATTGTAAACAACGTTTCTAATAATGATATTTTAGGGTTGCGTTTCAATACCAATGGAACATTAGATTCAACATTTGATAGTGATGGAATTTTAATAATATCCTATTTTTCTTTAAATGATAATTTTGGAGATTTTAGTTGTGTTGGCAATTCTATAATTATTTCAGGAAATACAGAAGAATCATTAATTACAGGTAAAATTGCTGTTGCGAAATTAACTCAAACAGCTAGTTTTGATACCACTTTTGATACCGATGGAAAACTATTTTTTACATTTCCATATGGTAGTTCAGATGAAACTTTTGCATCTGAAATTCAACCAGATGGAAAAATACTAGTTGCTGGTTTTAGCTATTTTAATAACAAAGACTTCTACACTATTACAAGATATAATTCTAATGGTTCAATTGATACCAATTTTGGCACTAATGGATTAGTAGTCATAAATAATACTCGTTTTGGAACTCCAAACGATATAGCAATTGATACTAATGGTAAAATAATTATTGTTGGTAGAAATTATAAAGCATTAATAGTAAGACTCAATAGCAATGGAAGTTTAGATACCACTTTTGGAACTAATGGTTTTGCTAATTTTTCGACATCTGATTATTCAAGTGTAAATGATTTAAAAATTTTAAGTAATGGTAAAATTTTAATTGCTGGTTATGAAGCTTATACAATTGGCACAACATTTTCGGGTAATTTTATGTTGGCAAGATTAAATGCTAATGGCACAACAGACACAACTTTTGGCACAAACGGAATTTCAAATCTAGGTTCAACATTTGCTGATCAAGAAGTTTTAGATAAAATTGAAGTTCAATCGGATGGTAAAATTGTAGCTGCTGGAACAATTAATAATGGTTCAGATCTTGATATAGTAATTTTTAGATACAACTCAAACGGAACTTTTGACACTACTTTTAATGGAAACGGAAGTACAACATTTGCAAGTAGTGGTTCTGACAGACCAAATGGTTTAGCAATACAAAATGATGGTAAAATTATTATTCTAGGTCAATTAAATAGTCTTGTTAAAATTGCACGTTTTACTTCGAGCGGAGCAATTGATTTGAGTTTTGATTCAGATGGAATTATTGATGTAAATTCTAATGATATGGACTATAGTAACGCATTAAGATTAACTCAAGATCAAAAAATATTTATAATTGGATCAACTACATTAAGTGAAATTAACGTTGATTTTTCTACATTAAAATTCAATTCTAATGGTAGTTTAGATACCACTTTTGCAAACTCTGGAAAACTTACAACCGATTTCTTTTCAGATTATGATGAAGCAACATCAATTTTAATTACTAATGATAATAAATTAATTTTATGTGGTATTGTATTTGCTCCAAACAATAATTCTATAGATTTTGGACTTGCAAAATATTATTTAGATTCTAATTTGTCAAATAATGAAACTCAAATTTCTAAATCGAATTTATTTTATCCAAATCCAGCAGAAAATACTATTTATCTAAATGAAACTGTAAAAACTGTAAAACTATTTACAATACAAGGAAAAGAAATTGTAATTGATATAAAAAACAACTCTGTTGATACATCTAATTTAAATGCTGGAATTTATTTACTACAATTAGAATTAGAAAATAATAAAGTAATAAATACCAAATTAATTAAGAATTAATAGTTAGAAAATACTGAAAATCAATATTTTTCAACAAATTTTTAACAAAAATAATTTTCGTATCGTATTAAAGTTTACATTTGCCATTATTAATTATTTTATATTACACACAATGCGCACAGGAACAGTTAAATTTTTCAATGAATCTAAAGGTTACGGATTTATTACAGACGATGAAAACGGAAAAGACATTTTCGTTCACGCTACAGGTTTAAGAGCTGAATCACTAAACGAAGGTGATAAAGTTTCTTACGAAGAAGAAGAAGGAAGAAAAGGTAAAGTAGCTGCACAAGTAGCAGTTATCGAAGACTAATATATATTATTTTTTGATTACCTCTTACAGCTTAAACGTCTCAATTTATACTTGAGACGTTTTTTTATGATTACTATTTAAATTATTTAGAATTGGTTTAAATAGTCGTTTTTTCATAATAATAACTAAACGTTTAACATCTGTATATTGTGAATTAAATATTGCAATGTATATTTGTAACTATTTTAGTTTAAATTAAAATTTTACAAAATGCAATCAACACAAATGGACTATTTTCCAATACTAATGCAAGCACTTCTTGCCGTTGGATTTGTAGTTGGAATGATATTTATATCTAGTAAACTTGGACCTAAAAGAAGTTCTGTAAATAAAGATAAAAATTTTGAGTGCGGAATAGAATCTCAAGGAAATGCGCGTATCCCTTTTTCTGTAAAATATTTTCTAGTTGCAATACTTTTTGTACTGTTCGATGTTGAAGTAATTTTCTTATATCCTTGGGCAATCAATTTTAAAGAATTAGGCATAGAGGGAATGATAAAAATGGTAATTTTTATGATGTTGCTTTTAGTTGGTTTCTTTTACATTATCAAGAAAAAAGCATTAGACTGGGAATAAATAATTTAAAATTTTAGATTTCAAATAGTAAATAAATTTGACTTTTATTATCATATAAAAAATGAGCGATTCAAAAACAACAATGGTTGCGCCACCAGAAGGCGTTACAGGCGAAGGATTTTTTGCAACCAAACTTAACGATGTTGTTGGTATGGCAAGAGCAAATTCCCTTTGGCCATTACCATTTGCAACTTCTTGTTGCGGAATAGAATTTATGGCAACAATGGCATCTCATTACGATTTGGCTCGTTTTGGATCTGAAAGAGTTAGTTTTTCACCAAGACAAGCAGATATGTTAATGGTTATGGGAACAATTTCTAAAAAAATGGCGCCAATTTTACGTCAAGTTTACGAACAAATGAGCGAACCACGTTGGGTAATTGCAGTTGGTGCTTGTGCAAGTTCAGGAGGAATTTTCGATACCTATTCTGTTCTTCAAGGAATTGACAAAGTTATTCCTGTAGACGTTTACGTTCCAGGTTGTCCGCCAAGACCAGAACAAATTGTTGATGGCGTAATGCAATTGCAAGAATTGGTAAGAAATGAATCTGTAAGAAGAAGAAGTTCGCCAGAATATATAGAATTATTAGCTTCCTACAACCTATAATATGGCTTTAGAAACTACAAACATACAAGAAAAAGTTACACAAGAATTTGGTGATAAAGCATTTGCTTTTACAATGCAAAAAGACATTTTTACATTTGAAGTTTATCCAAATTCTATTCGAGAAGTAATTACATTTATTAAAGAAAATCAAGATTTAAATTTTCATTTTTTAACCGATTTATGTGGAATTCATTATCCAGACAACGATGATAATCATCAGTTTGCAGTAGTGTATCATTTACATAATTGGATAGAAAACACTCGAATTAGAGTAAAAGCGTATTTAAACGGAACACCAGAAATTGATACTATATCTGATATTTTTCTTTCTTCCAATTGGATGGAAAGAGAGGCTTGGGATTTTTATGGAATTAATTTTAAAAATCATCCACAATTGAAACGTATTTTAAATATGGATGAAATGATTTCCTTTCCTATGCGAAAAGAATTTCCAATGGAAGATTCTGGAAGAACAGATAAGGACGATAGATTCTTTGGAAGAACAACGACAAATAATTAAATGAAAATAATAGATGAAAATAAAGCAGAAATAAATCAACTTTGCATTAATCATAATGTAAAGCAACTATTTTTGTTTGGATCTATTTTAACAGAACGATTTAACGAAAAAAGTGATATTGACATGTTAATTCAATTTTCAACTATAGATTTAAAAGATTATTTTGATAATTATATGGATTTAAAAGAAAAGCTAGAATTACTTTTTAATAGACAAATTGATCTGGTAGAAAATCAAGCAATTAAAAATCCAATATTTAGAAAAGTTGTAGACCGAGAAAAGAAATTAATTTATGGATGAAAAAATTTTAAAATCTTTATACGATATAAAATTAGCCATAGAAGAAATAGATAGTTTTTTTATTAAAGAAGACAAAATGTTTTCAAATTATGAGAAAAATATTTTACTAAAAAGAGCAATTGAAAGAAATTTAGAAATTATTGGCGAAGCAGTGAATAGAATTCTAAAAGTAAATTCCGAATTTAGTATTACAAATGCAAGAAGAATTAGTGGTTTGAGAAACCAAATCATTCACGCCTACGACAGCGTTTCTGATGAAAATATTTGGAGTATTGTTATAAATAAACTTCCAAGTCTCAAAATAGAAATTGAAGAAAAAATACATAATTCAACATTATAAATGTCAGACTTATTATTAACACCAGAGCATCGATATGCTAAAAGAATAGAAGAGCAACTAAACGACGATGGAAGCGAACTTTCTATTTTAAATTTAGGACCAACACATCCAGCAACTCACGGTATTTTTCAAAACATTCTGTTGATGGATGGTGAACGTATTATTGAAGCCGAACCAACAATTGGCTACATACATCGTGCCTTTGAAAAAATTGCAGAAAATCGTCCATTTTACCAAATTACACCATTAACAGACAGAATGAATTATTGCTCATCGCCAATAAATAATATGGCTTGGTGGATGACAATGGAAAAATTATTAGACATTGAAGTTCCTAAACGTGCTCAATATCTTAGAGTAATTGTAATGGAATTGGCACGAATTACAGATCATATTATTTGTAATTCCATTCTTGGTGTAGATACAGGCGCATACACTGGTTTCTTGTATGTATTTCAATTTAGAGAAAAAATATACGAAATCTACGAAGAAATTTGTGGTGCTCGTTTAACAACAAATATGGGAAGAATTGGTGGTTTCGAAAGAGATTGGTCACCAGAAGCTTTCCGCAAATTAGATGTGTTTTTAGAAGAATTTCCAGTTTGTTGGAAAGAATTTGAAAACCTTTTTGAAAGAAACAGAATTTTTATAGATAGAACAGTAAATGTTGGGCCAATAACCGCCGAAAAAGCTATGGCTTATGGATTTACAGGTCCAAATCTTCGTGCAGCAGGAGTTGATTATGATGTTAGAGTTTCTGAACCGTATTCTTCTTATGAAGATTTTGATTTTATAGTTCCAGTTGGAAAATCTGGCGATACTTACGATAGATTTTGTGTTCGTAATGCCGAAGTTTGGGAAAGTTTGAGCATAATCCGCCAAGCATTAGACAAAATGCCAGCAGGAAATGAATACCACGCACAAGTTCCAGATTATTATTTGCCACCAAAAGAAGATGTCTATAATAATATGGAATCGCTAATTTATCATTTCAAAATTATAATGGGAGAAGTTCCTGTTCCAGTTGCCGAAATTTATCACGCTGTAGAAGGTGGAAACGGAGAATTAGGATTTTATCTCGTAACCGATGGAAGTAGAACACCATATCGTTTAAAATTTAGAAGACCTTGTTTTATTTATTATCAAGCGTATCCAGAAATGATTAAAGGTGCATTATTATCAGATGCAATCGTAATATTATCAAGTTTAAATGTAATTGCAGGAGAACTTGATGCATAAAAAAAGTATAATGTATATTGAAAAAAATGTATAATGACAAAAGTATAATGTAAGTACTGTATACAATTTACATTATACAATATACAGTTAAAAAAAATGGAAAGAACACAATACAAACAAGAGATAAACATAACAGAAGCATTAATGACTCGCATTAATGAGTTAATCAGTCACTATCCAGCAGATAAAAGTAAATCAGCACTACTACCAATTTTGCACGAAGTTCAAGATGCACATAACGATTGGTTAAGTTTTGAATTACAAGACAAAGTTGCCGAAATATTAAATTTAAAACCAATTGAAGTTTACGAAGTTGTATCCTTTTACACAATGTATAACCAACGACCAATTGGTAAATATATGTTTGAATTTTGCCAAACTGGACCATGTTGTCTAAATGGAGTAGAAAATTTAATGGATTACACCTGCAATAAATTAGGTGTAAAAGTTGGTGAACCAACACCAGACGGACTATTTGAAGTTCGTGGAGTAGAATGTCTTGGCGCTTGCGGTTACGCACCAATGATGCAACTTGGAGATTTTTATCAAGAGCATTTAAACGAAGAAAAAATAGATCAGTTAATTGCTGATTGTAGAGATGATAAAATCAACTTATTAGAAAAATAAGAAAATGTTTAAAAATTTCCCAAATATAATTGAAGCAAAACCATTAGATAATTTTAAATTATTTTTAAAATTTGATGATGGTATTAAGGGTGAAATTGAATTGGCAAATTTAAAAGATAAAGGAGTTTTTAAATATTGGAATGATGAAGATAATTTTAAAAATTTTAAAGTTTTAGATAATATTATTGTTTGGAATGATACATTAGATATGGATACAAATGCTTTTTATCTGAAAATTATTAATAAAACTTTTGAAGAATATGCCAGAGATTAGTAGATTTTATGGAATAATAATATATATGTATTTACAAGATCATAATCCACCACATTTTCACGCAAAGTATAATGATTTTCAAATTATGATTTCTATCGATAATTTCGCAGTTTTAAATGGTAAATTTCCGTCAAAAGCATTAGCATTAACAATAGAATGGGCTTCATTACATCAAGAAGAACTAATAGAAAATTGGAAGAATTTATCAAATTCTGAAAATGGAACATTTAATAAAATAGAACCTTTGAATTAGATCAAAATAAGATGTCAAAAAAAATATTATTAGACAAAATTAACGTTCCAGGAATTAAATCTTACGAAGTATATCGTCGAGAAGGCGGATATGCATCTGTAGAAAAAGCGTTAAAAACTTTAACCCCAGATGAAGTTGTAGAAGAAGTAAAAACTTCTGGACTTCGTGGTCGTGGTGGCGCAGGATTTCCAGCCGGAATGAAATGGAGTTTTATCGATAAAAAATCAGGTAAACCTCGTCATTTAGTTTGCAATGCAGACGAATCTGAACCAGGAACTTTCAAAGACAGGTATATAATGGAATTTATTCCTCACCTATTAATTGAAGGAATGATAACCTCAAGTTACGCACTTGGAGCAAATCTTTCATATATCTACATTCGTGGAGAATATATGTGGATTTACAAAATTCTAGAACGCGCCATTGCCGAAGCTAAAGCCGCAGGTTTCCTAGGAAAAAACATTTTAGGATCTGGTTTCGATTTAGAACTTTATGTACAAATTGGTGCTGGAGCATATATTTGTGGCGAAGAAACAGCACTTATAGAAAGCTTAGAAGGCAATCGAGGAAACCCAAGAATAAAACCACCATTTCCAGCAGTATCTGGACTTTGGGCAAATCCAACCGTAGTAAATAATGTAGAAACAATTGCTGCTGTACCTTGGATTGTAAATAATTCTGGTGCCGATTATGCTGCAATAGGAATTGGTCGTTCTACTGGAACCAAATTAATTTCTGCCTCAGGACACATTAAAAATCCTGGCGTTTACGAAATTGAGATGGGAATGACAGTTTACGAATTTATGAATTCCGACGAATATCTTGGCGGAATGTCATCAGACAGACCTTTAAAAGCATTTGTCCCTGGAGGAAGTTCTGTACCCATTTTACCAGCCAATTTAATATATAAAACTGCAGCTGGCGAAGATAGATTAATGTCATACGAATCACTATCAGATGGCGGTTTTGCAACAGGATCAATGTTAGGTTCTGGCGGATTTATAGTTTATAATGATACCGCTTGCATCGTTAGAAATACTTGGAATTTTTCAAGATTTTACCACCACGAAAGCTGCGGACAATGCTCGCCTTGCCGTGAAGGAACTGGTTGGTTAGAAAAAGTATTACACAGAATAGAAAACGGTTACGGTCGTGAAGAAGATATAGATTTACTTTGGAGCATTCAAAGTAAAATTGAAGGAAACACAATTTGTCCGCTTGGCGATGCTGCGGCATGGCCAGTTGCAGCTGCAATTCGTCATTTTAAAGACGAGTTTGAGTACCACATTCGTTTTCCAGAAAAAGTGAAAAATAGAGATCATTTTGTAGCAGAACCATTTGAAAAAGTGAAACATTTAGTTGGAAATCAATTAGTATAAAGTGTCTTTCTGAGCTTGTCGAAGGATGAAGCAAATGGCTTGGGCATTTTTAACGAACCATTATCCAGCTTTCATTACATAAAAATTGTAAAAAAAACAATTTGTTATTCCATTCAATCTGGGCTAGTTAATAAAGGTGATTACATAAAATAAAGAATAAAAAATCATAATTGGAAAAAATTAAAAACATAGAGATTACTAACTTTAAATCCATCAAACATTTAAAAATTGATGGTTGTAATAAAATCAATGTTTTTATTGGTCAACCAAATGCTGGCAAAAGTAATATTTTGGAGGCTTTGGGATTGTTTGGCTCACTAAATGAAGGATTATCTCCATTTATAAGATATAATAAAAATGATGAATTATTCTTTGAAGGAGATATTTTAACAGATATAAAAATTAAATTAGATAATGTAGTTTTAAATATAATTGATAAAAACAATAAAACTGATAATAGTAATTTTAATCAATATAAAGATATAATGATTCCGACATTGGGTTTTGATGAAAATTTATTTTTTGGTTATTATGTCATTAAAAATGATAAAAAATCAATTTTTGACGAGGAACAATTATCAATTCGATATGATAAAAAAGATTGTAGAGATATTAAGTATTATAATTTTAATAAACAATTTGAGTTAAAAGAAACTTTTAATCAAATAGATGAGAAACATGTTTCTGGTTATGATAAACTAGGATATTTATTAAGTAGAGAATCCAAATTAAGAGAAGAAATTAAAAAAATATTTGATAAAAATAATTTAAAATTTCTTGTAGAAAAAAATACAGAAGAAATAAAAATTTTTAAAGAATATCAGGATGGAACCGTTTTTATACTTCCATATAATATGATTGCAGACACATTACAACGTCTAATCTTTTATAAAGCCGCAATTATGAGTAATAGTAATTCTACTTTATTATTTGAAGAACCAGAAGCACATTGTTTTGAGCCTTACATTTTAGAATTTACAAATAGCGTGAAATATGATGAAAATGACAATCAATTTTTTATAGTTACACATAGCGAATTTATAATTCAAGAATTTTTAAGAGATGAAGAAAGTAAGGAGAATACCAATATTTATTTAGTTAATAATGTTGATGGAGAAACAAAGGTTAAATTATTAGATAAAAAAAATAATGATGATGTTTATGAATTTGGGATGAATCCTTTTTTTAATTTCGAAAATCTTTGGGATAATAACTAGATGAAAAATATTGTATGCGTAGAATGTTGGGCGGATAGGTATTTTTTTGGAAGATTACTTAATGATTTTGATTTAATCAGAAAAGAAAAAAATAAAAATCAAGTAATAAAAGCTTTTGGAAATTTAAAAATAAAAGATAAATTTTTAATTGGGATTGTAGATGAAGATAAAGAAGATATTTTGATTAATCCAAATCTTAAAGAATTTGAAATATTAAAAACTAACATAAACATTAAAATATACAAGCATAAAATTAATTTTCATTTTATCTTTGCACTTTCGCCAATAGCATTTGAAAGTTGGCTTTTAGAATATATAAATTTACAAAATCAAACATTAGAAGATTTCGATTATAGTGATTTTGATAGTTTTTTACAAGAAACTAAAAATGAATCAATACATAAAGTTGATAGGTTTAAAAATGTTATAAATTATGTTATGCAAAATTATAATATGACTGATAATCATATTAATTACACTAAAATACATTTAGATTATTTAATCGAAAAAAAATATCAATTTAATATTGATGAATTTTTAGAAATTTAAAAAAATAAATTCCGCAGGAATTATATATTGGTATTATGAAAGTAACAATAGACGGACAGTCAATAGAAGTAGAACCAGGAACAACCATTTTGCAAGCCGCAAGAATGATTGGTGGCGAAGTTGTTCCACCAGCAATGTGTTATTATTCTAAGTTAAAAGGTAGCGGCGGAAAATGCCGTTGTTGTTTAGTAGAAGTTGCCAAAGGTAGTGAAGCAGATCCAAGACCAATGCCAAAGTTAATGGCATCTTGCGTAACTGGTTGTATGGACGGAATGGAAGTAAACAGCAAATCGTCTGACAGAGTTCAAGAAGCTAGAAAATCGGTAACCGAATTTTTATTAATAAATCATCCTTTAGATTGCCCAGTTTGTGATCAAGCTGGCGAATGTGATTTACAAAATTTAAGTTTTGAACACGGAAAATCTGAAACTAGATTTATAGAAGAAAAACGTACTTTTGAGCCAGAAAATATTGGCGAGAATATTCAGTTGCACATGAACCGTTGTATCTTGTGTTACCGTTGTGTAATGGTTGCAGATCAACTTACAGACAATAGAGTTCACGGAGTAATGGATAGAGGAGATCATTCTAACATTTCAACTTGTATTTCTAAAGCGGTAGATAATGAATTTTCTGGAAATATGATAGACGTTTGTCCTGTTGGTGCACTAACAGACAAAACATTTAGATTTAAACAACGTGTTTGGTTCAATAAACCATTCAACGCACACAGAAATTGCGATAAATGTTGTGGAAAAACAACTGTTTGGATGTTTGGAAACGAAATTCAAAGAGTTACAGGAAGAAAAGACGAATACCATGAAGTAGAAGAATTTATATGTAATACTTGTCGTTTTGACAAAAAAGAGGTTACCGATTGGACAATTGAAGGTCCAAGAAGATTTGAAAAAGACTCGGTAATTAATCAAAATAATTACACACGAAAATTAGAAAAAGTTGAAATTGATACCGAAAATGGAATTCTAAACGGTAGAAATCAAGACAGAAAAAAAATAAGTATGGCCGATTTTCCATTAAATAATAATTCTAAATCTTAAAAATGGATAGTGCATTTATTATAGAAAAAAGTGTTGTTATTGTCGCAGTTTTTGCATTAACTATGCTAATGGCAATGTACTCTACTTGGGCAGAACGTAAAGTTGCTGCTTTCTTACAAGACAGAGTTGGTCCAAATCGTGCAGGTTGGGGTGGATTATTGCAACCACTTGCCGACGGAATGAAATTGTTCTCTAAAGAAGAATTTGAACCCAACACACCCAACAAATTTTTATTTATGGTTGGTCCAGCAATTGCAATGAGTACTGCATTAATGACTAGCGCTGTAATTCCTTGGGGCGATAAAGTACATTTTTTTGGTAGAGATATACAATTACAAGCAACAGATATTGATGTTTCACTACTATATATTTTTGGAGTTGTTTCTGTTGGAGTTTACGGAATTATGATTGGTGGTTGGGCTTCTAACAATAAGTTTTCGTTAATTGGTGCTGTTCGTGCTGCTTCGCAAATGGTTTCTTATGAAGTTGCAATGGGATTATCAATGATTGCATTATTGATGATGACAGGAACAATGAGTTTAAAAGAAATTTCAGTGCAACAAGCCGGAATGAATTGGAATGTTTTTTACCAACCTTTATCGTTTTTAATATTTTTAATTTGCGCTTTTGCAGAAACCAATAGAACACCATTTGACTTAGCAGAATGTGAAACCGAATTAATTGGTGGTTATCACACAGAATATTCGTCAATGAAAATGGGATTTTATTTATTTGCAGAATATGCTAATATGTTCATTTCTTCTACTATTTTAGCCGTTTTATTTTTTGGTGGTTACAACTATCCTGGAATGAGTTGGGTTGTAGAAAATTGGAGTTTAAATATTGCTAATCTTATTGGGTTTTTAGCATTGTTTATTAAAATATGTGGATTTATATTTTTCTACATGTGGGTAAGATGGACAATTCCAAGATTTAGATACGATCAATTAATGCATTTGGGATGGAAAATTTTAATTCCGCTTTCTATTATAAATATTATTGTTACCGGAATTGTTTTATTGAGAAGTGAAATTGCTGTGTTTTTGGGAATATAAATTATATAAAAATCTAAAATACAGATAATTAATTAAGCTTATATAAACAAAAATTAAAGGTATCGCAAAATGCGACACCATTGAAAATCAATAAGATGGAAAAAAGATTACTGATTATTTCAGAGAACATTGATCTTTGTTGCAGATGAAACTGATTTGAGATTGGAATTATAAATAGAATTCTAAGGAGCCAATTTGGCACCATAAGTTTAAAAAATAAGCAAGTCGCAATTTGTGACAACCTAATATAAATGTAATATATGAGTGACGAATTACTTATTACTGAACATATTATAATGAGTAAAATTTTACTTATTAGAGATCAAAAAGTAATAATTGATTCCGATTTATCGCTTTTATATGGTGTTGAAAATAAACAATTAAAAAGACAAGTTCGTAGAAATTTAGAAAGATTTCCAGAAGATTTTATGTTTGAATTGACTGAAGTTGAAAGTGAAATCTTGAGGAGCCAAATTGGCACCTCAAGTTGGGGTGGAAACAGATATAAACCATTAGCATTCACAGAACAAGGAGTTGCAATGTTATCGAGTGTTTTAAATAGTTCAACTGCCATTAAAGTCAACATTGAAATTATTCGAGTTTTTACAAAAATACGTCAAGCGATTTCTGAAAACTTAAATGTAAGGTTAGAAATTGAAAAAATAAAAAAGAAATTAATTAATCAAGATAAAAATATAGAATTGGTTTTTAGTTATTTGGATGAGTTAATTGACAAACAAGACAATAAAGAAGAACGAACCAAAATAGGTTACAAACACTAAAGACTACAAGTAGGTTTAGCCATGATAGTAGTGAATCCCGATGTAAAATCGGGAGAAACGGATAGCAGGATTAGCTTCAGAAAAAAATAAAGAATGAACATAGAAACAATATCGTTATCGGGTAGAAAAAAACAGGTTTCTCATAAAGAAATGACTTTTTGGGAAAGATTATACCTTGTTGCTATCGTGAAAGGTTTGATTATTACTATCAAACATTTATTTACTAGAAAAGTTACTATTCAATATCCTGAGCAGGTTAGAGAATTTAGTCCTGTTTATCGTGGTCAACACATGTTAATGCGCGATGATCAAGGTAGAGAAAACTGTACTGCTTGCGGATTGTGCGCACTTTCGTGTCCGGCAGAAGCCATTACAATGAAAGCTGCCGAGAGAAAACCAAACGAAATGCACTTGTATCGTGAGGAAAAATATGCAGAAATTTATGAAATAAATATGTTGCGTTGTATTTTTTGTGGCTTGTGCGAAGAAGCATGTCCAAAAGATGCAATTTACTTAACAACTTCTAAAAAATTGGTTCCATCGAGCTATGAAAGAGAAGATTTTATTTTTGGAAAAGATAAATTAGTAATGCCTTTGGATGTTGCTATGAAAAATGCTCAAATCAAAAACGCTAACTAGGATGTCGCCAATTTTAATTTTATTTTACATTTTATCAGCAATTACATTAGCAACTGCTTTTTTAACTATTTTTAGTAGAAATCCTATTCACTCTGCCATTTATTTGGTTATTTGTTTTTTCTCTATTGCTGGTCATTACTTATTATTTAATGCGCAGTTTCTTGCTGTGGTTCATATTATTGTATATTCTGGAGCCATTATGGTTTTATTTTTATTTACCATAATGTTGATGAATTTAAACAAAGAAAACGAGGTACACAAACCAAGAATTACCAGACTTGGTGCTGTTGTAGTAATATGTTTAATGTGTTTAACTTTTATTGCAATTTTTACAAATTCTAAAACTATTGTGGCTTATGATACTGATGTAAAAGATTTTCAATCTATAAAAACATTGGGTAAAGTATTGCTAAACGAATTTATGGTTCCGTTTGAATTTGCATCAGTTTTATTATTAGTAGCAATGATTGGAGCAGTTTTATTGTCTAAAAAAGAAAAATTAGAAAAGTAATATGAATAGTATTTTAACCGAAATAGGAATAGAAAACTACCTTTTTTTATCTGCAATATTATTTAGTATTGGAGTATTTGGAGTTTTATACAGACGAAATGCTATAATTGTATTTATGTCTATCGAAATTATGTTGAATGCGGTAAACCTATTATTTGTAGCATTTTCATCGTATCATAATGATGCCGAAGGACAAGTATTTGTATTTTTCTCAATGGCTGTTGCTGCAGCAGAAGTTGCTGTAGGTTTGGCCATCTTGGTTTCTGTATTTAGAAACTTAGGTTCTATTGATATTGCTAATTTAAAAAACCTAAAAGGATAATCTCGAATGGAGAAGAATTTAGTTTTACTATTGTTGTTAACCCCATTTGTAGGGTTTTTATTTAATGTTTTCTTCGGAAAAAAAGCAGGAAAAACAATTTCTGGCGCTATTGGAACACTTACTGTAGTGGTTTCATTTATTGCTAGTGTTTATTTTTTCATTCAAATAAATCAAACGAAACAACCTATTCAAGTTTCGCTTTTTGATTGGATTGAAGTAAGTAATTTCAAACTTAAATTCGGATTTTTATTGGATCAATTGTCAATACTTTGGTTATTATTTGTAACAGGTATTGGTTCGTTAATACATTTATATTCTATAAGTTATATGCACGATGATGAAAATATGCACAAGTTTTTTGCCTATTTAAATCTGTTCATCTTCTTTATGATTACACTTGTAATTGGAAGTAATTTATTAATAATGTTTATAGGTTGGGAAGGCGTTGGTCTTTGTTCTTATTTACTTATTGGATTTTGGTATAAAAATCAATCGTATAATGATGCTGCAAAAAAAGCATTTATTATGAATAGAATTGGCGATTTAGGATATTTAATTGGGATATTTATAATTGGTGGATTATTTTCTACATTAGATTTTATGGAATTGAAAGAAGCCATTCTTGGCGGAACGCAAAACGGAAATGTGTTTTGGCTTGGTGCTGCAACTTTATGTCTATTTATTGGCGCAACAGGAAAATCGGCACAATTACCACTTTACACTTGGTTGCCAGATGCAATGGCTGGACCAACACCTGTTTCGGCATTAATTCACGCTGCAACAATGGTAACTGCAGGAATTTTTATGATTACTCGTATGAATTTCTTATTTGATTCAACACCACAAATTTTAAATATAATTGCAATTATTGGCGCAGTTACAGCTTTGGTTGCAGCATCAATTGGATTGGTTCAAAACGATATTAAAAAGGTTCTTGCCTACTCTACTGTTTCTCAATTGGGTTTAATGTTTTTGGCAATTGGTCTTGGCGCTTACAATATTGCAGTTTTTCACGTAATAACGCACGCTTTCTTTAAAGCTTGTTTATTTTTAGGTTCAGGTTCTGTAATTCACGCAATGCATGGCGAACAAGACATGCGCAACATGGGAAGTTTAAAGAAATTTATGCCAATTACTTTTGCAACAATGTTAATTGCAACACTAGCAATTTCTGGAATTCCACCATTTTCTGGATTCTTTTCTAAAGATGAAATATTAATGACGGCTTACCATAATAATATTCCACTTTGGATTTTAGCTTCTGTAGCATCAATTATGACTGCCTTTTATATGTTTAGATTGATGTATTTAACCTTCTTTAAAAGTTTTAGAGGAACACAAGAACAAAAATATCATTTACACGAAAGTCCAAGTTTAATTACTATTCCGCTTATAGTTTTAGGGATTTTATCTCTAGTTGGAGGATTAATCAGTTTGCCTGGAAACAGTTGGTTAAATCATTATTTAGAACCCATTTTTAATAATGCATCTCATGCAGAACACGCTTTTGGTAACACCGAATATATCCTAATGGCAATTGCCGTTGCTGGTGGATTAATTGGTATTGGATTGGCTTATGCAAAATATATTAAACAAAATTCAGTTCCTGCACAAGACAGTGAAATAACTGGATTTTCTAAAGTACTATATAATAAATATTATGTTGATGAATTTTATACTTTCATAATTATAAAACCATTAAATTCTCTTTCTAATTTCTTTAGAACAACAGTTGAACCAGCAGCTTCTAATTTAGTTTTTGGATTTGGAAAAGTTGCAAATGGTTTATCAATGCAAGGAAAAAAATTACAAACTGGTAGCGTTGGATTGTATCTATTTGCTTTTGTAATTGGCGTTTGCGCACTATTAATTTATTTATTTATAGCTCAATAATTTTTACATAATGGATGTAACTACCATATTATTATTACTTTTAGTTGGCGCAATTGCAACTTATATTTCTGGAGATAAACTTGCTTCCAAAGTTGCTTTATTGTTTAGTTTAGCAGCTCTTGGTGTTTCAATTTATCTTTTATCACTTTTAAATAAAGGCGAACAAATATCTTTTTTAGCAGATTGGATTTCAATTCCTAAAGTATATTTATCATTTCAAGGCGATGGTTTATCAATGGCAATGGTTTTATTAACAACAGCTCTAACACCATTAATTATTTTTTCATCGTTTGGAAATCAATTTTCTAATAGTAAAAGTTTTTACACTTTAGTATTATTTATGTCTTTCGCGATGGTTGGAACTTTTCTTGCTGCAGATGGACTTTTATATTACATTTTTTGGGAATTAGCGTTAATTCCTATTTACTTTATAGCTTTACTTTGGGGAAATGGCGATGCAGACGAAAGAAGAAAAGCAGTAGTGAAATTCTTTATTTACACTTTGGGTGGATCTTTATTTATGTTAATTGCTTTTGCCTATTTATATCAAAAAGCAGGATCGTTTTTAATTGGAGATTTATATAATTTAAAATTAAATTCAACGGAACAGTTCTGGATATTTTTAGCGTTTTTTGCAGCTTATGCTATTAAAATTCCATTAATCCCTTTTCATACTTGGCAAGCTAAAGTGTATCAAAAAGCACCAACAGTTGGTACAATGTTACTTTCTGGAATTATGTTAAAAATGGGATTGTACAGCGTAATTCGTTGGCAATTACCAATTGCGCCAATGGCAGCAAGACAATATATGTATTTGTTTATAGGACTTGGAATTGCTGGTGTAATTTATGGTTCAATAGTAGCTTTACGTCAAAAAGATTTAAAAAAATTACTCGCATATTCTTCACTTGCTCACGTTGGATTAATTGCTGCAGGTTGTTACACACTAACACTTGACGGATTAAGTGGCGCAGTTTCTCAAATGATTGCTCACGGATTTGTAATTGTTGGATTGTTCTTTGCCGCAGAAATTATATACAGAAGATTTGAAACGAGAAAAATATCTGAAATGGGTGGAATTCGTTCGCAAGCACCAAAATTTACATCCATGTTTATGATTTTGGTTTTAGCATCGGTTGCTTTGCCTGGAACATTTAATTTTGTTGGTGAATTTACAGTTTTATACAGTTTGGCTCAAACGAATATTTGGTTTGTAATTCTAGGAGGAACAACAATTATTCTTGGCGCTTATTATATGTTAAAGATGTTTCAAAATGTAATGTTGGGAGAAACAAATGAAAAAGTTTTTGCAGATATCACATTAAACGAAGGAATAGTTATGGTAGTAATTCTTGGATTTTTATTGTTCTTTGGGTTGTATCCAAAACCAATAGTAGATTTTGTTACACCAAGTTTAAAGGAAATTTTACTCGTAATAAATAAATCCTAAATCCTAATTAAAAAAATCCTAATTAAGAAATGAATACATTATTAGCAATAGTAGGTTTAGGCATATTTACATTGATAGCCGAAATTTTTAATTTTAGAAAAGCAATTGTTCCAATTATTATTATTGGACTTTTAGCCATTCTTGGACTTACGATATCAGAATTTAATTCGCCAGCAAGTTTCTACAATAATATGATTGTTGTAGACAAATTTTCTGTTGCATTTTCTAGTCTATTTATCATCTTAACTATATTTTTAGTAGTTTTAAGTCACGATGTTTATAAAAATCATCAAACAAAAATATCAGATTATATCGCCATTAAAATTTTCTTGCTTTCTGGTGCAGTTGCAATGGTTTCGTTTGGAAATTTATCAATGTTTTTCTTAGGAATTGAAGTGTTATCCATTTCATTGTACATCTTAGCGGCAAGCAACAGATTGAATATTAAAAGTAACGAAGCTGGAATGAAATATTTTTTAATGGGTTCGTTTGCTTCTGGAATTTTGCTTTTTGGAATCTGTTTAATTTATGGAGCAATTGGTAGTTTTGATGTTATAGAAATTAAAGAATTATCACAAGGAATGACTTTACCAGTTTGGTATGGAATAGGAATTGCAATGTTATTAATAGGAATGTTATTTAAAATTGCTGCAGCACCATTTCATTTTTGGGCACCAGATGTTTATGAAGGTTCGCCAGCAATAACAACTGCAACAATGAGTACTTTGGCTAAAGTTGTAGCAATGGCAACACTTTACAAATTGTTAAGTTCACTAAATTTTGGACTATCCTATAAATTTGAAATTGTAATTTTAGTAGTTTCTATATTGTCTATGACGGTTGGAAATATAATGGCATTACGTCAAAATAACGTAAAACGTATGCTAGCGTTTTCTGGAATTTCTCACGCCGGATTTATGTTAATGGCACTTTTAAGTTTATCAACGGCTGCAAATACTTTACTTTATTACACTGCAGCTTATGCTTTGGCAGGAATTGCATCATTTGCAGTAATTATATTTGTTTGCAAAGACAAAGACAACGAAGACATTATAAACTTTAACGGATTAGGAAAAAGCAATCCTTTATTGGCAGCGGTTTTAACAGCATCGTTATTATCAATGGCTGGAATTCCTATTTTTTCTGGATTTTTTGCTAAGTTTATGTTGTTCACACAAACCATTCAATCTGGTTATTTAGTATTAGTAATTGTTGGTGTAATAAATTCTATTATAAGTGTTGGCTATTATTTTAAATTAATTCTAGCAATGTACACCAAAGAACCAACTGAAAAAAAACAACCAACACCATTTGTATATTATGCAGTTGCAGTCGTTGCCATACTTTTAAATCTTATCATCGGAATTTATCCTTCTTTACTTACTAATGTGTTGAGTTAAGTGATTATATTTTAATAAAATACCAAACCATCTAAAGCGATTTTGGTGGTTTTTTTATTGGTATTAAAATAATTTGTAAATTTGTATAATAAAGAAGATAAAAATGTATACAACTTATCATTTAGCATCGGCAAATGAAATTTCATCTGATATAATTGATGCTATTAAATTAGCTTTTAAAGACAAATCAATTGTGCTTACAATTGAAGAAGAAATTGATACTACAAGTTATTTATTGTCAAGCAAAAAAAATAAAGATTCCATACAAAAATCTTTATTACAAGATAAAAACAATGATCATATAAAAGTAAAATTACAAGATTTGTAATGAGAGATTTACTTTTTACTCCTGTAGCGTTTGAACAATATAATGATTGGCAATTAGAGAATAAACAAGTTTTTAATAAATTAAAAAAGTTAATTAAAGAAACTGCTAAAACTCCATTTGAAGGAACAGGAAAACCAGAAGCATTGAAATATGATTTTAAAGGTTATTGGTCAAGACGAATAACTGATGAACATAGATTAGTCTATAAAGTTGAAACCGATTTTTTAAGAATTATTTCCTGTAAATTTCATTACGATTAATAAAACATAGAACCATCAAAAGCGATTTTGGTGGTTTTTTAGTTATCAACAATTGCAAACTTTAACTTTCGTGTAATTGACTATTGAGTAACTTTACAAGATGTATGCTTTAGTTGATTGTAATAATTTTTATGCTTCGTGCGAACGTGTTTTTCAACCTCAATATATTGGAAAACCAGTTGTTATTTTGTCTAATAACGACGGTTGCATCATTTCTAGAAGTGACGAAGCCAAGAAATTGGGCATAGCAATGGGAGCACCAGAATTTAAAGTTAGACAAGAATTATTTGATAAAAATGTAAAAGTTTTTTCTTCTAATTATGCACTTTATGGCGATTTAAGCAATCGTGTGATGAAAATTCTAGAACAGTTTTCACCCAATACAGAAATTTATAGCATAGACGAAAGTTTTCTAAATTTTGACGGAATGAATATTGCAGATTATCACAGTTATGGTTTGCAAATGAAAAAACGCGTGCAAAAATGGGTTGGAATTCCAGTATGTGTTGGCTTTGCTCCTACCAAAGCATTGTCTAAAGTTGCCAACAGAATTGCCAAAAAATATCAAGAGAGAACACAAGGAATTTATGTAATTGATGATGATGAAAAACGAATTAAAGCATTAAAATGGACTAAAATAGAAGACGTTTGGGGAATTGGTTCACGATTGAAAAAGAAAATGCAAGCACAAAATATTCTAACAGCTTTTGATTTTACATTGCCGCAAAACGAAAATTTCATCAAGAAAGAAATGGGAGTTGTTGGCATCAGATTAAAATATGAACTTGAAGGAAAATCGGTTTTAGAACTTGAAGAACCAACAGATAAGAAAAATATTGCAACCACAAGAAGCTTTGAAGGAAACATTACAACTTTTAACGAAATGAAAGAACGCGTTTCAACCTTTGCAACCGTTTGTGCAGAGAAATTACGCAAACAAAATTCGTGTTGCTATGGTGTAATTTTATACGTTCGAAAAGACAAATACAAAGTAGATTTACAAAAGTATAATTTCTACAAAATGGAAACCTTGCCTTATGCTTCCAATTCTAGTTTAACCATAAGTAACTTAGCTGTAAAAATGCTAAAAGAACTATTTGAAGAAGGTGAAATTTATAAAAAAGCAGGAATAATAGTTACACAGATTATTCCGCAAGATCAAAAGCAATTTCATTTATTTGAAGAAGAAAATCCAAAACATTTAAAGTTAATGCAAGTTATAGATGCACATCAAAAGAAAACTGGCGAACGCAAAATACGCTTTGGAAATCAAGATTTGCAACGCACTTGGAAAATGAAACAAAACAATTTATCGCCAAAATATACTACCGATTTTAAAGATATTATGAAGGTAAAATGTATATAATTTAAACCAATATATATAACTACTTTTTAATCTACTATTTTTTATAAATAGTTACGATTAGTTTATTAAAATGTTTATTTTAAAGGTCTTCGACAAGCTCAGACTGACATTATGCATTTAATTATATTTAATATTTAGTTTAAAAAAGAGAATATTAACACATTTTGATTAATTACACCCAACGATAATTAATCTAAAAAATATATGAAAAAAAACAACCTAACTTTCTTCTTACCAGATTTAGAAAATCCTATAGAATTACCATTTATTGAAGCTGGAATAAAAGCAGGATTTCCTTCGCCAGCAGCCGATTTTGACGAAGCTAAAATATCATTAGACAATGTTCTAGTAAAAAATAGAGAAGCCACATTTTATGCCAAAGCAAGCGGAACATCTATGATTGGCGCAGGAATTGACGATGGAGATATTCTAGTAATTGATAGAAGTGTAGAACCACAAAATAATAAAATTGCAATATGTTTTATTGATGGCGAATTTACTGTAAAACGAATTCTTGTAGAAAAAGATTGTGTGTATTTAATGCCCGAAAATAAAGCATTTCAACCCATTAAAGTAACAGATGAAAACGAACTAATCATATGGGGAATTGTTACTTATGTTATTAAAAATGTATAAAATATGAAACCGCAATCTTATAATAATCACATACGTTTTTACACGCCACACCATTTTGTATATTATCCAATTTTGATTGCTTTTTTAACAGCAAGTATTTATTTCTGTTTTACTAAGCCAGAAAAATTAGTTTGGATATTTATTAGTGTAGTGTTTGTATTTTTATTTTGTTTGGCGTTTATGTTGCGCCAACATTATGCATTGGTATTACAAAACCGAATTATACGACTAGAAATAAGATACAATTATTTCACACTAACAGGAAATAGATTTGAAGAAATAGAATATCAATTTAATGACAGTCAATTGTATGCTTTACGATTTGCATCGGATGATGAACTTGTTTCGCTAGTAGAAAAAAGTATTAAAGAAAAATTATCTAGCGATGAAATAAAAAAAGCAATTAAAAATTGGAAACCAGACCACGAAAGGGTTTAGAAAAAAATAATACACGCTTTTATATTTATGTTTCTATAATTATAAAATGAAAAAAGGAAGTTCTCAAATGAGAACTTCCTTTTTATGTACCCGAAGCCGGAGTCGAACCGGCACGGTTTCCCACAGGTGTTTGAGACCAGCGCGTCTACCAATTCCGCCATTCGGGCATTAGCAGACAGAAATGACAACAGTCACTTCATCACATTAAAAACATTTGAATAAACATCTGTCTTTTTAACACGATGCAAATGTAAATAAATTTTAATCACATTTTAAAGAAATAAGTTAAAAATATCCTTTCAGAGTCCGATTTTATTTCTAAATTTGCACCTCGTTAAAACGACACACAACTAAGTAACTACAAAACAACACAATACAATGCCGCATCAAGAACCAGAAGCAAAGATATTTGCGTGTTCGCAAAGCGTCTATTTAGCTGAAAAGATTGCTGAAAAGTATGGAATTCCGCTAGGTAAAGTTACGTTCTCTAAATATAGTGATGGTGAATTTCAGCCTTCTTACGAAGAGTCAATTCGAGGTTTACGCGTTTTTATTGTATGTTCTACATTTCCAAGTGCCGATAACTTGATGGAATTATTACTTATGATTGACGCTGCAAAAAGAGCTTCGGCAAGACACGTAACCGCTGTAATTCCGTATTTTGGTTGGGCAAGACAAGATAGAAAAGACAAGCCAAGAGTTCCAATTGGAGCAAAACTGGTAGCCAATCTTCTGGATGCTGCTGGCGCAACAAGAGTAATGACGATGGATTTACACGCAGATCAAATACAAGGTTTTTTTGAAAAACCAGTAGATCATTTGTTTGCATCAACAATCTTTTTGCCTTATGTAAAGAGTTTAAATTTAGACAATTTAACAATTGCATCGCCAGATATGGGAGGAAGTAAAAGAGCTTACGCCTACTCTAAATTTTTAGAATCTGACGTAGTAATATGTTACAAACAACGAAAAGCAGCCAATGAAATTAGTTCAATGGAATTAATTGGAGAAGTAAAAGGAAGAAACGTAATTCTTGTAGACGATATGATTGATACAGGAGGAACATTAGCCAAAGCTGCCGATCTAATGATAGAAAAAGGTGCATTAAGTGTTAGAGCAATTTGCACACATCCAATTTTATCAGGAGAAGCATACGAAAAAATAGAGAATTCTAAATTATTAGAATTAATTGTTACCGATTCTATTCCGTTAAAGAAAGAATCCAATAAAATAAAAGTAGTAAGTTGTGCACCACTATTTGCAGAAGTAATGCATATGGTACAACACAACAACTCTATAAGTGGAAAGTTCTTGATGTAACCCATCCAACCTTCCCAAAGAGAAGACTTTAAATAGAATTTTTATAATTATTAACTATATATTTTACAATGAAATCAATTTCAATTAAAGGATCAGAAAGAGAAAGCGTAGGCAAGGTAGCAACCAAAGCGGTACGTAATGCTGGAATGGTTCCTTGCGTTATTTACGGAGGAAGTCAGCCAGTACATTTTACAGCAGAAATTAAAGCTTTCAAAAGCTTAGTTTACACTCCAAATGCGCACACAGTTGCAATTGATTTGGCTGGAAAAACTTACAATGCAATTTTACAAGACATTCAATTTCACCCAGTAAGTGATGCAATTTTACACATTGACTTTTTTCAATTAAGTGACGACAAAGAAATCGTTATGGAAGTGCCAGTAAAAGTTACAGGAACTTCTCCAGGTGTACTTCTTGGTGGTGTTTTAAACTTAAATCAAAGAAGATTAAAAGTAAAAGCATTACCTAAAAATCTTCCAGATTTTGTTGAAGCAAGCATTTCAGAACTTCAAATGGGTAATAAATTGTATGTTACAAAATTAGAAACTAAGAATTTCAAATTAATGCACCCAGACAATACTGTTGTTGCACAAGTTAAGATTTCTCGTGCTGCAATGAAAGCTGCTCAAGAAGCTGCAAAAGCAGAAAAAGGTGGAGCAAAAAAGAAAAAATAATTTCTTTATACTCATTATATCAAAGCATCTTGCCAACGCAAGGTGCTTTTTTTATTTAATCTGAACTTGTTTCAGATTCTGTGAACTTGTTTCAGATTCTGTGAACTTGTTTCAGATTCTGTGAACTTGTTTCAGATTCTATGAACTTGTTTCAGATTCTATGAACTTGTTTCAGATTCTCATGAACTTGTTTCAGATTCTATGAACTTGTTTCAGATTCTATGAACTTGTTTCAGATTCTATGAACTTGTTTCAGATTCTAATATATTATTTAAGATTCTTAATAATTAGAAACGAAACTTTTGGCATTTTCAACTATCGTTATTCCTGCTATCCATTTCAATCTTTGGTTGCGGTTTTCGCTACGC
>NZ_JAYUPK010000089.1:0-19587 GCF_043760115.1 Flavobacterium sp.
AGCTATTATTGCCAAAATTTTATTTTTTAAATTCTATATCGTTCCTTATGGTCCAATTGTAAAAGAAGATAACGCATCAATTTTATCTCAGTTATTAAAAGCAATTCCTTTGCGTGCAATTAAACTCAAAGCTTGCTATTGTCAGGTAAATTTTCCAACATTTAAAAAAATAGATTTAATTTCAGAATATTATAAATCAATGGATGAAATTGGATTTAAAAACGGAAATTTTTTTAAATATGTTTATTCATCAAATGGTTTAAATTGGCTCGATTTTGAAAAATACAATTCAACAGAAGACATTCTTTTAGATTTTAAATCCTCAGTACGAAGAGATATTAGAAGCGCAGAAAGAAAAAATCAAATTATAAAATTTGCCACAACAGAAAGTGACATAAAACTTGCTTATGATTTATGTTTAGAAAATGCTAAAAACAATAATTATTCTATTAGAGATTGGAGCAGTTTTAAATCAACAATAATTGATTTGATTAAAAATGATAGAGCAAAATTTATAACTTCATATAAAGATAATGATTTAAAAGGTGCCATTTTTATTGTAAATGCAGGAAATTATTATACTTATATTCTTGGCGGAACAAAAAAAGAAAAACCCGATTTGTTAACTGGTCATTTATTGCAATGGGAAGCTATAAAGTTATCATTTAATGAAAAATGTTGTGGTTATAATATTTCTCTTGGTGGTTCTACTGGTGTAAAAGAATTTAAAAGTAATTTTATAACAAAACAATATCTTAACGAAGATGCTAAATATTATGTGATTTTAAATAGTAAAATTTATAAAATATTTCTTTTCTTTGATAAAAAAATAAAGCCCCACAAAAATAATATTTCTAAAATATTAGCTGCTTTAAAAAGACCTAAAAAGACCTAAAATAGACTATGAAAATTGAGAACAAAGAATTCTGGGAACGAGAAGATATAATATATTCTCAAGACAAGACAGTTGCAGATACTTCTAATTATGAAGCCTATTTATATGAAAAAGCATCAAGTTATTTTAGTAAAAAAAATGTTAAAGTAAAAAATGCAAAGGTTTTTGGTGTAGGAACAGGAAGAGAAATTCACGGAATTTTAAAATACATTTCAATAGATAAAATTCTTGCTACTGACATTTCAGAAAATATGATTAAAAAAGGAATTGAAAATATAAAAACTTGGAAGTTAGATACTAAAGTTACTATGCAAGTTAATGATGCAACTACTTTTTCTGGCTCAAAAGAAAGTTTTGAATTAGTTACATTGATGAATTGTATGTTAACTTATGTAAAAGATAGAAAAGACAGATATAAAATTTTTAAAACATCATACGATATTCTACAGCCAGAAGGAGTTTTAATTGGAGCAGTTCATAATCAAGTTGGCACGCCTCAAAAAACAGCATTCTTTTTATTAAGAAAAATTTTAAAACCTTTTTTAAAAAATGAAGTTGGAAGTAGAGTTACTGGTTTTTATGGTTTTGAAGTAAGAGGATATTATTTTTCTGAAAAAGATTTGTATAAACATTTAAAGGATAACGGATTTAAAAATATTGAAATTAAATCCTTATCAGAATATTATAAAGAAGTTAATATTAAATACAATAGATTAAAAGGTTATAATAATTTAATATTTTTTGCAACCAAATAAATTGTAATGACAAATAAACTTAAATATTTTTATCCTAAACGTTTAAAAGAACTGGTTTATGTAATTAGAAAATCTGATTATATTCAATTAGAAGATGTAAAATATAAAGTTGTGAAATCTACAATATCTAATAAAAAAATAAAGTATGAAGTTTTTGATAAAAAAATATTGGTACATGAAAGCACAGTATATAAAAAATTGCATTTTTTAAAATTAATTAATAAAACTGGTCCTGCTATTGGAGATTGTTTTACAAATAATGAATACAGAGGTCAATCTATTTATCCTTCAATGTTGAGTTTAATTGTAAAAGAATTATTGTTTGAAAAAAATAATGAAGAAGTTTGTATAATAGTAGATCATGATAATATAGGTTCAATAAAAGGTATTGAAAAAGCTGGATTTAAACTACATTCTAAAATTGAAACTTGTAGGTTTTTATTTATTTACTACAATACAAAATTTATAAATTGATAACTCCTAAATTCAGTTTAATAATATGTACTTATATGAGAGCAAATCCTTTACTAGATTTGCTCTACTCTGTTAAAAACCAAACCTTGCATCCAGATGAAATTTTAATTATTGATGGTTCTACAAATGATGAAACAGCAGTAATAATAAAAAAAAATGCATTTAAAAATTTAAAATATTTTAAAGTTAATAATGAACAAAGAGGATTAACCAAACAACGAAATTTTGGAATAAAAGAAGTTACTAGCACTATTGATATAGTTTGTTTTCTTGATGATGACACACTATTAGAGAAAGATTATTTTTTTAATTTAATTCAAACTTATAAAATATATCCAGAAGCACTTGGAGTTGGTGGTTTTATAACAAATGAAACAGTTTGGGAAAAAGAATCTAAAACGTTAGAAAAAAAGTTAAATAAATTTTATTTTGATGGTTACTCAAGGCAAGAACCAACACGATTTAAAATTAGAAAATTGTTTAAATTAGATTCTAACGTTGCGCCTGGATTTATACCAAGTTTTTCTCATGGTAGAAGTGTAGGTTTTTTACCACCAACAGGAAAAGTGTATCCAGTACAACAATTTATGGGTGGAGTTTCCTCTTTTAAAAATAATGTTTTTAAAACCCATAAATTTTCAGAATACTTTGATGGATATGGTTTATATGAAGATGCCGATTTCACTTCAAGACTCAGTAAAATAGGAAATTTATACTTAAACACTAATGCCAAGCTTGGACATTACCATAACGATTCTGGAAGACCAAACAAATATAATTACGGTAAAATGATTGTTAGAAATGGTTGGTATGTATGGAGAGTTTATAATAAAAACCCAAAGTACCACGATAGACTTAAATGGAATATAATATCGTGGATTTTGATAACTATAAGAATAAGTAATATATTTACAACAAGTAATAAAATTGAAGCATTATCAGAATCTTTAGGAAGAGTTTCTGGAATGATTAGTTTATTGTTTTCAAGACCAAAAATAAAATAAAATGTTGCCAATTAATTTATATTCCACTTTTATTCATCCTAAAACTAAAGCAAGTTTTAAAGAAGTTATTAATGATAAAATAGTTTTTAATGATGGAAATGAATTGTCAATATACAAGAACATACCAATTTTATTAAGCAAAGATTCTATTTTTAGCAGTACTGATGTGATTGAAAATAAAGTTACAACTCAAGATAGTAACTTTAGAAACAAAAATAATTTTAAAAATTATATTCGAACTAAAATTATACCATCATTAAGCCATGATTTTAAAATAGATAAAAGATATTATAATTTAAACTTACTTTTAAAAGAAAATAGTAAAATTTTAATTCTGGGCGCTGGCGATAAAATAGATTATTATAAAAATATTTTCAATAAATCTACTGTAATTACATCAGATGTTCATACTCAGTTTGCAATAGATGTAGTACTTGATGGACATGAAATTCCTTTTAAAGATGAGGTATTCGATCTAGTATTAGCAGCACAAGTTATAGAACATACATTAAAACCATGGGTTTTTGCTAGCGAAATTTTTAGAGTTACCAAAACTAATGGTTATATTCAAATTGAAGCACCGCAAAACTATCCATATCACGGTCAACCTTATGATTTTTTTAGATTTACATTTACAGGATTAAGATCAATGTTTTCTAAATGTAAATTGTATAATGCTGTAATTACTGAAGGAAATGCATCAACAATAGCAATTACAAATGCTAATTTTATTGTAAACGCTTCTTCTAATAGATATTATAGACAAATTGCATTATTTATAACACGATTTATGTTTGGTTGGATGAAATATTTAGACAATTTAAAACTAACCCAAAGAACAGTTTCATCTCCCAAAGGTTTCGCAATGACTTTTTTAAAAGACAATAAAGAAAGGAATAGCGACGAATTATTTGAAGAATTTTATAAATTACCAAAATAATTTTATAAATGATTTTTACAATAATAACACAAGTTCCACATATTAAATTTGAAAATAATTATTTTTCATATGAACCCTATATACGTGAAATGAAAATTTGGGAAAAATACATTACTAAATTAGTTGTAATTGCGCCGTTAAGTAATGAGAAAATTCAAGCCATTCATGATAAATATAATCATTTAAATATTCAATTTATAGAATTAAAAAGCTTTAATTTTAAAACACCTTCATCTATTACAAAAGCAATTTATGCAATGTTTTATAATTTTATTAAAATAGTTTTTAATATAAATAATACAGATCATTTACATTTAAGATGCCCAGGAAATATTGGGTTAATAGGTTGTGTTGCACAAATTTTTTTTCCAAAAAAAAATAAAACTGTAAAATATGCTGGAAATTGGGTAGACAATAAAAAGCAACCATTTAGTTATAAATTTCAAAAATATATTTTAAACAATACTTTTTTTACCAAAAACTGCAAAGTTTTGGTATATGGTGAAACAAAAAAATCTTCTAAAAACATAGTGCCTTTTTTTACAGCAACTTATTTAGAATCTGATAAAATTAAATCATCACCAAGAATACTTTCTAATACTATAAAATTTATTTTTGTTGGAACATTAACATCAGGTAAAAGACCAATTTATGCAATTGAAATAGTTAAAAATCTAATAGAAAAATCGCACAATGTATCTTTACATTTTTATGGTAATGGTGTTGAAAAAGAAAATCTAGAGTTATTTTGTAAACAAAATAATTTAGAAAATTACATATTCTTTAAAGGTAACCAATCTCAAGAAATTATAAGATTAGCTTATCAGGAAAGTCATTTTTTAATTCTACCTTCTAATAGTGAAGGTTGGCCAAAAGTCGTCGCAGAAGCAATGTTTTGGAGTTGTTTACCAATTGCAACTAAAGTATCTTGCATTTCTAACATGCTAGATAATGAAACAAGAGGTGTACTTTTAAATTTAGAATTAGAAAAGGATACATCAAAAATAATTGAGTTAATTAACAATCAAGAATTGTATAACTATAAAGCTAACCTTGCCCAAATTTGGTCTAGAAAATACACTCTAGATTATTTTGAGTCAGAAATTAAACTTCTTTTAAAACAATGAAAATTATTCAAATAATAGATTCATTAGAAGCTGGTGGAGCAGAAAGAATGGCAGTAAATTATGCAAACGCTCTTTCCAATACAATTGAATTTTCTGGAATTATTGTTACAAGAAAAGAAGGAATTTTAAAATCTGAAATTAATAACAAGGTAGATTATCTATTTATAAATAAAACTAAAGCTATAGATTTTAAAGCCATATTTATCTTATCAAATTATTGCAAGAAAAATAAAATTAATATTATTCACGCTCATACAAGTTCTTTTTTTCTTGCCTGTTTAGTAAAAATAATCTATTTTAAAGTTAAAATAATCTGGCACGATCATTATGGATTAAGCGATTTTCTTGATGTTAGAAAATCTACAGTTTTAAAAATATCATCTGTATTATTTTTCGGAATAATAACAGTAAATCAAAATTTAAAAGATTGGGCATTAAAAAAATTGTCATGTAAAAATGTTATTAATTTGCCTAATTTTACTACAGTTATTGATAATGAAGAAGAAGTAACAATTTTAAAAGGATTTAATGATAAAAGAATTCTTTGTTTGGCAAATTTACGAGTTCAAAAGAATCATTCATTTTTACTTTCAATTGCTAAAAGAATAATACAAATTCATCCAGATTGGAGTTTTCATATTGTAGGTAAAGATTTTAATGACAATTATTCTAACGAAATTAAAAATAAAACCATTAAACTAAATTTGAATAAACATGTTTTTTTTTATGATTCTAAAAAAGACATTCAAAATATTATTAATCATTCAGACATTTGTGTATTAACCTCACAATCAGAAGGTTTACCAATTTCGTTATTAGAATATGGCTTATTTAAAAAACCAGTTGTGGTAACTAATGTTGGTGAAATTTCAACAATAATAGAAAATGACATAAACGGTTTTATAGTTGAAAAAGACAATGAAAATGCTTATTTTAATAGTTTAGTTATATTAATTGAAAATGAAAAAAAACGTAAGGAATTTGGAAATTTATTACATGAAAAAATAATAAATAACCATTCTGAAAATAGTATAATTGATAAATACATTCATTGGATAACAAAAAAAAATAATGCTTAATAAAGATAAAAATTATTTACTTTTAATTGTATTTCATATTCTTATTGGAATTATAATTTTTGGATTTCAAGGATTTGCAAAAGTTTATTCTGCATTAATTCTTTTTGGAGGTTTATATTTTGTTATAAAAACTAGAAATAAAAATAATGAAGCTTTACTTGCCGCTGCATATATTGTTGGTAGTGAAGTTTTTTTAAGAATGACAAATGGAAATCCAAATCATGAGTTTTCCAAATATGGAGTAATATTATTTTTATCTTTAGGAATGTTATATAGCGGATTTTCTAAAAATGCTGTGCCATATTGGATATTTTTAATATTGTTAATTCCAGGAATTGTTATTGGAACTCAAACTTTAAATTTAACAACTGTAGATATTAGAAAAACAATTTCGTTTAATATATCTGGTTCAATATGTTTGGGTTTTGCATCATTATATTGTTATAATAGAAAAATAACCTATAAAGAAGTTAACAACTTACTTTTAGTAATGGGTTTGCCAATAGTATCTTGTACTATGTATTTAATTTTATTTACACCAGATTTAAAAGAAATTCTAGTAAGTACAGGTTCAAATGCAGAAACTTCTGGAGGTTTTGGTCCAAATCAAGTAGCAACAGCGTTGGGTTTAGGAATGTTTATTTTTTTTTCAAGAATTATTTTAGCTTCTACAACTAAATTGCAATTTATAATAAATTTAATTATAGTGTTAAACATCACTTTTAGAGGTTTAGTTACATTTTCTAGAGGCGGAATGATAACTGGATTTATTATGATTTTGATTTTAATCTTTTTTTCTTATAAAAATTCTAAATATAATGGTAAAGTAAAATTAAATTATTTATTAGTATTTATAGGGATAACGATGTCGTCTATTTGGGTGTATACAGAATCTCAAACAGGAGGATTAATAGGTAAAAGATATGCCAATGAAGATGCTTTGGGTAGAGAGAAAGCTACTCAATTTACTGGAAGAGAAGAAATTGCAAGTAGTGAAATAGATATTTTTTTAGAAAACCCTTTTTTTGGTATAGGAGTTGCAAAAGGAACAGAATATAGATTAGAACAGACTGGCCAAGTAACCGCTTCTCATAACGAAATAACCAGATTGTTGGCAGAGCATGGAGCTATTGGAATTTTAATTTTATTAATATTGTTTACTACTCCAATATTTTTATATTTAGATAATAAGCAAAATATTTTTATGTATTGTTTTTTATTTTTTTGGTTACTTACAATAAACCATGCTGCAATGAGAACAGCCGCACCATCATTTGTATATGCATTATCATTACTAAAAGTTAGATTTAATAAAGACGAAAATGAAATTATTGTACATAGGGAACAAATTATCTAAACATGGTAATTCTAATACCATAATAGAATCATTAGGTTACTTATTGGAAACAGAAAGATATCAAATAATTTATTCATCTACCAAGAAAAATCAAATTTTGAGATTGCTTGATATGATTACTGCTACATTTTTATCATTTAGAAAAGTTAAATATGTTCTAATTGATACTTACAGCACTTCTGGATTTTATTATGCATTAGTAATTAGTCAATTGTGTAGAATATTAAATTTAAAATATATTCCAATTTTGCATGGTGGAAAATTACCAAATAGAATAGAAAAAAGTAAATTTTTATCAGATTTAATTTTTAAAAATTCATTTATAAATTGTGCTCCTTCCAATTACCTAATGCAATCATTTGATAAAAATGGTTATAGTAATCTAGTTTACATTCCCAACACAATAGAAATCAATAATTATAATTTTTTAGAAAGAAAAAATCTAGAACCTAAATTGTTATGGGTTAGGTCTTTTTCAGAAATTTATAATCCTAAAATGGCTATTGATGTTATAGCTAATTTAAAAAAAGACTTTCCTAATGCGCAACTTGCAATGGTTGGACCAGATAAAGAAAATATTTTAGAAATTTGTAAAAAATATGCCAAGAGCTTAAATGTAAATGTTGAATTTTTAGGAAAATTATCCAAAGAAGATTGGGTATCATTGTCTAAGGAGTATTCCATTTTTATAAATACAACTCATTTTGACAATACTCCAGTTAGTGTAATTGAAGCAATGGCATTAGGATTACCTGTAGTTTCTACAAATGTTGGCGGAATTCCATATTTATTAAACGATACTTTTGATGCACTTTTAGTAAATGATAACGATACAAATGCTATGGTTTCTGCTATAAAAAAATTAATTTTAAATCCAGAATTTGCATCTTCAATTACTACAAATGCTCGAAAAAAAGTAGAAGCTTTTGATTGGGAAACTGTTAAATTAAAATGGAGTGAAATTTTAAAATAGTAGTTGCTATTTCTATAATTTTATTAACTTGCATAAAAATATTTAGAATTTACCTATGAATAGTAGTAAAAAAATGCATTTCGAAATCTCAGAACGAAAAGTCCTGCTAAAGATTTTTGATGTAATTTGGGTTTTATTTATTTTATATAGTGTAAGTGCAATTTTTGAATTTAATTACTTTACTTTTTCTGCATCTAACTATTATTGGACATTATTATTAGCCATTTACATCAATATATTTGGTTCTGTTTTTGAAATGTATAATCTTCAAGTTGCAAGTAATCAGTTTCAAATTATTAGAAGTATTATTTTAACTACTTGTACAGTTGTTTTAGTTTACCTTTTAACTCCAATTTACACTCCAGAATTACCAAATAATAGATTACAAATATTATATTTTTTTATTGCAATTATCTTATCATTATTGAGTTGGCGAATTTTTTATGTAAAATTTTTAGCTTCTCATAGGTTCGTAAAAAATGCAATCATTGTATGCGATAAAGAACAACTTCAAGAATTGGTAAATGGTATTGAAAAAGTTGATCCACATTATAAATTTATAGGTTTCGTAAATTCTGATGGCGATGATAGTTTTAAAATTACTATTAAAAATATCAAAAACATTAAAAAAGAAGATTTAGAAAAATATGTACGAAACAATTCGGTTTCTGAAATTGTAATTGCATCCCAAAAAACTGAAGGAATAACAGTAAGTTTATACAATCAATTAATACATTTACTAGAAAACGGATTTATAATTAGAGAATATACTCAAGTTTACGAAGCCATAACTCAACGAATTCCTGTGCAATATGTTTCAAGAGATTTTTACAGATATTTCCCATTTAGTAGAAGTAATCAAAATCATTTATACCTTTTAGTAACAAGAATTATCGAAATAATTTTTTCAATAATAGGTTTAAGTTTTGGAGTATTGCTTTTTCCAATAATTCTAATTGGAAATACATTAGCCAATAGAGGTTCACTTTTTTACACTCAAGAACGTGTAGGAAAAAATGGCGAAGTTTTTGAAATTTACAAATACCGAACTATGGTAAAAAATGCCGAAAAAAATGGTGCAGTTTTTTCAACTTCTGGCGATACTAGAATTACTCCTTTTGGTAAATTTATGCGTAAAACAAGAATGGATGAATTTCCTCAGTTTATAAATATTTTAAAAGGCGATATGGCAATTATTGGACCAAGACCTGAACGTCCAATTTTTGTAAACGAAATAGCATCAGTTATGCCTTTTTATGAAACAAGACACGTTGTAAAACCTGGATTAACTGGTTGGGCACAAGTAAATTATTCCTATGGCGATTCTGTAGAAGATAGTTTGGTAAAGTTGCAATATGATTTATATTATATCAAACACAGAAGTATTTTTCTTGATATTAATATCTTTATAAAAACGTTTAGTACAGTACTATTTTATAGAGGTCAATAATTTTAAATTGCTTTTTTACCTCGATACAGTTTCCATAAAATATAAAAATTGGCAAGTATAAAAGGAATTACTAAAATTAAATGCGGTTTGTTTATCATGATTATTATATAAACAATCAAACATAAAACAACTGTTATTAAACAATTTTTAAACCATTTTAAACTCTTAATAAATGGTAAAAATAAATACAATGGATTAAATAATAAAGCATTATAATTCCATAAAAGTTCTTTGTGAAACGAATAAAATCCTACCAAACAAAAGAACAATCCAAATAATCCAAGTATAAATAAATAAGTTAAGTTCAGTGTTTTATTGTTTAATAAAACCAAAATCAATACTAGTAAACTAACAAAATAAATACTATTAAAGAATGAAAATTTTGGATCTTCGGTAGAACCTTTAATTAAAATTTCTATTTTATTAACAATTGGTTTTCCATTAATTTTAGTTCTATCTAAACTATAAAGCAAATGATTAGGTAAAAATAATTGTAAAGCATCATTATCTGTTTTATATCCAAAAATGATATTTATTCCCAATTTGTACCAAAAATGATTTTCAAAATAAGGATATAAAACTGTTCTATATGAAATTGTAGTATCATCAACTTTTGCAATTAGTTTCTCTCCAATTGTTTCATTAATTTTATCTACAACCATTGTTGTACAATTTCTATCAATAAATTTATAGGTATAATTGCGTTCTTCACTAAACAAAGAAGCATTTAATTTATCAAATAATTCTTGTTTTTTAGCTGTTGAAAAATCTAAATATTGTTCTACAACTTCTCTATTTTCTTGCTGGTATTCATAAAGAAATTCTTCGTAAGAACTTGCTCCAATAAAGTATTGCAAATCTCCTTTTACAAATTTTAAATAAAAATTTTCTACTCTAAAATCAAACGCGCCATAATTGTAAACAGCATCAACATTGTTTATAGAATCTTTTATTCTAATGGCTGTATGACCAAAAACGGTGTATAATTCGTTGCCTTTTCCACAAGTTAAAACACTAACTGTAGCGTTGTTAGAAAGAATTGGATTTTGAGAAAATGAATTGAAAAATATAAATAGTATAAAAAGGAAGTGTAGTTTTTTTATCATTTTACAACTATTATCTAAAAATACTTAAATCAACTTTTACCGAAAAAACATTAGAATATAAAGCGGCACTTTGATCACCCAAATCGGTTAAAGCATAATCTACTTGAATTCCTTTATACTTAAATCCAAGTCCAATGTTAGGTTGAAAACCAATTTTTTTGCTACCATCAAGTTGGGTTAAATTTTGAAAATTTCCAATTCCTGCTCTCAGAAAAACCAAATCAGTATAACCATATTCAAATCCTAAAGCTGGATCAATACTAACAAAATCTGTAGCAAGAATATCATTGGTTTTTGTAAACTGCATATTTAAATTTCCTGATGCTAACAAACTTGTTTCATTATGAAATTCAAATTTTTTAGACATTCCAAGTTGTGCTTTTGGTAAAGTAATCTCTGTACTTTCTGGTAATTCTTGATTTTGACCTACAACTGCATTTTTAATTTTATTGTATTCGTCTTCGTTTATACTCCACACATTGTATGTTGTTGTAATATCGCGAAGCATTAATCCAAATTTCCAATCGTTTCTTTCAAATTGTAAACCAAAATCAAATCCAAAACCCCAAGAATTAGCAAAATCTCCAATAACTCGTCTAATAATTTTAGCATTTACACCATATTGAAAACCTGGAACTTGCAATTTTCTTGCATAAGAAAAAGTTAAACCATAATCGGCAGTAGAAAATAAACTTACTCTATTGTAATCTATATTTCCTTCGCTATCAATAAGTTGTGTTGTATTTAAAATATCATCTACTCCAAATCTAATTAAAGAAAAACCCCAAGCACTTCGATCGTCAATAGGTTTTGCGTAAGCTGCATAATCGTATTGTGCAATATTGGCAAAATAACTTGCATGCATAAGTGAAGCTTGACTGTCTTCTAGATTTATTAATCCTGCAGGATTCCAGTATCCAGAATTTACATCGCCAGTATTAGCCACAACAGCATTAGACTTTCCTAACGAAGCAGCATCTACACCAATGTTTAAAAACTCATTAGAATATTTTCTAATTGCCTGACTGTAAGCTAAATTAGAGAACACAATAAGAATTAAATATAGAATTCTTTTCAAAGCAAATATTTTTTCAAAAATAGAAATTTTTATTTAAGATTATCACTAACCAATTCATAATTAATTGCTAATAAAAATCTCTAAGTAAAACGTACTTCTCTTAAAGTTATTGTATTAAATTTGCTTTCTAAAATAAATAGTAAAAATCTAATGAACATAAAAACACACATTCCCAATTTAATTACACTTTTAAATTTATTTTGTGGTTGTATTGCAGTAGTTTTTGCCTTTCAAGAAAACTTTTTAATGGCTTTTGTTTTTGTATGTTTAGGAATATTTTTAGACTTTTTTGATGGTTTTTTTGCACGATTATTTAACGTTTCTTCTCCACTTGGGTTGCAACTAGATTCTCTTGCAGATATGGTTACAAGTGGTGTTGCACCTGGAACAATAATGTTTTTTATGTTATGCAACGCTTTAAATGTTTCTAACGAAAATTTTGATATTTCTAATGGGAATTTTTGGATTGCATTACTCGGATTTATAATAACATTAGGTTCGTGTTACCGATTGGCAAATTTTAATATTGATACGCGCCAAACCGAATCGTTTATTGGTTTACCAACACCAGCAAATGCACTTTTTATTTTGAGTTTGCCTTTAATTTTAAACCAAACAGATTCACTATTAGTATTAGGATTTCTTACCAATCCTATCTGTTTATTGGTAATTACAGTATTTAGTGCTTATATTTTAAATGCCGAAATTCCGTTATTTGCTTTAAAAATTAAAGAATTTAGTTTTAAAAAATATGCTTTGCAAATTGGATTTTTGCTTTTCTGTGTACTTATAATTGTGTTGCTTCAAGTAACTGCAATTCCTTTAATAATTGTTAGTTATGTTTTATTATCTGTTGTAAATAATAAATTTCTAAAAAAGTAGTTTAGTATAAATGGCAAAAACTACAACTCGAAAACCACCAATTAGAAAGAAAACAAGTAAAAAAACTAACTCTTTTTTCTCTGCTAAATTTTTTATAATTAGCATTTCATTTTTGCTTATTGTTACTGCCGTTTTTCATTATAGAAATGCCATTTTATATTATTTTAGTTTCAAATCTGACAAAATTTATAAAGAAGATAAAATGGCGCAAGCCAGAATTTTTCAGGTTTTAAAGAATCATCAAGATAAGGTTGTTGGATTTGATGTTTCGCAATTTCAGGGTAATATTAATTGGAAAGAAATAGATTCTGTAGAGCATTTGGTTCCTTTACAATTTGTATTTATAAGAGCAACCGCAGGAAATGACAAGGTGGATTCTAAATTTAAAGAAAATTGGAAAAATGCTAAAGAGCACAATTTTATTCGTGGTGCTTATCATTATTATCGTCCCAATGAAAACTCTCTTGAGCAAGCTAATAATTTTATTAAAACTGTAAAATTACAAAAAGGCGATTTTCCTCCAGTTTTAGATATTGAACAATTACCTAAAAATCAATCTATTGATAGTTTAAAAGTAGGATTAAAACGGTTTTTAAAGAAAATAGACGAACATTATAAAGTAAAACCAATTATTTATAGTGGTGAAAAATATTATACTAGTTTTTTAAAAGAAGAATTTTCAGAATATACTTTTTGGGTTGCCAATTACAATTTTTGGGTAGAAGATATTAAAGATGATTGGTTGTTTTGGCAATTTTCTGAAAAAGCTTCCATTGAAGGAATTACCGAAAAAGTTGATTTGAATATTTATAATGGAACGCCAAAGATGTTGCTGTATTTGACTGTTGAGTAGTATTTAATTTCCATTCCTATCAACCATAAAAACAATAAATCCAAAAAAGCAAACCATAAAAACCAATGCTAAATACGTTTTTGGATTAGCAAAATTTAAAGTAATTCCCATCCATTGTATTTTCTTTGGAACAAAAATTCTTTCATCATCTTTGTTGAAATAAAATAATCCTAGCTTCCAATTTTTAGAATCATTTTGCCATTTTTCAAATTGTTCTTTACTTGGATTTTGCATTTTAAGCTATTTTAAAACTCTAATTTTTTCTTTCTAAGTTCAAAATTCTGTCCAAGATAAACACGTCTAACCATTTCATCTTCAACTAATTCTTCTGGAATTCCTGCTTTTAAAATTCCACCTTCAAACATTAAATAGGTTTTATCTGTAATAGCTAAGGTTTCTTGTACATTGTGGTCTGTAATAAGAATTCCAATGTTTTTATTTTTTAATTGCGCTACAATTCGCTGAATATCTTCAACCGCAACTGGATCAACTCCAGCAAATGGTTCATCTAATAATATAAACTTTGGATCGGTTGCCAAACATCTAGCAATTTCTGTTCTACGTCGTTCGCCACCAGAAAGTAAATCGCCACGATTGGTTCTAATATGTTCTAGTCCAAACTCTGCAATAAGACTTTCCATTTTTGCAATTTGCTCATCTTTAGTATGTTTGGTAAGTTGCAACACACTTAAAATATTATCTTCAATACTTAGTTTTCTAAAAACAGAAGCTTCTTGAGCCAAATATCCAATGCCGTTTTGTGCACGTTTGTACATCGGAAATTCTGTAATATTCATATCGTCTAGATAAATATTTCCAGAATTTGGTTTAACCAAACCTACAATCATATAAAAAGAAGTCGTTTTTCCGGCACCATTTGGGCCAAGTAAACCAACAATTTCTCCTTGATTTACTTCTACCGAAATGCCTTTTACAACACTTCTTCCTTTGTATGTTTTTACTAAATTCTCGGCTCTTAATTTCATTTATGCTTAATTTATTTATGCTGAATTTAGTTCAGCATCTTATTGAATTTATTGATGCTGAATTTATTTCAGCATCTTATTGAATTTAATTCAGCATCTCAACTCAATTTTTCAACTATTTTCTACAAATAAACAAAAACCATTTATTTGATAGTATGATTTAACTTCAATTTTAGATAATTATTAAATTTTACTGAACACTGAACACTGATTACTGATTACTTTCTTCAAGTGCTTCCCAAAACTCATAAGCTCTTCGCAAATGTGGTACAACAATTGTTCCGCCAACAAGCGTTGCAATTCCCATTGCTTCCATCATTTCTTCTTTGGTAACTCCTTCTTTATAAGATGTTTCTAAATGATATTTTACACAGTCATCACATCGTAAAACTGTAGAAGCTACTAATCCTAAAAGTTCTTTAGTTTTTACATCAAGCGCACCTTCTGCGTAAGCATTGGTATCAAGATTGAAAATTCTTTTTACAATTTTGTTGTTATCTGCCAACAATTTTTCGTTCATTTTAGAACGATATTCATTAAATTCTTCTACTATTTTAGACATTTTCGTTTTCTTTTAATTGTTTTTTTACTACGTATGCAGATATAAAAATACTTATTTCATAAATCAATAACATTGGAATTGATACAATTATTTGACTTACAACATCTGGTGGAGTTACAATTGCCGCAACTATTAATATAACAACAATACCATATTTTCTATATTTTCTTAAAAGTTGTGCTGTTACTAATCCCAGTTTAGAAAGGAAAAAAATAACTATTGGCAATTCAAAAAATAATCCGCAGGCAATTACAGAAGTTTTAATTAAACTAATATAAGAATCTACGTTAAATTCATTTTTCACAACATCACTTACAGTAAATGTGGCAAAGAAATTAACCGACATTGGCACAATTATAAAATAGCCAAATAATACACCAAGGAAAAATAATATAGAGGAAATAAAAATAAAAAATTTGGCATTTTTACGTTCTTTTTCATATAATGCTGGAGTAATAAAATTCCATAATAAATACAAAATATAAGGAAAAGTTAAAATAAATCCAGCGGTTATACAAGTCCAAATTAACATGGTAACTTGTCCTTCCATATTGGTGTTTTGAATTTTAAAATCCATTTCTGTAACACAAATACTGTCGGCAAATCCTAACCAATGAGATAAATCACAAAAAAATGTATAGGTAATAAAATCGGCTTTTGTTGGTCCAAAAATTATTTGATCAAAAATAAAATCACTTACAAAAAACACTAAACTTGCGGCAACTAGCATTCCAATTGTTGCTTTAACAAGTAACCATCTTAATTCTTCAAGATGATCCATAAATGACATTTCTGCTTTAACAACTTTTTTAGCCATTATACAATTCCTTCCTTTAATATATCGTGCAAATGTAAAATTCCTTTATAATCACCATTATCAATAACAGCGAGTTGTGTAATAGAAAAATCTTCAAGAATATTTAAAGCATCACTAACTAAATCGGTAGATTTTATAGATTTTGCATTTACAGTCATAATATCTTTAGCGGTCAAGCCAGATATTGTTTCGGTTTTATTTAGCATTCTTCTAATGTCACCATCAGTAATAATTCCGATAACTTTTTCATTTTCAATTACCGCAGTTACACCAAGTCTTTTTTCAGATATTTCTACAATAACATTTTTTATACTAGAATCTGGATTAACCATTGGTTTGTGAGTTGCATCAAGCATATCGCCAACGCGCAATAACAATTTTTTTCCTAATGCGCCACCAGGATGATATTTTGCAAAATCTTGACTTGTAAAATTTCGCATTTCCATTAGGCAAACTGCAATGGCATCGCCAATAACCAATTGTGCTGTTGTGCTATTAGTTGGTGCTAAATTATTTGGACAAGATTCAGATTCTACATACGTATTTAAAGTAAAATCGGCTTCTTTTCCTAAAAAAGAAGTTACATTTCCGGTAATTGCTATTAGTTTATTTCCAAATTGTTTTAAAAGCGGAACTAAAACTTTAATTTCTGGACTATTACCACTTTTAGAAATACAAATTACTGCATCATTGGGTTGAACCATGCCCAAATCGCCATGAATTGCTTCAGAAGCGTGAAGAAATAGTGATGGAGTTCCAGTAGAATTTAAAGTTGCTACAATTTTTTGAGCAATAATTGCACTTTTTCCTATGCCAGTAACAACCAATCTTCCTTTGCAATTATAAATTGTATTTACAGCTTCAACAAAGCTAATGTCAATAAAATCAGTAAGTTTTGCAATAGATTGACTTTGAGAAAGCAACGTTTTTTTAGCAGAAGCAATTATATTTTTGTTTGTTATCAAAATAGAATTAATATAAAATTTGTTTTTATAAAAGAAAGTTATATCTTTATATTGTGCAAATTTATGTAAAAATACCTTTAACTAATAATGAATTCAAACGAAATTGACATCCACAAAGAATTAAAAAAATATTTTGGCTTTAACCAATTTAAAGGATTACAAGAACAAGTAATTAAAAGTTTACTTGCTAAAAATAATACTTTCGTAATTATGCCAACTGGTGGTGGAAAATCATTGTGTTATCAATTGCCAGCTTTAATGTTAAACGGAACTGCAATTGTGGTTTCGCCATTAATTGCCTTGATGAAAAATCAAGTTGATGCCATTAGAAGTTTATCATCAGAAGTTGGAATTGCACACGTTTTAAATTCGTCATTAACCAAAACTGAAATTGCTCAAGTTAAAAAAGATATTACTTCTGGAATTACTAAACTGTTATATGTTGCGCCAGAATCTTTAACCAAAGAAGAATATGTTGAATTTCTTCAAAATGTTCCAATATCATTTGTAGCTATTGATGAAGCACATTGTATTTCAGAATGGGGTCACGATTTTAGACCAGAATATAGAAATTTAAAAAATATTATAAAACTTATTGGCGATGTTCCTGTTATTGGTTTAACTGCAACTGCAACACCAAAAGTACAAGAAGATATCTTGAAAAATCTAGATATGAGTGATGCAACAACTTTTAAAGCATCGTTTAACAGACCCAATTTATATTACGAAATACGTACAAAAACTAAAAATATTGAATCGGATATTATTAGATTTATAAAACAACACAAAGGAAAATCGGGTATTATTTATTGCTTAAGTCGTAAAAAAGTTGAAGCAATTGCCGAGGTTTTACAAGTAAACGGAATTTCTGCTGTACCATATCACGCAGGTTTGGATGCTAAAACTAGAGCTAAACATCAAGATATGTTTCTTATGGAAGATGTAGATGTTGTTGTGGCAACTATTGCATTTGGAATGGGAATTGACAAACCAGATGTTCGTTTTGTAATTCATCACGATATTCCAAAATCGTTAGAAAGTTATTATCAAGAAACTGGTCGTGGCGGAAGAGATGGTGGCGAAGGTCATTGTCTAGCTTATTATTCCTATAAAGATGTAGAAAAACTTGAAAAATTTATGTCTGGTAAACCAGTTGCAGAGCAAGAAATTGGTTTTGCATTACTGCAAGAAGTAGTTGCTTATGCTGAAACTTCAATATCTAGGCGTAAATTTTTATTGCATTATTTTGGTGAAGAATTTGATGGTGAAAATGGCGATGGCGCAGATATGGATGATAATGTTAGAAATCCTAAAACCAAAGTTGAAGCTCAAGTTCAAGTTAAATTATTACTAGAAGTTGTTCGTGATACTAAACATTTATATAAATCTAAAGAAATTGTTTACACACTTATTGGTCGTGTAAATGCAATGATAAAAGCACATAGAACAGATTCTCAATCGTTTTTTGGAAAAGGTGCTAAATTTGAAGAACGTTATTGGATGGCATTAATTCGACAAGTTTTGGTTGATGGATATTTAAATAAAGATATTGAAACGTACGGAATTTTAAAAATATCAGAAAAAGGATTAGAATTTATAAACAATCCAAAATCTTTTATGATGTCTGAAGATCACGAATATAACGAAATTGAAGATGAAGCAATAGTTACTGCTGCAAAATCTACAGGAACTGCAGACGAAGCATTGATGAGTATGTTACGTGATTTACGTAAAAAAGTGGCTAAGAAATTAGGTCTTCCTCCATTTGTTGTTTTTCAAGATCCATCACTAGAAGATATGGCTTTAAAATATCCTATAACACTTGATGAACTTGGTAATGTTCATGGAGTTGGCGAAGGAAAAGCCAAAAAATATGGTAAAGAATTTATAGAATTAATAAACCGTTATGTTGAAGAAAATGACATAACTCGTCCAGATGATTTGGTTGTAAAATCTACTGGAGCAAATTCTGCCAATAAATTATATATTATTCAGAATATTGACAGAAAACTTTCTTTAACAGATATTGCTTCTGGAAAAGGTTTAAAAATGGATGATTTGATTAAAGAAATGGAGCAAATTGTTTATTCTGGAACCAAATTAAACATAAAATATTGGGTTGACGAAATGCTTGATGACGATCAACAAGAAGAAATTCAAGATTACTTTATGGATTCTGAAACTGATAATATAGAAAAAGCATTAAAAGAATTTGATGGCGATTACGATTTAGACGAACTCAGATTAATGCGAATTAAATTTATTAGTGAAGTTGCGAATTAAT
>NZ_JAYUPK010000090.1:0-6661 GCF_043760115.1 Flavobacterium sp.
TACTTTTGTGAGATGCAACAACTCAATTTTCCAAAATATACATTTCGGTTCAAAAATAGTGAAAATAAAGTGTCTATTTTTGATGAAATTAGGAAAAAAATTTATAATTCTAACTCCAGAAGAATGGGTTCGTCAAAATGTTGTTCAGTATTTACTTCAAGAAAAAAGGTATCCAAAATCATATATAAATGTTGAAAAATTAATTAAAGTTAATGATTTAAGTAAACGTTATGATGTAATTGTATATCAACCTAATGGAGAAATATTTTTATTGATAGAATGCAAAGCTCCAGAAATAAAAATAGCTCAAGAAACTTTTAATCAAATTGCTAGATATAATCTTACTTTAAAAGCCAATTATTTAATGGTAACCAATGGAGTTAATCATTACTTTTGTGAAATGGATTTTGAAAACGAGAAATATAATTTCTTAAAAGAACTTCCAGAATTTGAAATTACCAACAACAAATTATAATATACAAACTTGAAAATAGCAGTAGTAATTTTAAATTGGAATGGCGCAAAATTGTTAGAACAATTTCTACCTTCAATTGTTGCTTTTTCTGATGAAGCCAACGTTTATGTTGCAGATAATGCTTCTACAGATTTATCTATTCAAGTTATTAAAGAACAATTTCCAAGTGTAAAAATTATTCAAAATGATGGAAATTATGGTTTTGCAAAAGGTTATAATCTGGCTTTAAAAAATGTAGAAGAAGAATTTTATGCTTTAGTAAATTCTGATATTGAAGTTACTCAGAATTGGCTTACTCCTGTAATAGAATTATTTGAAAAAGAAAAAGAAATTGGAATAATTCAACCCAAAATTTTAGATTTTAAAAATAAAGAAAAATTTGAATATGCTGGTGCTGCTGGAGGATTTATAGATAAATATGGTTATCCTTTTTGTAGAGGAAGAATTTTTGAAACGGTAGAAAAAGACAACCAACAATATGATAATGAAACTGAAATTTTTTGGGCAAGTGGTGCTTGCTTTTTTATAAGAAAAGAAGTTTTTAGAAAATTAAATGGTTTTGACGAAGATTTTTTTGCACATCAAGAAGAAATAGATTTGTGTTGGCGAGCTTTTAATTTAAATTATAAAATTAAATACACTTATAAATCAACTGTTTATCATGTTGGTGGCGCAACTTTAAAGGAAGAAAATCCTAAAAAAACATTTCTAAATTTTAGAAATTCATTGATGATGTTGATCAAAAATCTTCCAAAAAATAAATTAATTTCTGTTTTAATTGCTAGAATGATTTTAGATGGAATTGCAGGTTTTCAATTTATTTTTAAAGGAAAATTCAATCATTTTTTTGCTATTTTAAAAGCACATTATTCATTTTATAGTTTGATTTCTAAAATGTTAAAGAAAAGAAGTGTAAATCAAAAACCAAATTATTATCACACTAAAAGTATTGTTTTCAATTATTTTGTTAAGAACGGCAAGGTATTTGAAAACAAAACTTAACAATACTTTAGGGTATTTAAACGTTATAACTATCAATAATTTGTAAATTTGTAATAATCGAAAAAAGAAAAGTATGAAAAAAGTAATTTTAATTGTTTCAATTGCATCATTAATGCTAACGTCTTGTGGCGCAAAAAAGAAAATTGCAGCATTAGAAGCTCAAAACAAAGAATGTCAAGATTTATTAAATTCTACAACAGTAAAACTGAATTTATGTTTGACTGAAAAAGAGGCAATGAATCAACAAAACGACTATTTGAAAAAGAATAATTCTGATTTAATTAGCGCTTCTAAAGACATGACTGTACTTTCTACAAAAGGTGCACAAAATATTGAAAAAGCATTGGAATCAATCAAAGAGAAAGATTTAAAAATTTCTAGAATGCAAGATGCGTTAACCAAAAAAGATAGTGTTACGTTGGCATTGGTTACAAGTTTAAAAAGTTCGGTTGGAATTTCTGATCCAGATATTGAAGTGAATGTAGAAAAAGGAGTAGTTTTTATTTCTATTGCAGACAAATTATTGTTTAAAAGCGGAAGTTACGTGGTTAGTGATAGAGCAAAAGAAATTTTGGCTAAAGTTGCTAAAGTGGTAAACGACAAACCTACATTTGAGTGTATGGTTGAAGGTCATACTGACAATGTTCCTTTTACTGGAAACGCAGTTTTACTTGACAATTGGGATTTAAGTGTAAAACGTTCTACAGCAATCATTAGAGTTTTAACTAGAGATTTGGGTGTTAAACCATCGCAACTTATTGCTGCTGGAAGAGGAGAATATGTTCCTTTAGTAGATAACAATTCAGCAGATAACAGATCTAAAAACAGAAGAACTCGTATTGTGGTTTTACCAAAAATTGATGAGTTTTATGAAATGATTGAAAAAGAAATGAAAAAACAATAGTTTTAAGTACGAGGTTTGAAATACGAAGTACGAAGTTTGAAATACGAAGTACGAGGTTTGAAATACGAAGTACGAAGTATCAAGTTAAAATAATTATGAAACGCCTTGAGAAATCTTGGCGTTTTTGTTTTTTACTCAATTCCATAATTCATAGGCAACATATCACCAACTTTTTGTTGAGATAAATCGCCAGAGAAAATTATATTTTCGATGTTGGAATTGTTTCCAAATTTGTCTACATAAAATGTTTCGGTTTCAAATAAAATTTTGGATTGTTTTTTCTTATCAAATAATAAATTAAATTCTGCAACAAAATCTTTAGACGCAAGAGATTTTGTTTGTTTTACAACCTCAACTTTATATAAATCATTATCTACAGAAACTTTAAAATAATCGTTTGGATTGTCTTGAAAACTACCTTTAAAGAGTAAAAAATTCTTTTTATCCCAAATATTATTTACTAAATTTCTAAAAAAATGCAATTGCGAACCTTGATATGTTTTTTCTCGTTTCTTGGTAACATTTTGTTTAGAAATTATTTCTTCAAACCTAGTTAAACCAACATAATAACTTCTAAAAACGTCATGAGAATTTAAAGTCTTTGCATAAAATTTAGCTTCAAAGTTTACCAATTCATAAGATATTTTATATTTTAAAGATGAATTAATTATAATTAAAGGAACATCTGAAAAAGCTTTTAAAGTCATAGTTTTTTCATCATATTCAAAGTAAATAGCATCTTCATTTTCTATTTTGGTGTTTCTGGCATTGTCACTTCTTCCTAAAAATTGTTCTCTAAATAATTGTAATTTTTGCTTTCTTGTAAATCTGTCTTTTTTAATAATAACTTCGCTTAACGAATTTAAAAGTTCTTTTAAAACAACATTAATTTCTTCATCTGATTTTACATTTGATATATATTGTGTTTGAAATCCAATAAAACTTACTGCCAAAATACTGTTTATTTTAGAACTATAGTTTAAAGTAAAGTAACCTTTTTCATCAGTAATCGTAGCTATTGTTGTTCCGTCAAAATATACATTTGCTCCAACTAAAGGTTGTTTATTTTCGTCTAACACTTTTCCTTTTATAGATTGTGAAAAGTTAAACATTGAAATTAAAATACAAATAATAAAAAATAATTTTTTCATAAACTTTATAAAATATCTAAACTTCCTTTTCCTTCTCTAATTACAACAGGTTCAAAACCAGACAAATCTATAATTGTTGATGCTAGATTATCTCCATAACCACCATCAATTACAACGTCTACAAGATTTTGCCATTTTTCGAAAATTAATTCTGGATCAGTAGAATATTCTAAAACTTCATCATCATCGTGAATGGAAGTTGAAACAATTGGGTTGCCTAGTTTTCTAACAATTTCAAGTGCTATTTCGTTAGCAGGAACACGAATTCCGACTGTAGTTTTCTTTTTAAATTCTTTAGGAAGATTATTATTTCCTGATAAAATAAAAGTATAAGCTCCAGGCAATGCACGTTTTAACAATTTAAAAGTTGCGGTGTCAATTTGTTTTACGTAATCTGAAATATTACTTAAATCGCTACAAACAAAGGAAAAATTAGCTTTTTCTAACTTAATTCCTTTAATTTTTGCAATTCTTTCTAATGCTTTAGTATTTGTAATATCGCAACCCAATCCGTAAACTGTATCTGTTGGATAAATTACCAAACCACCATTTTTTAAAATCTCAACAACACGTTTTATGGCTGCTTCATTGGGTTTGTCTTCGTATATTTTTATAAACTGTGCCATTATTTTTTGTTTAAAGTTATTTTTGTTTAAAGTTTCAGGTTAAAAAACTTGAAACCTTAAACTTGAAACCTGTTTACCCAATCACATCCAACTTAGCAAATCGTAGTAATAATTTTTTTATACCGCCAACTTCAAATCGTATTTCTGCTTTTTTATCGGCACCAATTCCTTCAAGATTAATTATTTCTCCTTTGCCAAAACGTTCGTGCATAACAATATTTCCGTTTGCCAATTTACTATCAAATAAATTATTAGCACTTGGAGCATTTCCTACAGGTTTTAATTTTCTAATGTTTACAGACGAAACTGGTTGATCAGAATATCCTTTAGGTGGATTTCCTGCTATTGGTTTTGCTAATCGTAATTTTGATTTATCGATATCACCAAAAACATCCATATCTATTAATGGTTTGTATCTGTAACCACCAGAATCTATAGGATTTATATATTCTATATATTCTTCTTTTATTTCTTCAATAAATCGCGAAGGTTCGCTATCTACTAATTTTCCCCAACGATATCTAGATTGTGCATAAGTTAAATAAGCTTGATTTTCTGCACGAGTTAAGGCAACATAAAATAATCTTCGTTCTTCTTCTAGTTCGCTTCTGGTATTTAAACTCATTGCGCTTGGAAATAGATCTTCTTCCAATCCTACAACAAAAACTGTTGGAAACTCTAAACCTTTCGCCAAATGAATCGTCATTAGCGCAACTCTATCTTCATCGCCAGTATCTTTATCTAAATCGGTAGCCAAAGCAACATCTTCCATAAATTCTGACAAAGCACCACGAGCACCATCAATTTCACGTTGACCTTCTATAAAATCTTTAATTCCACCCATTAAAGTTTCTATATTTTCTATTCTTGCAATTCCTTCTGGTGTGCCATCTTTTTTTAATTCTTGAACCAAACCAGTTTTTTTAGAAACGTGATCTGCCAAGAAAAAAGCATCTTGATTTTCATTAATTACCTGAAAACTTTTAATCATCATTACAAAATCTTGCAATTTAGCTTTAGTTCCAGCGTTTAATTTTAAGTCTATTTTATCTATAACTTCCATTACTTCATATATGGAACGCTTGTAATGATTGGCTGCAACCGTTAATTTTTCAACTGTACTATCACCAATTCCTCTTGCTGGATAATTAATAACACGAATTAAAGCTTCTTCATCTTTAGGATTTATAACTAATCTTAAATAACATAAAACATCTTTAATTTCTTTACGTTGGTAAAAAGACAAACCTCCATAAATTCTATACGGAATATCTCTTTTGCGAAGTGCATCTTCCATTGCTCTAGATTGTGCATTGGTTCGATAAAGAATTGCAAAATCGCCATTGTTCATTTGGTTGCGCATTTTTTCTTCAAATATTGTTGCGGCTACAAATCGACCTTCTTCTCCATCAGTCACACTTCTGTGCACTTTTATTTTTTGTCCAAAATCATTTGCAGTCCAAACAATCTTATCTAACTTGGTTTTATTTTTATCTATAATAGAATTGGCAGCTTCAACAATATTTTTTGTAGATCTATAATTTTGTTCTAATCGATATGTTTTAACATTTTCATAATCTTTTTGAAAGTTCAAAATATTATTGATATTGGCACCACGAAAAGCATAAATACTTTGTGCATCATCACCAACAACACAGATGTTTTGAAATCTATCAGACAATGCTCTCACAATTAAATACTGTGAATGATTAGTATCTTGGTACTCATCTACAAGAATATATCTAAATCTATTTTGATATTTGGCTAAAACTTCTGGAAAGCGATTAAGTAATTCGTTGGTTTTTAATAGTAAATCGTCAAAGTCCATTGCTCCAGATTTAAAACACCTGTCTACATAATTTTGATACACTTCTCCCAAACGTGGCTTTTTACTCATTGCATCTTGTTCTTGCAACTCTGGATTGTTAAGATATGCTTTTACTGTAATTAAAGAATTTTTATAAGATGAAATTCTGCTAAGAACTTGTTTGGGTTTATAAACATCTTTATCCAATTGCATTTCTTTTATAATAGCAGAAATTAATCTAACAGAATCTTGAGTGTCATAAATAGTAAAATTAGAAGGATAACCCAATTTATCTGCTTCACTTCTAAGAATTCTAGCAAATACAGAGTGAAAAGTTACCATCCAAAGATTTTTGGCTTCGTTAGTTCCTACAATTTCTGCTATACGTTTTTTCATTTCACGCGCTGCTTTGTTTGTAAAAGTTAATGCCAAAATTGAAAATGCATCAACACCCAAACTCATTAAATAAGCAATTCTAATAGTCAAAACTCTAGTTTTACCAGAACCTGCGCCAGCAATTATTATCATTGGACCATCTTTTTGTAAAACTGGTTCTTGCTGTGCTTCGTTAAGTTGGCTTATGTATTTTTGCATTTATATTTTAATTCTGTATTATTTTACTTAAAACACAAAATTAGTCTTACTAAACTTGAATTACAATTTTTTGTCTCATAATTATTGACTATTTTTGTTTAC
>NZ_JAYUPK010000091.1:0-19493 GCF_043760115.1 Flavobacterium sp.
TAGACCATATTATATAACTTTTTAAAGTTAAAATTATTCCTCTAAGTATACCATAAAAAGACATGTCAAAATGTGTCATTCCGTTTACTTTCATTCTAACAAAATTTCCTGGAGCAATACTAATAAAAAGTACTCCAAGAAAAACAAATAGAAAAAATAGATAGTTCCATTTATTGTTAGTTTTATCATTTTTTAAATAATCTAAAAGAATTGATATTGCAATTAATGCCAAAAATGCAACTGCCAAATTTTGAGAACTTGCACCGCTAAAAAAACAGAAAACTAAAAAAAATATTTTTTGAAAAGTAGTGAAGTTTCCTTTTTGAAAATTTAGATAGAAAATTATCCAGACTGAGCATTGTAGTAAAAAAAAAGAGTAAATTCCACCTGTAGCCCAATAAACGGTTTCTGCAACATGAAAATAAGCGCCAAGCCAAAGAAGGATTGCTAAACTGATTGCTATTAAATAGTAATTAATTTTATTAAAAATTACACTATTTAATTCCGAAAATATTATCTTAATCATTAATAATCCACTTGTTAAAAAAAGTGATGACCAGACTAAGGTTATAAATTCTACTCTAAAATATTTTATTAAAAAACCTTGAAAAAACGCACCTAAAGTAAGAAATCTACCTTCCCAATTATTATACCCATAAATACAATTACCAATAATTCCTTTACTTTTAATTTTTAACATAAAGGAATAATCATCTGCCCAATAAAATGTATTTACAGATAAAATTAAAATACTGAACAAGGAAATTAACCCAACAATACAAACGCTATTTTTAAAGATTTTTAAAAAATTATCATTCATAATAGTATCATTTTATTAATTAAAAGTTTTTAAAATTAAAATTAACTTTTCTATTTCTTTTACTGTTAGTTCGTAAAATAATGGTAATCTTAATAAACAATTTGTAAATTTATCTGAATTTATCAATTCATTTCCTTCGTATTTAGAAATATAATATGGACTTGAGTGTAATGAAATATAGTGAAATACAGCTAAAAATCCGTTTTCTTTTAATTTCGAAATTAGTTTAGTTCTACTTTCAACATTAGTCGTTGTAATGTAAAACATATGTCCTTTTTTAGTTGCATAATCTGGAATTGTTGGTAAAGTTATTAAATGTGAATTTATGCTTTTAATTCCATGATAATAAGTATTCCAAAGTTCAATTCTTTTAGCTTGAATGGAATCAATATTTTCAATTTGTGCCCACAAAAAAGCGGCAATAACTTCTGATGGTAAAAAGATGAACCTGTATCAACCCAACCATATTTATTTACTTCACCTCTAAAAAATTCTGCTCTGTTGGTTCCTTTCTCCCAAATTATTTCAGCCCTATTTACAAATCTATCATCATTTATAGTTAGCATTCCTCCTTCGCCAGAAATAATATTTTTGGTTTCGTGAAACGAAAAAGCTGCCATATGACCAATACTTCCAAGCGCTTTTTTATCTCCATTTTTAGAAATAAAATAGCTGTCTATTGCTTGTGCAGCATCTTCAATAACTAACAAATTATGTTTGTTAGCAATTTCCATAATTAAATCCATATCGCAAGCAACACCAGCATAATGAACAGGAACAATTGCAACCGTTTTATTTGTAATTAATGCTTCAATTTTAGTTGTATCAATGTTAGGATTGTCTGAATAAGAATCGGCAAAAATTATTTTTGCTCCTTGTCTAACAAATGCAATTGCGGTTGAAACAAACGTGTAACTTGGAACAATTACTTCATCACCTTCTTTAATATTGGCAAGCATAGCGCACATTTCAAGTGCGTCTGTACAAGAAGTTGTTAATAGTGCTTTTTTAAATCCGTATTTTTCTTCGAAAAATGCTTGACACATTTGGGTATATTTTCCATTTCCAGAAATTTTTCCAGAATTTACTGCATCGTATATATAATGTGTTTCTTTTCCTGTTAAATATGGTTTATTGAAAGGTATCATTTAATTAATTTTAATTGAATTGAAAATTTAACTTACTTTTATACTATTAAATTAATTTCCAAAAATGTTTAATAATCGTTTCTTCTATTATATTATAATTTAGTTTATTGTAGAAATTGCATGCTAAATTATTTTCTTTTTGCGTTGGTATTTGTAATTCTAAAATAGAATTTGAAATACAATATGCTTCTACCTTTTTTAATAATTTAGTACCAAAACCTCTGCCTTGGGATGAATCTAAAACTGCAATTAATCCAATTGTTGCATACATTTTATTTAGCTTTACAGTAACAAATCCTTGCACAATATTTGATTCAATGATATAAAAAACTTTATCCGCATATTGTTTATTTAAACTATTATCTATCCATTTTTTATACAAATTTTCAAATTGAATGTTGCTAAAGTTAGTATCTAATTTGAATCTACTAAATTTGCCACTCTCAAATGCTAATGGATATAAATCAGAATTTTTAACCTCATTTACATCAATATCTAATATAGTTTCATCTAAAATAAAAGTGTTTTCAATATTTAATTTTTTTGAAAAAATTACTTTTGTTTCTTGAAAATTGTTTTCAAAATCTTTTATTTTTATTGATTTGTCTTGAACTTGTTTTACTATAATTAAATCAAATTTATCTTCAAAATAGTTGTCATCATTACTAGCATTGTCAGCAATTAATTCACCAACTTCTATTTTAAAAAAATTGCTGTCCCAATCTAAACGCGTACTATTATACTTTTTCATCAATAATATAAATTGGTCTATTTTTAACTTGATTGAACGTTTTTCCTAAATAAATTCCAACAATACCAATTGTAGAAATTATTATTCCAGAAAGAAACCAAATTGAAATTATTATTGAACTAAAACCTGGCTCTGTTATTCTTCCTGTTAAAGATCCAATTAAATAAAAACATCCAGATATAAATGTTATTGAAGAAATAATTAACCTATTGCTGTAAAAATTTTTAAGGGTTTATCTGAAAATGAAATTATTGTATCAAATGCAAGAGCAATTAACTTTGAAAGACTATAGCTTGATTTTCCATCGTTTCTATTATCATGTTCTACAACTATTGAAGTTGTATTATATCCTACCCATTTTATAAATAATGGAAAAAACTTTACATAATCATTAACTTGAGAAACTGCATTGATAACTTTTCTGTTATAAATTCCAAAATTTGCAACTTCGCTATTTGCATCAATTCCAGATAAATAATTAAAAATTTTATAGAAAATCTTTGAACTTAAGCGTTTTAAAAAACTATCTTTTCTTTTTTCTCTTCTTGCAAGTACAACATCAAATCCTTCTAATGCTTTATTGTATAATTTTTCTATTTCTTTGGGTTGATCTTGTAAATCGCAATCCATTACTACAATCCATTCTCCATTAGCATTATTAATTCCGGCCATTATTGCTGGATGTTGACCAAAATTTCTACTTAATCTTATACTTTTTACAGATAAATTATTTTTAGAAATTTGCTTAATTGCTTCCCAAGAATTGTCTGGACTTCTATCGTCTACCAAAACAATTTCATAAGAAACATTAATTTTATTCATAACCAGTTGAATTTCTTCAACTAGTTTATTGATACATTTTTCAGCTCGATATACAGGACTAACTATAGAAATATGTGGATTTTCATTCATAATCACAATTTGACTTCTAGTAATGTTACAAATAATTTAAGTTAATAAGATTTCCATTTAAGTTATTTTTAAATAATAATCAAAGACAAACTTTAAGTTTACTTCACTAAGAATTAATTTTTAGTTGTATTGTTCATTATAATACTTTTGATAATCGCCACTGGTGACATTATTTAACCATTTTTCGTTAGATAAATACCAATCTATTGTTTTTTCTAAACCTTGCTCAAATGTTACAGATGGTTTCCAACCCAATTCTTTATTAATTTTAGAAGCATCAATTGCATAACGTAAATCGTGTCCTGGTCTGTCTTTGACATAAGTAATTAATTGTTCTGAAGTTCCAGAAGTTCTTCCCAGTTTTTCATCCATTAATTTGCAAAGAAGCTTTACCAAATCTATGTTTTGCCATTCGTTAAAACCACCAATATTATAAGTATGGTGATTTTTTCCTTCGTGATAAACTAAATCTATTGCAACTGCGTGATCTTCTACAAAAAGCCAATCGCGTGTATATTTTCCATCGCCATAAACTGGTAATGGTTTATTATTTATAATATTATTTATAAAAAGAGGAATTAGTTTTTCTGGAAAATGATACGTTCCATAATTATTAGAACAATTTGTAATTACATAAGGTAAACCATAGGTTTCGCCATAAGCACGAACAAAATGATCACTACTTGCTTTGGATGCAGAATATGGAGAATTTGGATCGTACGATGTTGTTTCTGTAAACAAACCTTCTGCTCCAAGCGAACCATAAACCTCATCTGTAGAAACGTGATAAAATCTTTTATTTTCTGAATTATCTTTCCATATAGTTTTGGCAGCATTTAGTAAATTCATAGTTCCGATAACATTTGTTTTAACAAAACTTAACGGATCTGTAATTGATCTATCTACATGAGATTCTGCCGCAAGATGGATTACACCATCAAATTGATGTTCTTGAAAAAGATTATTTATAAAATCGCCATCTACAATATCGCCTTTAATAAAAGTATAATTAGGTGCATTCTCTATATCGGCAATATTTTCTAAATTTCCTGCATAAGTAAGCGCATCAAGATTAAAAATTTGATAATTAGGATATTTAGTAACAAATTTTCTTACTACATGAGATCCTATAAAACCTGCACCTCCAGTGATTAAAATTTTTTTCATTTTATATATTTATAACTTTCCGTCAATTTTACTTTTTAAAACTCCTTTCACGTCGTAAACCACAACATTTTCTTTTTTAAGAGGTTCTAAATCTAGATTTAAAAATTCTTTATGAGAAACTCCAAGTACTATTGCATCAAAAGTTTCTTTTGGTAATTCGCTAGATGTAAATAAGTTATATTCGTAATTCACTTCCGTTGGATTTGCCCAAGGATCGTAAATACTAACTACTATTCCATATTCTGATAATGATTTTATTACATCAACAATTTTAGTATTTCTAACATCTGGACAGTTTTCTTTAAAGGTAATTCCCAACATTAATAGTTTAGAATTGTTAACTGGAATACCCTTTTTAATCATTAATTTAACGATGCTTGATGCAACATATTCACCCATACTATCGTTTAAACGTCTTCCTGCTAAAATAATTTCTGGATGATAACCTGCTTCTTGTGCTTTTTGAGCTAAATAATATGGATCTACACCAATGCAATGTCCGCCAACTAAACCTGGTTTAAAATTTAAAAAATTCCATTTAGTTCCAGCAGCAGCAAGTACATCTTGTGTGTCAATATTTAAAATATTAAATATTTTAGCCAGTTCATTAACAAATGCAATATTAATATCTCGTTGCGAATTTTCTATTACTTTGGCAGCTTCGGCAACTTTTATTGATGGCGCTAAGTGTGTTCCTGCAGTAATTACAGATTTGTATAATTCATCAACTTTTATTCCAGTTTCTAGAGTTGAACCAGCGGTTATTTTAAGAATTTTATCTACAGTATGTTCTTTATCGCCTGGATTAATTCTTTCTGGAGAATATCCTGCAAAGAAATCTATATTGAATTTTAAACCGCTAATTTTTTCTAGTACTGGCACACATTCTTCTTCTGTCAATCCTGGATAAACTGTTGATTCATAGATAACGATATCTCCTTTTTTTAGAACTTTAGCAACCGTTTCGCTAGATTTATATAATGGAGTTAAATCGGGTCTATTATTTTTATCAATTGGAGTTGGAACGGTAACTATATAATAATTACAGTTTTTTAAATCATCACTATTAAAGGAGCAATACAGTCCGTTTTTAGATAATGGCTTTTCAATTAAAACAGATTGAAGTAGTTCTTTTTCAACTTCTAATGTTGCATCTAAACCAGAATTTAACTCGGTTACTCTTTTAGTATTTATATCAAAACCTACTACAGGAAATTTTGTAGCAAATAATCGTGCAAGTGGTAAACCTACATATCCTAATCCTATTATTCCTATTTTAATTTCCATTTAAAATATTTTGGTTAATCGTGTAAAAATACACTTTTTATTTTAAGAGCCAATTGCTTGATAATGAAAACCAATTTCTTTCATTTTATTAGAATTTAACAAGTTTCTTCCATCAAAAACAAATGCTGGTTTTAACATTCCATCATAAATTTTTTGCCAATCGTAGTCTTTAAATTCATCCCATTCTGTTAAAATTGCAATTGCGTGCGAATTTTTACAAGCTTCATAAGCATTATCGAATGATGATATGTATTTTCTATTTTGTTCATCAGTTCTAGTTTCAAGATAATTTACATCAGCAATTATCTGATTAAAAGTAACTTTAGGATCATAAACTGCAATATTAGCTTGCTCATTTATTAAATCATCTGCTACATAAATCGCTGCAGATTCTCTTGTATCATTGGTATCTTTCTTGAATGCCCAACCTAAAAATGTAATTTTTTTATCGGCAATTGTATTGTATAAAGTATTTACAATATTTTTAGAAAAACGTCTTTTTTGATGGTCGTTCATTATAATTACTTGCTCCCAATAGTCTGCTACTTCGTTCAATCCGAATGATTTACAGATGTAAACTAAATTTAAAATGTCTTTTTGAAAACAAGAACCACCAAATCCTACTGATGCTTTTATAAATTTAGAACCAATTCTAGAATCCATTCCAATGGCTTGAGCAACTTCACTAACATCTGCTCCAGTTTTTTCACACAATTCTGACATTGCGTTTATTGATGAAACTCTTTGTGCAAGAAAAGCATTGGCTGTAAGTTTAGACAATTCTGATGACCAAACATTGGTAGTTAAAATTTTGTCTTTACTAACCCAATTGGCATAAACATCTACTAAAGATTGAATTGCTTCTTGACCTTCATTGGTAGAATCTCCTCCAATTAAAATTCTATCAGGATTTAATAAATCTTCAACTGCTGTTCCTTCTGCAAGGAATTCTGGATTAGAAAGTATTTGAAATTGAACACCATTTCCAGTATTGTCTAAAATATTTTTAATAGCTTCGGCAGTTCTAACTGGAAGAGTTGATTTTTCTACTACAATTTTATCTGTTGTAGAAACTCTAGCTATTTGTCTGGCGCAAAGCTCAATATATTTTAAATCGGCTGCCATTCCTTTTCCAGAACCATAAGTTTTAGTTGGAGTATTTACAGATATAAATATTAGTTGTGCTTCGTTTATTGCTTTATCAACTTCGGTAGAAAAAAATAAATTTTTTCCTCTTGCATGTTTTACAATTGCACCTAATCCTGGTTCGTAAACTGGTATATTATCTACATTTTCGTCGTTCCATTTTGCAATTCTGTCTGCATTTAAATCTACAACTGTAACTTTTATGTTTGGACATTTTTGAGCGATAATTGCCATAGTTGGTCCGCCAACATAACCTGCTCCAATGCAACAAATATTTGTAATTTTCATTTATTCTCTTATTTTAAATTTTCCCAATACCAGTTTATAGATTCTTTTAAACCATCTTTAAAGGAATATTTTGGATTGTAATTTAATAATTTTTTTGCTTTATCAATACTTGCAAGTGAATGCGGAATATCTCCATTTCTAGTATCGCCATAAATAACTTTTATTAAAGAAATTTTATCATCGTATTCTGAAAGGTATTCTTGTAAATAGTGAACCATATCGTTTAAAGTAGTTCGTTCTCCAAACGCTGTATTGTAAATTGTGTTAATTGCTTCTGTATTTTTAGTTTCAATAGCCAATTCATTCATTTGAATAACATTATCTATGTATGTAAAATCTCTAGAATAATTGCCATCTCCATTTATAATTGGACTTTCATTGTTTATTAATTGTTTAACAAATTTTGGAATTACAGCAGCATAAGCTCCGTTTGGATCTTGTTTTCTTCCAAAGACGTTAAAATATCTTAATCCAATAGTCTCAATACCATAAGTTTTACTAAAAATTTCCGCATACAATTCGTTTACATATTTTGTAATTGCATAAGGAGATAATGGTTTACCTATAATTTCTTCAACTTTTGGCAAAGCATGAGAATCGCCATAGGTTGATGAACTTGCTGCATAAATAAATCGTTTTACCTTGGCATCTCGAGAAGCTACAAGCATATTTAAAAACCCAGAAATATTTACATTATTAGTATCAATAGGATTTGTTATAGATCTTGGAACCGAACCTAATGCTGCTTGATGCAACACATAATCTACTCCAATTACAGCATTTTTGCAATCGTCAAGATTTGTAATATCGCCTTCAATTAATTTAAAATTAGTATGGTTTATAAATTCTTTAATATTATGATGATGACCAGTTGCAAAATTATCTAGACATATTACACTATTACCTTTAGACAAAAAGTATTCGCATAGATTGGAACCTATAAAACCTGCACCACCAGTTATTAAAACTTTATAACTCATTAAATTTATTTTTTAACAAACTTTTTGTACAATTTTACAAAAATATTTTGTGGCTTATCGTCTTCATGGTATCCATTAGAGTAAGCGCCATAACCATATCCGTAACCATATCCATAACCTGCTCCATATTTAGCTTTATTTTGGAAACCGTTTAAAATGATACTAACATTAGTAAGTTCACCTCTTTTAACTCGATTGTTTAATAAATTAATCATGTCTTTTTTGGTAAAATTTTGTCTAGTTATGTATAATGTTACATCTGCGTAAGTAGAAAGTTCTACAGCATCTGTAACCAAACCAACTGGTGGAGTATCTAAAATTATATAATCATATTTGCTTTTTAACTCTTCCATCATTTCTTTCAAGCTATCGCTCATTATCAATTCTGAAGGATTTGGTGGAATTGGTCCAGAAGTTATAACATCTAAAAATGGAATTTGAGTTTTTTGAATTACTTCGTCTAATGTTTTTTGACCTATTAAATAATTAACTGCTCCGATATCATTATTCAAATTAAAATCGTCAAAAATCTTTGGCTTTCTTAAATCTAATCCAATAATAACGGTTTTCTTTTCGCTCAATGCAAATACTGTTGCAATATTTACAGAACAAAATGTTTTTCCTTCGCCACTTACTGATGAGGTTAACATTAAAGTTTTTGTACCATCAACATGTTGCTTTTTATATAAAAATTGTAGTGATGATCGTACTGCTCTAAAAGATTCTGACAATGCCGATTTTGGTTTTTCAAAAACAGATAAATTGGTGTCTGTATGTTTTATACCAATAACTCCAATTAAAGGAATTGTTGTTAACGAACTAATATCATCAGTATTTTGAATAGAATTATTTATAAAAAATATTAAAAACACAACCAATAATGGTATAAGGAAACCTAAAAATAATGCTATAACATAATTAACTTGAGTTCGTGGTCCAATTAATCCTGAACCAATATCTTTAGCTGGATCTATAAATTGTATATCGGCTAGGTTTGCAGCTTTTACAATAGACGCTTCACTTCTTTTTTGACTGTAAGTTTGGTAAATGTTATCGCTTAAATCGTATTTTCTTATGATTTTTAGATATTCCTGTTTATCATCTGGTAATGATCTAATCTTAGATTCTGCGTTACTAATTCTGTTATTTACGTTATTGGATTCAAATTGAATTGCTGCATTGGCTGCTCTAATATTTTCTAATAAAACTCGTTTAACCGAGTTCATTTTATTGTCAATTTCATCAAACATAATTTCACTCTTTACAGAGTATGCCATTTTAGTTTTTTCAACTGAAAGTGATATTAATTCGCTCACATTACTGAGTATATTTGGATCATCAATACCAGCAACAGATGGTGCAGGAAGTTTAGAATAATCGGAGTTACTTCTCAAATAATTACTAAGTGTGTTGTAATAATTTATTTTTCTATCTACAATATTTTTATCAATATCTAATTCTCTTAAACGACTTTGAAATGATTCTCCTCCTTTTTCAATATCTAATATATTTTTATTTCTACTAAAGTTTTTTAATTCATTATTAGCATCTTTTAAACTCTCTTCCATATCAATAAGAGTAGTATCAATAAATTTAATTGTATTTTCTGCAAATAAATTCTTGCTTTCTAATTGCATATCAATTAACATTTTGACTGTGGCATTTAGATAATCAACAATTCTAGCTTTATTTGTTCCTTGTAATGATAATTTTAATATTGATGCTGCTTTTTCATCTATTATAACTGAAACATTTTTATAATTGGATACTGTAGCATCAAATGAATTTAATGAAACTATATATTCTGAATTTATATAATTTATTGGTTTTTTTGCAAGTTCTAACTTACAATTTAAAAATGGTAAATTTATTTGTTCACCCACTTTAAACTTTTTTGTTAAAACACCAATAGAAACTGGAGATGATGAACTTTCATTGGTTTTATAATTTATGGTTGGTACAGATGTTGATGTAAAATCTATTGTTAATTCGTAAACTGTTGGAGAAAGAAACTTAATATTAATAGGAACATCTAATAATTGATTTTTACTTTTATCCAATACCACTTTAAATGGTGTACTGCCATATACATCTTGGGTAAAATATTTCTGTTTTTGTAAATAACTAATATAAAAATCTAATTTATCTACAACTAACTCATTATGAGAACGTGACCTTAGGGTTGTTGAAATTGTTTGAACTTGATCTGAACTTCCACCCCAATTAAAAGTCAAACTTGTATTAGAGGTAAACAAAGGGTTGTCTTGTTCTTTTACTGCAATTGTAGTATCTAACGCATAGATTTTTTGCTTACGAATATTAATTTGATGCGCAATTGTTAAACAGATTACTAATCCTAAAACAAACCATCGCCAATAACTTAACGTTTTGATTAAAAAACCTTTGAAATCAAAACTATTTTGGTTTTCAAAAAAAGAAAAGTCTTTAGTATCTAACATTTATAATTTTGTTAATTTCTTAATAATAAAAAGGTAGTAGTTGCCAATGATAAAAGTGTAATAATAGTACCAAGAGATTCTATACCTGTTTTTCCTGTTCCCCAAGTTTTTTGTTTCAATGGCTTAATATAAATATAATCATTGGGTTGTAAATAATAAACTGGAGAATTTATTGCCGCATCTTTAGTTAAATCAATACTAAAAGTTTCCATTCCTTGAGGATATTGTCTAAAAACTTTAACATCTTTTCTATCTCCAGTCACAGTTATATCACCAGAGTTGGCAATTGCTTCAAGAATATTTACTCTTTCTTGATATAATATTTTTGTTCCTGTTGAATTTACTTCTCCGTTAATAGTATATCTAAATCCAGATAATTTGACTGTTACAAAAATTCCTGCCTCTTTTTTAAAATGTTCATCTAGCAGTGTTTTTTCTATTTTTAATCTAACCTCGTCTGCAGTAAAACCTAAAACATTTAATTCTCCAATAACTGGCATTCTTATATTTCCATGATCATCTATAGTGTATCCATTAAAATATAAACCTTCACCACCTAATGTTTGTTGAGCAGCAGAACCAGAATTAAATATTTCAACTTTTGAAGGATCAATTGCTTTAATTGATATGTTTAATATATCACTAGTTTGTAATCTGTAAGGTTTAAAAACTATTGCTGTGACTGGAGTTGTTTCTGTAGTTTCAGATTTTTGTAAATAAATTAAATCTTTAGTTGGCACACAAGATGTAAATACAATTCCAATAATTAATAATATGTAAAAAATTCTAGTGTTCATTAGTAACAAAATTTAGCAAACAAAGATAGTTTTTCAAATGAAAATACAAAAAGAACTAACGCATAATTGATTAAATATTTTTTAATGAACTTTCAAATGGTACTCGTTGTACAATACTTCTTCCCAATGTTACCTCATCAGCATATTCCAATTCGTCGCCAACTGCTATTCCTCTTGCAATTGTAGAGGTTTTAACGTTAAAATCTTTTAACTGTTTAAAAACATAAAAATTAGTAGTATCACCTTCCATTGTTGAACTTAAAGCAAATATTATTTCTTCTACTGATCCTGATTTTACCTTATCTACTAATGTACTAATATTCAATTGGCTTGGTCCAACACCATCAATTGGCGAAATTTTTCCTCCAAGAACATGATACAATCCTTTAAACTGATTGGTGTTTTCTATTGCCATTACATCTCTAACATCTTCTACAACACATATAATTTTTTTATTTCTAGAAGTATTTGAACATATTTCACAAACATCAACATCTGAAATGTTATGACAATTTACACAAAATTTAATTTCATCTCGCATAGTAGACAATGCTTGAGATAAATACTGCGTTTGTTCTGATGGTTGTTTTAAAAGATGCAACATTAATCGAAGTGCGGTTCGCTTACCAATTCCAGGTAATTGTGCCATTTCGTTAACGGCTTTTTCAAGAAGTTTAGAAGAAAATTCCATGTTGCAAATGTAATAAAAAGATACAAAATTAATAATACAGGATTCTCTAAATTTTATACTTATAAATAGTTTATAAAACTTCTAAGTTCTAGTTACCAACTTCCAACTTTTTTTCTATTTTAGCTTCCAATAAAATTAACTTTATGAATGCTACTACAATTTTAATTATCATAATAATTTACTTTGGGCTTTTACTTTTAATTTCTAATGTAATGAGTAAAAAAAGCACCGATAATGATACTTTTTTTAAAGCTAATAAAAATTCTAAATGGTATTTAGTTGCCTTCGGAATGATTGGTACAGCACTTTCTGGTGTAACTTTTATTTCTGTTCCAGGAAATGTTGGCTCGCCAGAAACTCAATTTGCCTATTTTCAATTTGTTTTAGGAAATGCTATTGGCTTTTTAATAATTGCAACCGTTTTACTTCCATTGTATTATAGAATGAATTTAACTTCAATCTACAGTTACATAGAACAGCGATTAGGAATTGTTAGTTATAAAACAGCAGCAACAATTTTCTTAATAAGTAGAACTATTGGTTCAGCATTTAGATTGTACTTGGTTGTAATTGTTTTACAACGTTATGTTTTTGACTCCTACAAAATTCCGTTTGCAGTAACTGTTTTAATTTCATTAGGATTGATTTTTGCCTATACTTATCGTGGTGGATTAAAAACCATAATTATAACAGATACTTTACAAACGTTTTTCTTAGTTTCATCTGTATTTTTAACCATATATTTTATTTGTAGCAGTTTAAACTTTAGCGCAATAGAGGCATTTGAAGCGGTGAAAAATAGTAATTATTCTAAAGTGTTTTTTTATGAAGATTATTTAAAAGGAAATTTTGTTTTAAAACAAATTCTTGGCGGAATCTTTGTAACTATAGCAATGGTTGGACTTGATCAAGATTTAATGCAAAAGAATTTGAGTTGTAAAAACATAAAAGAAGCTCAAAAAAATATGTTCACTTTTACAGGAATTTTTGTAATTATAAATATTTTCTTTTTAAGTGTTGGTGCATTACTTTATTTATATGCCGAAAAAAATGGAATTTCAGTTCCAAACGATTTAATTACTGGAAAACCAAGAACCGATTTACTTTTTCCAGAAATTGCCTTCAATCACTTAACAATTGTTCCTGCAATAGTTTTTTTATTAGGATTAACAGCAGCAACATTTGCTACAACAGATTCTGCTTTAACAGCTTTAACAACTTCTTTTTGTGTAGATTTTTTAGGAATGGATAAAGCAGAAAATGCTTCTAAGAAAAATCAAGTAAAAACTAGACATATTGTACATTTAGGTTTTTCGTTTTTAATGTTTTTAGTCATAATTATTTTCAATTACATTAATGATGAAAGTGTTGTGAAAATGATTTTTAGAGTAGCAAGTTACACTTATGGTCCACTTTTAGGATTATATGCTTTTGGTTTATTTATGAAATCTAAAACGGTTCACGATACTTTTGTACCTTTAGTTTGTATAATTTCTCCAGCAATTTGTTATTTAATTACTGCCAATTCTAAATTATTATTCGGAAATTACGTTTTTGATAACGAATTAATAATCGTTAACGGATTAATTACATTTATTGGTTTGCTAATCATTAGTAAACCAGCAACATCTCAAACCAAGTTCTAATTTATTAATGTAAAGTTAAAGAATGTTAAACGAGCGTTAAGACATTTTTTTGGTTTAATTTTTGTATTAATTTTACTTTCAAATACTATAATTTTTAAAATTTAATAAATATGAAACGATTTTCAAGCTTATTTTTAGTATCAATATTAAGTTGTGCAAGTACAATTGGTGCTTATAAATTTTTTGTAGAAAAAGACTTTGGAAGAAATTCTATTGTTACCCAAGCAGAAAACTCTTATGGAAGAAATGTAAATTTAGGTTCAGAAAACGTAGATTTTACTGATGCTGCAGAAAATGCCGTTCACGCAGTTGTTCACGTAAAAAATGTATCAACAAGAACAGTTTATAATCCTATTATGGAATTCTTTTATGGTTCTCGTGGTGGCGGACAACAACAAGAACAAATTGGAACTGGTTCTGGAGTAATAATTTCAGCCGATGGTTACATTGTGACAAATAATCACGTAATTAAAGATGCCAACGAACTAGAAGTAACTCTAAATAATAAAAAAGTTTACAAAGCAAAGTTAATTGGAACCGATTCTAAAATGGATATTGCATTACTTAAAATTGATGCCGATACTAAATTACCATTTTCAACTTTTGCCGATTCTGATCAAGTAAAAGTTGGCGAATGGGTTTTAGCAGTAGGAAATCCATACAATTTAACATCAACTGTAACAGCTGGAATCGTTTCTGCAAAAGCAAGAAATCTTGATACTAAAGGAATTCAATCATTTATTCAAACCGATGCTGCCGTAAATCCAGGAAATTCTGGTGGTGCTTTGGTAAATACTCGTGGTGAATTAATCGGAATTAATACTATGATTTCTTCTCAAACTGGTTCTTATGTTGGTTATTCATTTGCAGTTCCAAGTAATATTACTAGAAAAATTATTGAAGATTTAATGGAATTTGGAAATGTACAAAGAGGAATTCTTGGTGTAGAAGTAACTGAATTAAATGGTGTAACTTCAAAAGAACTTGGTGTAAAACAAACTGAAGGTGTTTATGTTAAGAAAATAAATAAAAATTCTGGTGCAGAAAAAGCTGGAATTGCTGTTGCAGATATTATTGTAAAACTAGACAATCAATCTGTAAATTCATTTTCTGAGTTGAGTGGATATATAAATACCAAACGACCAAATGATAAAATAAACGTAACCTACATTAGAAACGGAAAAACTCAAGTTGTACCTGTAACACTTGTAAAAAACGATATGATTACTACTGAACTAAAAGGTTTAGAAATAGAAAATATTAATGCAGATGATAAAAAACGTTATAAAATTGATGGTGGTGTAAAAATTAATGCAGTAAATAATGACAGATTGAAACCTTATGAAGATGATTTAGTAGGAAGCATAATTCTTAGAATTGACAATGATTCTGCTACCGATGTAAAAACTGTTTCTGATTTATTGAGTAGTAAAGACGAAAATCAAGGCATTAGTTTACAAATGATTAATAAAAACGGTCAATTACTTAGAATTATAATTTAAAAAATTATTCATAAAAATTTTAAAGCCATTCGATACAACAATCGAATGGTTTTTTTACACTTTTAGTTTAAAAAAAGTTAAAATGTAACAAAATTTATTTTAATTATGTAATTTTGACGCGTTATGAAAATACGATTTCATCTTTTTACTATTTTGCTAACTTTAGGATTTCTATTGATTTCCAATGGTAGTATAGCTTGTGGAACGAAATCTGGAAAGTCTTGTTGCAAAACTGAAACTTCTACTAAAAAAGAAATGAAAGACTGTTGCAAAAAGAAACAAGACAATGAAAAAAACAAACCTTGTGGCGGAAAATGTGGTCATTCTAATTGTACAACATCAGTTCCAAGTTTTAGTTTTATATTGAACAATGACCTAAAATTTATTTCAAATCTTTTTGTTTTTTCAACTGAAAAACAAAAATTTTATCACAATGAAACCGCAACTTCCAATGGTTTCTTTTCGCTTTGGCTAATACCAAAAATAAGCTAAATTTCAATTTTGAACAGCCATATCTATGGCAAATTGAAAGTGATTTACTTTCTAAATCTTATTATTTACAACAATTTAAAATTAAAAAAATGAAACTAATATCTAAATTATTGGTGGCAATTACTTTATTGCTATCAGTTACATTAACAAATGCACAAATAAAAAATTCAATTACCGAAACCGTTAAAATATCTGGAAACTGCGGCATGTGTGAAGAAAAAATTGAAAAAGCTGGTAACCTTAAAAAAATAGCTAAAGTAGATTGGAATAAAGACACATCAATGGCAAAATTAACTTATGATTCTAAAAAAACTAATCAAGATGAAATCTTAAAAAGAATTGCATTGGCAGGTTATGATAGTGAAAAATTTCTTGCTCCAGATGAAGTTTACAACAATCTTCACGGATGTTGCCAATATGAAAGAGTTGGTAAAACAGAAACTAAAACAGAAGAAAAAAGCATACAAAAAATGAACATGTCTGACAACGTTAAAACCATTGATAATCAAGAGGTAAATCAACTTAATGACATTTACGAAAACTATTTTGCTGTAAAAGATGCTTTGGTTAAAACTGATGGAATTGCTGCTGCTGCAAATGCTAAAACGCTACTTTCTACCATCAATTCTGTTAAAATGGATGCTTTAAAAATGGATGTTCACATGGTTTGGATGAAAGTTTTAGAAAATTTAAAACAAGATGTAACTGCAATTGCTGCAACATCTGACGCTAAAAAACAAAGAGATTCTTTTGATACATTATCTCTTTCAATTTACGAATTAATAAAAATTTCTAAAACAGAAACACCAACCTACTACCAATTTTGTCCAATGGCAAACGATGGAAAAGGCGCCAATTGGTTAAGCAAAGAAAATACTATTAAAAATCCATATTTTGGATCAATGATGCTTTCTTGCGGAAAAACTGTAGAAACTATTAAATAATTTGAAAATTTATGAAAAATATATTCGTTTATATAACGCTATTTTTATTTGCATTAAATGCAAATTCACAAATTACCAAAGCTGAAATAATTGCTACAGGTTTAACTTGTTCTATGTGTTCTAATGCAATAAATAAACAGTTTAAAGCACTTGTAGAAGTAGATAAAGTAGAAACAGATTTAAACACCAATACGTTTACAGTTTATCTAAAAAAAGATACCAAAATTACACCAAAAATTTTAAAAGAACGTGTTGAAAAAGCTGGATTTTTTGTTGGTTCTATGATAGTTACAATGCAATTTGAAAATCTAAATATTTCAGATAATTTATCTGTAACTCAAGATAATTTACCATTAATTTTTATAGATTCTAAACCAAAAACGTTGAATGGTGAAACTAGAATTAAAATTTTAGATAAAGGTTTTGTTACTCAAAAAGAATATAAAAAATTATCTAAATTGTATGCAAAATATCCAAGTTATGCATTTGAAAACGAAGATAATTATCATTTAAAAACCATTTAAAATGAAGCAATTATTTATTGGTTTCATTGTACTAATTTCTTTTCAAATAAAAGCACAAGAACTGTTTGTTTTTACCGAACCTGCAAGCAATATGCCAAGTAATTCTATAGGTTTTCGTTTGGGTCAATCGCTACTAAATGAGCAAATAAAATCAGGATATAACTATCATTTAATGCCTGAAATTATGTGGGGAATTAATAAAAACTTGATGGTTCACGCTTCGGCTTTTGTAAGTAATAGAAATACAAGTTTAGTTACCGAAGGTGGAAGTTTCTATGCAAAATATCGAATTTTTTCAGTAGATGATTTGCACAGTCATTTTCGTTTGGCAACTTTTGGAAGATACAGTTTTAATAATGCCGATATTCATCAAGAGGAAATTGAAACTATGGGACACAATACAGGATTTGAAACTGGAATTATTGCAACTCAACTAATTAATAAAGTAGCAATTAGTTCTACAATATCTTTTGAAAAAGCATTTGATAACAAACCCAATTATACTTTTCCATCAACTCAAAGTGATAATGCAACTAATTACACACTATCATTTGGCAAACTTGTTTATCCTAAAAAATATACCAGTTTTAAGCAAACTAATATTAATTTAATGGTTGAATTTTTAGGTCAAACGCTAAACGAAAACGGAAAATCATACTTAGATGTTGCGCCTTCAATTCAGTTCATTATTAACAGTCAAGCTAGAATTGATTTGGCTTACAAACAAGAATTATACGCTTCAATGTTACGATCTGCGCCAAATGGATTTTATCTTAAAATGGAATATACTTTTTTTAATATTAAGAAAAATAAGAAGTAATTATGTAACTAGTATACTAATTAATGTAACACTATAAGGTAAATCAATTAGTAAATTTATTGTAAATAATAATTAACAAATAATCTTATGAAAAAGGTGATTTTAATTGCAACATTTAGCATTTTCACATTGGTTTCATGCAACCAAAAAACAAAAGAAGTAACAACAAACGATTCAGAAATGATGGAAAATGATTCAACTATGATAGACAATGATTCTACAATGATGAACGATGGTTCTTCTAAAAAAATGATGGCAGAAAAAATGTATGCTTGCCCAATGCATCCAGAAGTTCAAGGAAAAATGAACGACAAATGTTCTAAATGCGGAATGAAATTAACTGAACCTGTTGCAGAAAATGCAGCAGAATAATGTTCTTATTTCGCTAAAATAATAAATCAACTTTGCAATACTTATTGTGAAGTTGGTTTTAATTAAAAAAACTAATGACACATAAATATACAATTTCAGGAATGAGTTGTAATGGTTGCAAGTCTAAAGTTGAAAAAGCATTAAATGAAATTGATGGCATTGAAGCAACCGTTTCTTTAGAGACAAATAGTGCTTCAATTACTATGGAAAAACACATTCCAATTTCTAAATTTCAAGAAGTACTTTCATCTATTGGAAACTATTCCATTTCAGATTTTGATGAAGAAAAATCTAAAAATTCTGATAAAAAAATCTTAGATAAAGATAATAAAACCGTTTCTTCAAATAATGATTCGGCTTCCAAATACCATTGTCCAATGCATTGCGAAGGCGACAAAAATTACAACAAAGCTGGTGATTGTCCAGTATGTGGAATGAATTTAGAAAAAGTTCACGATGTAGAAAATTCAAAATCATTGTACACTTGCCCAATGCATCCAGAAATTATCAAAGAACATTCTGGTTCGTGTCCAATATGTGGAATGGATTTGGTGCCAATGAATCCAAGCGATTCTGAAGAACAAAAAACCTATAAAGATTTGGTTAAAAAAATGAAAGTGGCAGTTGTTTTTACTGTCCCAGTTTTTGCCATTGCTATGATAGAAATGATTCCAAATAATCCATTACTTAAAATAATGGACGCTTCAAAATGGAATTTTGTTCAATTAATATTGACGCTTCCGGTAG
>NZ_JAYUPK010000092.1:0-6601 GCF_043760115.1 Flavobacterium sp.
GTTACAGCCTAAAAGAACAAAATACCGTAAGGTACAAAAAGGTAGAATGAAAGGTGTTTCTCAAAGAGGACATATGCTTTCAAGTGGAATGTTTGGAATTAAATCTGTACATGAAAATGGTATGTTTTTAACTTCACGTCAAATAGAAGCTGCGCGTATTGCTGCAACTCGTTTTATGAAAAGAGAAGGACAACTTTGGATAAATGTATTTCCAGACAAACCTATAACTAAGAAACCTCTTGAGGTACGTATGGGTAAAGGTAAAGGTGCCGTAGAATATTGGGCTGCCGTTGTTAAACCCGGAAAAATAATGTTTGAAGTTGGAGGAGTGCCTTTAGCTGTAGCTAAAGAAGCTTTACGCTTAGCTGCTCAAAAACTTCCAGTTAAAACTAAATTTGTTATTGCTAGAGATTTCGAAGCATAATCTTATATAAATTATGAAACAATCAGAAATTATCAATCTATCTACAGCTGAAGTACAAGTACAACTTGTTCAGTTGAAAAAAACATATGCCGAATTAAAAACGGCTCACACTATTTCACCAATTCAAAACCCTCTTCAAATAAGAACTATGAGAAGATCGGTAGCAAGATTGGCAACTGAACTAAGTAAAAGAGAGTTACAATAATTGTAATCTGCTGAAAGATGGAAGAAAAAAGAAATTTAAGAAAAGAAAGAGTTGGTGTAGTTACAAGCAACAAAATGGAGAAATCTATTGTTGTTTCTGAAACAAGAAAAGTAAAACACCCATTATATGGTAAGTTCGTGTTAAAGACTAAAAAATATGTTGCACACGACGAAACAAATGATTGCAACATTGGAGATACTGTAAAGATCATGGAAACTAGACCTTTAAGTAAATTAAAGTGTTGGAGATTAGTTGAAATCATTGAAAGAGCTAAATAATTATGGTACAACAAGAATCAAGACTAAAAGTCGCAGATAACACAGGTGCAAAAGAAGTTTTGACAATCCGTGTTTTAGGAGGAACGAAAAGACGTTATGCCTCTGTTGGAGATAAAATTGTAGTTTCAATTAAAGATGCAACACCTAACGGAAACGTTAAAAAAGGTACAGTTTCAACTGCAGTTGTTGTAAGAACTAAAAAAGAAGTGAGAAGAGCCGATGGTTCATACATTAGATTTGATGATAACGCTTGCGTTTTATTAAATGCTGCTGGTGAAATGAGAGGAACTCGTGTTTTTGGTCCTGTAGCAAGAGAGCTTCGTGAAAAACAATTTATGAAAATTGTATCATTAGCACCAGAAGTGCTTTAATTCGATTGATGATGACAAAGTTAAAAATAAAAACAGGCGATATTGTAAGAGTTATAGCTGGAGACCACAAAGGTTCTGAAGGTAAAATTGTTAGAGTTATCCGTGAAGACAATAAAGCAATTGTTGAAGGTGTTAATATGGTTTCAAAGCACACTAAACCAAGTGCTAAAAGTCCTCAAGGTGGAATTATTAAGAAAGAAGCACCAATTCAAATTTCAAATTTGTCTCTTATAGATCCAAAATCTAAAGAAACTACAAGAGTTGGAATTAGAATAGAAGGTGATAAGAAAGTAAGATTTTCGAAAAAATCTAATCAAGTATTATAGTTATGTCATATATACCTAGACTAAAAGAAGAGTATAAAAGTAGAATTGTACCTTCACTTAAAGAAGAATTCGGTTATAAAAACGTTATGCAAGTTCCAAAACTTGAAAAAATTGTTTTAAGCCGTGGAGTTGGGGCAGCAGTTTCTGATAAAAAGTTAGTTGACTATGCAGTTGACGAATTAACTAAAATTACAGGACAAAAATCTGTTTCTACAATTTCTAAAAAAGATGTTGCTTCTTTCAAATTAAGAAAAGGAATGCCAATTGGTGCTAAAGTAACTTTAAGAGGTGAAAGAATGTATGAGTTTTTAGATAGACTTATTACTTCTGCTTTACCACGTGTAAGAGATTTTAGCGGAATTAAAGCGACCGGTTTTGATGGAAGAGGTAATTACAATCTTGGAGTTTTAGAGCAAATCATTTTTCCGGAAATTGATATCGATAAAGTTAACAAAATCTCTGGTATGGATATTACTTTTGTAACATCTGCAAATACAGATAAGGAAGCAAAATCATTATTATCAGAATTAGGTTTACCTTTTAAAAAGAATTAAGATATGGCTAAAGAATCAATGAAAGCCCGTGAGGTGAAGAGAGAAAAAACGGTAGTAAAGTACGCTGAAAAAAGAAAAGCTTTGTTAGAAGCTAAGGATTATGAAGGTTTACAAAAATTACCAAAAAATGCTTCTCCAGTTCGTTTACACAACCGTTGTAAATTAACAGGTAGGCCAAGAGGTTATATGCGTCAATTTGGTTTGTCTCGTGTAACATTTCGTGAAATGGCTAACCAAGGTTTAATACCAGGTGTTAAAAAAGCGAGTTGGTAATAAAAATAGTTTTTAATTGGTTAAAGGTTCATAAAAATAGTTTTTATAGAAAACCATAACCGCAAATTTATACAAATGTATACAGATCCAATTGCAGATTATCTTACAAGAGTTAGAAATGCTGTGCGTGCAAACCACAAAGTTGTTGAAATTCCGGCATCTAATTTAAAAAAAGAAATCACAAAAATTTTATTCGATCAAGGATATATTTTAAGTTACAAGTTTGAAGACAACGCTGTTCAGGGTTCAATCAAAATTGCTTTGAAGTATGATAAAGATACTAAAGAGCCAGTAATTAAAGATATCCAAAGAATTAGTAAACCAGGTTTACGTAAATATGCAGGTGCTTCAAATGTACCAAGAATTCTTAATGGTTTAGGAATTGCTATTGTTTCAACTTCTAAAGGGTTGATGACAGGAAAACAAGCTAAACAATTGAATGTTGGTGGTGAAGTAATTTGTTACGTATACTAATTTATAAAATACTAAGCGATGTCAAGAATAGGTAAAAATCCAATAGTAATTCCAGCTGGTGTAACTGTAGAGTTAACAGAAGCTTTGGTTACAGTTAAAGGAAAATTAGGTCAACTAACACAAGAGTTTTCGGACGTTACAGTTAAAGTTGAAGAAGGTCAAGTACTAGTTGAAAGATCATCAGACCATAAAGATCAAAGAGCTAAACACGGTTTATACAGATCATTAATCAATAATATGATTGAAGGTGTATCTAACGGTTTTACTAAAGAGTTAGAACTTGTTGGTGTTGGTTATAGAGCATCAAATCAAGGTCAAAAACTTGATTTAGCACTTGGTTTTTCTCATAATATTGTTTTAGAAGTTGCTAAAGAAGTTACTTTAGAAACAATTTCCGAAAAAGGTAAAAACCCAATAGTTAAGTTAACATCTTTTGATAAACAACTTTTAGGTCAAATTGCCGCTAAAATTAGAGGTTTCCGTAAACCAGAACCTTATAAAGGAAAAGGTGTGAAATTTGTAGGTGAAGTATTAAGAAGAAAAGCTGGTAAATCAGCATAAAATTATAGATTATGTCATTAACAAAATCTGAAAGAAGACAGAGAATCCAGTATAGAATAAGAAAGATTGTTAGCGGAACAGCTGCAAGACCAAGACTTTCTGTATTCAGAAGTAATAAAGAAATCTATGCACAACTTATAGACGATGCAAATGGTGTTACATTATTAGCTATTTCTTCAAGAGATAAAGGAGTAGATTCTAAAGGTACTAATGTTGAAGTTGCAAATACAGTTGGAAAACTTGTTGCAGAAAAAGCATTAAAATCTGGTATAGATACAATAACATTCGATAGAGGAGGTTATTTATATCACGGTCGTATTAAATCATTAGCAGAAGGCGCAAGAGCGGCTGGACTTAAATTCTAATATATTATGTCTAATAAATACAAGAATGTAGAGTTAGTAAAACCAAGTGGTCTTGAATTAAAAGATCGTTTGGTAAGTGTAAATCGTGTTACCAAAGTAACTAAAGGAGGAAGAGCATTTGGTTTTTCCGCTATTGTTGTTGTAGGTGATGAAAGTGGTGTGGTTGGTCACGGATTAGGTAAATCTAAAGATGTTTCTGAAGCAATTGCGAAAGCAGTAGAAGATGCTAAGAAAAATTTAGTTAGAATTCCTCTAAGTGGACAATCTGTACCTCACGAACAAAAAGGTAAATTTGGTGGAGCTCGTGTATTTTTAATGCCTGCATCTCATGGTACAGGAGTTATTGCTGGTGGTGCTGTTCGTTCAGTACTTGAATCAGTTGGTATTCACGATGTATTATCAAAATCCCAAGGTTCTTCTAATCCACACAACGTGGTTAAAGCAACCTTTGATGCATTACTACAAATGAGAAGCGCATATACAGTTGCAAAACAAAGAGGCGTTTCTTTAGAAAAAGTTTTTAAAGGTTAATTCAAGGAAATTATGGCTAAATTATTAGTAAAACAGGTTAGAAGTAAAATTAATTGTCCACTTACACAAAAAAGAGGATTAGAAGCTTTGGGTCTACGTAAAATGGGTCAGGTTGTAGAGCATGATTCAAATCCAACTATCCTTGGAATGATAAATAAAGTTAAACACTTAGTTTCTGTAACAGAAGCTTAATAACAAAAACAGTTATGAATTTAAGTAACTTACAACCTGCTGAAGGTTCTACACACAATCAAAATAAAAGATTAGGTAGAGGAGAAGGTTCTGGAAAAGGTGGTACTTCTGCAAGAGGTCACAAAGGAGCAAAATCTCGTTCTGGTTATTCTAAAAAGATTGGATTTGAAGGTGGACAAATGCCATTACAAAGACGTGTTCCTAAGTTTGGTTTTACAAATGTTAATAGAATAGAACATCAAGGTGTTAATCTTGATAAACTTCAATTGCTAGTTGATAATGGAATTGTAACTGATACTGTAGACTTTTCTGTATTAGTTTCAAATCGTTTGGCTACTAAAACCGAACTCGTTAAGATTTTAGGTGGTGGCGAATTAAAAGCAAAATTGAAAGTATCTGCTCACAAATTTACTGCAACAGCTAAAGCCGCTATAGAAGCTGCTGGAGGTGAAGTAGTTTTATTATAATATTCTGATTATATGAAGAATTTTATTGAATCATTCAAGAATGTGTGGAAAATAGAGGAGTTGAAAAACAGAATCTTAGTTACTTTAGGTTTACTTTTAGTATATAGATTTGGTGCTCACGTTACTCTTCCAGGAATTGATGCAACACAATTAAGTGGTTTAACTGGTCAAACAAAAGACGGAATAGGTTCTATTCTAGATATGTTTACTGGTGGAGCATTTTCAAAAGCTTCAGTTTTTGCTCTAGGAATTATGCCATATATTTCTGCTTCAATCGTTGTACAGTTAATGGGAATAGCTATTCCTTATTTACAAAAACTTCAAAAAGATGGAGAAAGCGGAAGAAAGAAACTAAATCAAATCACACGTTGGTTGACAATTGGTATAACTTTACTTCAAGGTCCAGGTTACATTATTAATCTAAGACAAACTATTCCTCAAGAAGCATTTTTATTAGGTTTTGATTCATTTTCTTTCTTATTTTCATCAGTTTTAATTTTAACTACAGGTACAGTTTTTGCTATGTGGTTGGGAGAAAAAATAACTGACAAAGGAATTGGAAATGGTATTTCACTTTTAATAATGGTTGGTATTCTTGCAAGATTACCTCAAGCTTTAATTCAAGAATTTACATCAAGAGTTACTAATAATAATGGTGGACCAATGATATTGGTTTTAGAAATTATATTATGGTTATTAGTAATAATTGCTTGTATATTGTTAGTAATGGCTGTTAGAAAAATTCCTGTTCAATATGCTAGAAGAACTACTACAGGAGATTTTGAACAAGATATGATTGGTGGAAATAGACAATGGATTCCTTTAAAGCTTAATGCTGCTGGAGTTATGCCAATTATCTTTGCCCAAGCTATTATGTTTATTCCTGCTGCTCTTGCTGGTATTTCTGATTCAGAAATGTCACAATCAATTGCTGGAGCTTTTAGTAATATGTTTGGTCTTTGGTATAATTTAGTTTTTGCTACTTTAATTATAGTATTTACATTTTTCTATACTGCAATAACAGTTCCAACTAATAAAATGGCAGATGATTTAAAAAGAAGTGGTGGTTTCATTCCTGGTGTAAAACCTGGTGTTGAAACAGCAGACTTTCTTGATAAGATTATGTCACTTGTAACTTTTCCAGGATCATTATTTTTAGCTTTGATTGCTATATTTCCTGCAATAGTTGTTAGTTTTAATGTTCAACAATCTTGGGCTATGTTTTATGGTGGAACATCACTAATCATTATGGTTGGAGTTGCAATTGATACCATTCAACAAATAAATTCATATTTATTGAATAAAGAATACGACGGATTGATGAAAAGTGGAAAAAATAGAAAAGCAGTAGCTTAATATATGGCAAAACAATCAGCAATAGAACAAGACGGATCAATCATTGAAGCATTATCAAATGCGATGTTTCGTGTAGAATTAGAAAACGGACATATCGTTATCGCTCACATCTCTGGAAAAATGCGTATGCATTACATTAAATTGTTACCTGGTGACAAAGTAAAACTAGAAATGAGTCCTTACGATTTATCTAAAGCAAGAATTACCTATAGATATTAAAGATA
>NZ_JAYUPK010000093.1:0-6569 GCF_043760115.1 Flavobacterium sp.
AAGCTTGCTTGAGCATTTTTTTGTTTAAAGTATTTTCAAAGCGTAGCTTTGTAGGAAAGACAAAGTCAATCCTGCTCTTCCCACGAATAAATACTTTAAAAAGAAAAAAATGCCCAAGCTTGCTTGAGCATTTTTTTGTTTAAAGTATTTTCAAAGCGTAGCTTTGTAGGAAAGACAAAGTCAATCCTGCTCTTCCCACATACTAACTAAAAAAAGTCTAGATTTCTCTAGACTTTTTTTGGTTTATATGTAATTCTTATATTAGATTTTATTCTAATATAAAACTTACTTGCACGTTACATAAAACTTCCATTTCACCAATAGCAAGTGTTTCTCTTGGAGCAGAATCGTCAGCCATTACAGACATATTTGCTGCTTTAAACATTGGTTGTGGAAAATAAGTTTGAGAATTATCATTTATCAATAACGCCTTTCCCACTTTTTGTCCGTTTAATACAGAAACATAATCTTCTGCTTTTTTCATTGCGTCTTTCATTGCAGCTTTTCTAGCATCAGATTGTATTTGATTAATTTTAGACGATTTAAATTCTACATTATCAATTCTATTTGCTCCAGCATCAACAATGCCTTCCATCAATTCATCGTATTTTGCTAAATCTTTTAAATTTATTACAATAGTTTGATTAGCAATATAACTGTGCTTCTTTTTATCATAATCATAATTAGGATTTAATTGCACTCGTTGTGTTAAAACATCTTCTTTAGGTAATTTCATTTTTTTAATAAACTGAATTACTTTTTCTACTGAAATGTCATTCTCTTTTTTAACATCAATGGCCTTAGTTCCTTTGGTTTCAATTGCAATTGTAATACTTGCTTGATCTGGTGTAACCTTAATTTTTCCTTCTCCGTTTACTACAATTTGAGGAATTTGTTTTTGATGTTCTTGTGCTTCTACCATGGTTGCAAATAATGTAATTAAAATTAATAACGACTTTTTCATAATAATTTGTTTTAGTTTAGTAATCTATTTTCAAAAGTTGTGCCAATTATATTTTTTCTCTGTATGCCATTATAAATAATAGTATAATAGGTATTCCTAAAAGTATTACAATAAAGCTACTTTGACTTACCAACTCTGGAACTTTAGCAATTGTAAAAACATAACCTGCAATTGCTCCACCAAAATGTGCTGTATGACCAATATTATCATTTTTAGCTTTCATACCATAAATAGAATACATTAAATACAAAAATCCAAAAATGTATGATTTTATAGGAATTGCAAAAAATAAATAAATATTCATATCTGGAAACAATAAAATTGCAGCATAAATTATTCCAGTAACTGCGCCAGATGCACCAACTGCTCTATAATTATATTCATTTTTATGAAAATATAACGTAAGTAAGTTTCCAACAATTAAACTTGCAAAATAAATTAAAAAGAAAGTTAATGTTCCAAAATAAGAAATTACAACTTGGGCAAATGAATACAATGCAATCATATTAAAAGCCAAATGCGCTATATCACCATGAAGAAACCCCGAAGTAATCATTCTAATTTGTTCTCCAGATTTAATGCTTCCAATATGAAATTCATATTTTCTAAAAAAAGATTCATCTTCAAATCCTTTCCAACTAAATAAAACATTGGCTCCAATTAATGCTAACAAGAATAGATTATTCTCCATAAAAAATATTTTTTTTAGGTAAAAATAAGAATACTTATTCAGGTTTTGTTAAACAAAAGATGAAAAAATACTTAAAATTGTATATTTGCATAAAAAATACGAATGCAATTTTTACTTTATCTTATTTTCTATCCTATTCTTTGGATAATTTCTATACTTCCATTTCCACTTTTATATTTAGTTTCTGATATTGTTTATGTAATTGTATATTATATAATTGGTTATAGAAAAAAAACAGTAAGAGAAAATTTAACTTTAGCATTTCCTAATTTTTCAAAGGAAGAATTATTAAAAATAGAAAAAAAATCATACCATCATTTATGTGATACTTTTTTAGAAATGATAAAAACAATGACAATTTCTAGAGAAGAAATGAATAAAAGATATGTTTTTACGAATATAGAAGTCTATTTAGATTTAGAAAAAAAAGGTAAAAGTATTGCGTTAATGTGCGCACATTATGCAAGTTACGAATGGGCAGTTTCTATGAACCATCATATTAATTTTATAGGTTACGGAATTTATAAAAAAATTGCCAATAAATATTTTGATAAATTGGTAAGAGACATACGTTCTAAATTTAAAGCCGTTTTAATTTCAACAAAAGAAACTAAATCAACAATTGAGAATAATGCAAAAAATAATGTTTTAGGAGTTTTTGGATTTGCAAGTGATCAAACGCCAAGATTTTCTCAAAATTTATATTGGGATAGTTTTCTAGGAATTGAAACACCAATTCATACTGGCGCAGAAACTCTAGCCAAACGATATGATATGAATGTAATTTTTTTAAAAGGAAAAAAAGTAAAACGTGGTTACTATGAAGCATCATTTGAAGTTTTATCAGAAGATGTTCAATCTGTTCCAGACTTCAAAATATCAGAACTTTTTACAAGAAAAGTAGAAAACCAAATTAAAGAAGCACCAGAATTTTATTTATGGACACACAAGCGTTGGAAACATAAGAGATAGTCTCAGTTTTCAGTTGTGAGTTATGAGATATGAGTTGTGTGTTCTCTGTTGACTGTATTCAGTTATTAGTTTAAGTAAATAATTCAAAATTATTATATCAAACTATTATCTAAAAAATTACTTTTTAAATAGTATTTTAAACTTCCAGCTTCAATCTTCCTGCTTCCAACTCTAACTATACATTTTCTTTCTAAGTTCTTGAACGCCTTCATTATCAAGATAATCGTCAAATGTCATGTACCTGTCAATTACACCTTTTGGAGTAATTTCTAAAACTCTATTTCCAACTGTTTGAGCAAACTCATGATCGTGAGTAGTTATTAAAACCGAACCTTTAAAGTTTTTTAACGAATTATTAAAAGCGGTAATCGATTCTAAATCTAAGTGATTTGTTGGTTCGTCTAGCATTAAAACGTTAGCACGAATCATCATCATTCTAGACAACATACAACGCACTTTTTCTCCTCCAGAAAGTACCGTACATTTTTTTAAAGCTTCTTCTCCAGAAAAAATCATTTTTCCAAGAAAACCACGAACGTAAACTTCATCGCGTTCTTCTTCTGTTTTTACAAATTGACGCAACCAATCTACTAAATTCAAACTTCCATCTGTAAAAAAGTTACTGTTATCATTTGGTAAATACGATTGATTGGTAGTAATTCCCCAATCAAAAGTTCCTGCATCGGCAATTTGATTTCCGTTTAATATTTCATAAAAAGCAGTTGTAGCTCTAGAATCTTTAGAAAAAACTACTACTTTATCGCCTTTTGCCATATTTAAATCTACATTTTTAAATAAAACTTCTCCATCAATTGATGCAGCAAGATTTTCTACATGCAAAATTTGATCTCCAGCTTCTCTTTCAACATCAAAAATAATGGCAGGATATCTTCTGCTTGACGGACGAATTTCATCTAAATTCAATTTATCAATCATTTTTTTACGAGACGTTGCTTGTTTAGATTTGGCAACATTCGCACTAAAACGACGAATAAATTCTTCCAATTCGGCTTTCTTTTCTTCGGCTTTCTTATTTTGTTGTGCTTTTTGTTTTGCAGCTAACTGACTAGATTCATACCAAAAAGTATAATTTCCAGAAAAGTGATTAATTTTAGAAAAATCAATATCAGAAATATGAGTACAAACTGAGTCTAAAAAGTGTCTGTCGTGAGAAACTACAATGACTGTATTTTCATAATTCGCCAAGAAATTTTCTAGCCAAGTTATGGTTTCAAAATCTAAATCATTGGTAGGTTCATCCATAATTAATACGTCAGGATTTCCAAATAATGCTTGTGCTAGAAGCACACGAACTTTTAATTTTCCGTCTAAATCTGCCATTAAAGTATAATGAAATTCTTCAGAAATTCCAAGATTAGAAAGCATTGAAGCAGCAGCAGAATCGGCATTCCAACCGTTCATTTCTTCAAATTTTACTTGCAACTCGCCTATTCTATCTACTTTATCATCAGTATAATCGGCATACAAAGCATCCATTTCTTGCTTAATTGCAAACAGTACTTTGTTTCCCATCATTACAGTTTCTAAAACAGTATGTTCGTCGAAAACGTTGTGATTTTGATTTAAAACCGACATACGTTTTCCTGGTTCCAAATGAATATGACCAGAAGTTGGATCAAACTCGCCAGATAAAATCTTTAAAAATGTAGATTTTCCTGCGCCATTTGCTCCAATAATCCCATAGCAATTACCTTGTGTAAAGGTTGTATTTACATCGTCAAATAATATTCTTTTACCAAATTGAACCGACAGATTAGAAACTGATAACATATAAAAATAATTAGTATAAATTCGGTGCAAAAGTAGTAAAAAAGTGCCTATTTTTAGCAAAAATATCATTATAATTTCATTAGTATAAAATCTGTTTTTTATGAACTTTCCGTATCAATTTGAACTTTTTGGAAGCAAGGTATATTATCATTTTATATTTGAAACTTTGGCGTTTTTTATTGGTGTTAGATTGTACTATTATTTGAAGAAAAAAACTCCAGATTCCATAAACGACATCAATAGATTATGGATTTTACTTGGCGCAATGATTGGAGCATTAATTGGTTCAAGGGTAATTGCAATGCTAGAAAATCCATCTCAAATTATGAATCAAACTTGGATGATTTTTTACCAAAATAAAACTGTTGCTGGTGGTTTTCTTGGCGGATTATTTGGTGTTGAATTAATCAAAAAATGTATTGGAGTAAAAATTGCATCAGGCGATATTTATGTAATTCCTATAATTGTAGCACTTTTTATTGGAAGAATTGGTTGTTTTTCTATGGGAATTGCTGAACCTGCTTATGGAGTAGAAACAACATTTTTTACAGCAATGAATCTTGGTGATGGAAAATTGCGTCATCCTGTTGCACTTTATGAAATGACTTTTATGGTATTACTTTTTATATTTTTTATAAAAATTAAAAATATGAATTTGATAAACGGCGACCGATTTAAACTCTTTATGATGCTGTATTTTTTATATAGATTTTTAGTTGAATTTATAAAACCCTATCAACCCTTATTTTTAAATTTGAGTAGTATTCAATGGAGTGCTTTGTTTATATTTGTTTATTATTGGAAGTTTACAGTTAGAATTTTAAAAGTTAAATAAATGAATTCAGGAGAAATACTTATATATCAAAGCACAGAAGGAACTATTAAAATTGATGTTCGTCTTGAGGAAGAAACTGTTTGGTTGTCTCAAGCACAAATTTGTGATTTATTTCAAAAATCAAAATCTACTATTAGTGAACACATAAAAAATGTTTTTGATGATAAGGAATTGGATTCAAATTCAGTTGTTCGGAAATTCCGAACAACTGCCGATGATGGGAAAAATTATGATACTAACTTCTACAATCTAGACGTTATAATTTCAGTTGGTTACAGAGTAAAATCGCAACAAGGAACACAATTTAGAATTTGGGCAACCCAACGTTTAAAAGAATACATTATTAAAGGTTTTGCTTTGAATGATGACCGATTCAAATCTGGTAACTCAATGAATTATTTTACTGAATTACAAGAGAGAATTCGAGAAATTAGATTGTCAGAACGTTTTTTTTACCAAAAGATAAAAGACATTTATACTACAAGTATTGATTACAATCCAAAAGATGAAAATACAATATCGTTTTTTAAAATTATTCAAAATAAATTACTTTGGGCAATTTCTCAAAATACTGCTGCCGAATTAGTTTACAGAAGAGTTGATGCAACATTACCTTTATTAGGAATGCAATCATTTGATAAAAAAGAAAATAAATCGGTTACTAAAAACGATGTAAGCATTGCAAAAAATTATTTGAATGAAAGTGAAATAAAATTACTTGGATTATTAGTTGAGCAGTATTTGGCATTTGCTGAGACTATGGCTCAACAGAATACTCCAATGTACATGAACGATTGGAAAGATAGATTGGACAGTATTTTGCAATTAAATGGAAGAGAACTTCTTGTTCACGCAGGCACTATTAGTCATCAAATGGCAGTTGAAAAATCGAGTTTAGAATATGAAAAATTTCAAGAGAATTTTAAAAAGATTGAAATTGAAAAAAGTCTAAAAGAAATAGAATCCGACATAAAAAACTTAAAATTATAAATGAAAACAAGAAATTACATATATTACGATTACACCAAAAGCTTGTGTCCAGTATGTTTACATACTATTGATGCCAAAATAGTTTTTCAAGACAACAAAGTTTTTATGCTGAAACATTGCAAAACGCATGGCGATTCTAAAGTGATGATTGCAGATGATGTTGATTATTACAAGCAGATAAGAAACTACAACAAGCAATCGGAAATGCCTTTAAAATTCAATACCAAAGTGCATTATGGTTGTCCGTACGATTGCGGATTGTGTACAGATCACGATCAACATTCGTGCTTGTCTATAATTGAAGTTACAGACAGGTGTAATTTATC
>NZ_JAYUPK010000094.1:0-6559 GCF_043760115.1 Flavobacterium sp.
AAATTTATAATGCAAATTATGGGTTAAATATCCAAGAAGAGGAGCAAAAGTTTTGCTCTCGGGCAGATATTTTCGAAGAAAATAAAATCAAAAAAAATAGTCCCAACTTAAAAGTTGAGACTACACAAGGTAAACATCCAGTGAATTATCGCAAGAAGCTTCCTCTCGGTGTTACAAATTTATAAAAAAATATCAAATAAAATTAGGAATTGAAGATAGTACCTATCAATTTAAGGTTGTTGTTTTTTTACTAACTTTTGGGTTATCTTTTTTTTTATAATTATTTAGTGTCAGTATTTTTTTTCAAGATTAAAAAAAGTTGTATTAAATTTGGCAAATGCAACTATCAGTAATAATCCTAAATTATAACGTTCGCTATTTTCTAGAGCAATGTGTTTTAAGTGTTTTAAAAGCACTTGAAAATATTGACGGAGAAATAATTGTAATAGACAATAATTCATCAGACGATAGTTGCGAAATGATGCAATCTTGTTTTCCAAATATCACATTAATTAAAAATAAAGAAAATTTAGGTTTTCCAAAAGGAAATAATATTGGAGTTGCCCAAGCCAAAGGCGATTACATTTGTATACTAAATCCAGATACAGTTGTTGCTGAAGATACCTTTACCAAAATACTAAATTTTGTCACACAGAGCGCAGTCGAAGAACCAATTCTAAAATCTGAAACTCGAAACTCGAAATTCAAAACTCTCAACTCGCAACTAGGAATTATTGGCTGTAAATTAATAGACGGAACAGGAAAATTCCTTCCAGAATCTAAAAGAGGAATTCCAACAACTTGGGTTGCCTTCACTAAAATCTTTGGCTTATATAAAATATCCAATTTATTTGGAAAATATTATGCGCAGCATTTAAACGAAAATCAATCAGGAAAAGTTGCTATTCTTGTTGGCGCATTTATGGTTATGAAACGCGAGTTATATAATGAAATTGGAGGTTTTGACGAAAACTGTTTTATGTACTCAGACGATATTGATCTTAGTTATATGGCACTGAAAAACGGAAAGTTTAACTATTATTTTCATGAAACTACCGTAATACATTATAAAGGAGAAAGTACAGTTCGTGATGGAAAATACATGAAACGATTTCAAGAAGCAATGAATTTCTTTTATAAAAAACACTTTAGTAAATCAATTGTGTTTGATGTTTTTATGAAAATTGGAGCATTTGTATTCTCTATCATTAAAAAAAACCAACAAAAAAACCGACCATTTATTGTTGATGAATTTATAATATTTTCTAAAAATGATATCAATTCAACATCTTTTTCAACATCTAAAAGATATTCTAAATTCGAAGATTTTAAAATCAATCCAACTATAAACTACGAAATAACATTTGATACATCTTCTTTTCAATTTGTAGAAATTATTAAATATATGGAAGACAATAATACTTCAAATTGTACTTTTAAAAATTATTTTCCAAGTTCCAATTTTAAAATAGGAAGCAACAATGCCAACGATATCGGACAAATAATAATTTGTGAAAAATAGCATAAATCATATCAAAACCTTAAAATAATTAGTATTTTTGCAGTCAGATTATAAAAAAACAACTTTAGTTTACATATATGGCAAAGTTTGAATTAAAACTTCCAAAAATGGGAGAAAGCGTTGCAGAAGCAACAATTACCAATTGGTTAAAAGAAGTTGGCGATAGAATAGAAATGGATGAAGCCGTTCTAGAAATCGCTACAGATAAAGTAGATAGCGAAGTTCCAAGTGAAGTTGCTGGTATTTTAGTAGAAAAACTTTTTGGAAAAGATGACTTGGTTCAAGTTGGTCAAACAATTGCAATTATAGAAACAGAAGCAGGAAATGTAGAGGTTAAAGCTGAAACTGCCAAAGTTGAAGAAGTAAAACAAGAAATAATTGCAGCAGTAGTAAAAACAGTAGAAGTTGCTAAAGAAACAGTTGCAGTTCCTCAAAATTTTGCCGATTCAGATAAATTCTTTTCACCATTAGTAAAAAACATTGCTAAAGAAGAAGGAGTTTCTGTATCAGAATTAGAAAGTATTTCTGGTTCAGGAAAAGAAGGAAGAGTTACCAAAGAAGACATTTTAAAATTTGTTGGACTTCGACAAGCTCATTCTGACAAAAAAGTTGAAATTCCAAATCAATCAGTCTCACAACCCATAACTCAAAACTCAGAGCAAACTACTCAAAACTCACAACCCAAAACTCACAACCCACAACCAATTTCCGTTAACGGTGGAGACGAAATTATAGAAATGGACCGAATGAGAAAACTCATTGCAGGTTACATGGTTGCATCAGTTCAAACCTCTGCACACGTGCAATCGTTTATAGAAGTTGATGTTACCAATATTGTAAAATGGAGAGAAAAAGTTAAAGTAGCATTTGAAAAACGTGAAGGCGAAAAACTAACGTTTACTCCAATTTTTATGGAAGCAGTTGCTAAAGCGTTGAAAGATTATCCAGGATTAAATATTTCTGTTGATGGTGATTACATTATTAAAAAGAAAAATATAAACTTAGGAATGGCAGCAGCATTACCTAACGGAAATTTAATTGTTCCAGTAATAAAAAATGCCGATCAACTAAACCTTGTTGGAATGGCAAAAGCTGTAAACGATTTAGGAAACAGAGCTAAAAACGGAAAATTAAAACCAGATGATACGCAAGGTGGAACGTACACAGTAACCAATGTAGGAACTTTTGGTTCTGTTTTTGGAACACCGATTATCAATCAGCCACAAGTTGGAATTTTAGCACTTGGTGCAATACGAAAAGTTCCTGCGGTTATAGAAACTCCGGAAGGCGATTTTATAGGAATTCGTCAGAAAATGTTCTTGTCACATTCTTACGATCATAGAGTTGTAGATGGTGCACTTGGTGGAAGTTTTGTAAAACGTGTTGCCGATTATTTGGAGGCATTTGATGTTAATAGAGAATATTAGAAAATAAAAAAAAAAATTGAAACCGACAGTTTTTTAATAAATTGTCGGTTTTTTTATTGAATGATTTCTAGTCTTTCAACCATTGTTAAAATTTTAAAAACTTTTCAAATAATCGATAAACGGTAACTACAAAATTTTATATTTGTCATCGATAAAAAACACTAATGGAATTAAAACTAACCAGACCAATTTGCTTTTTCGACCTTGAAACCACAGGAATTGAAGTGGCAAAAGACAGAATTGTAGAAATTTCAATTTTTAAAGTTTTTCCTAACGGAAATAAAGAAAGTAAAACGTGGTTAGTAAATCCTACAATTCCAATTCCGGCTGCAACAACTGCAGTTCACGGAATTACAAACGAAAAGGTAGCCAACGAACCAACTTTTAAGGAATTGGCAACTCAAATTCACACAATGATTAAAGATTCTGATTTGGCAGGATTTAATTCTGATAGATTTGATATTCCACTTCTTGCCGAAGAATTACTTCGTGCCGAGGTAGATTTTGATATGAAAAATCGAGTTTCTGTAGATGTTCAAACTATTTTTCATAAAAAAGAAGAACGAACATTAAGCGCAGCTTTAAAATTTTATTGTAGTAAAACATTAGAAAACGCACATTCTGCTGAAGCTGATACTATGGCAACCTACGAAATTTTAAAAGCACAATTAGACAGATACGAAGATTTAGAAAATGATATGAAATCATTATCTGAATTTACAACACGTAAAAAATCAGTCGATTTTGCAGGTTTCATTGCAATAAATGCCGACGGAAAAGAAATTTTTACTTTCGGAAAAAACAAAGGTCAACTAGTAGAAGATGTGCTTGAAAAAGAACCAGGTTATTATGGTTGGATTCAAGGTGCAGATTTTCCTTTATACACCAAGAAAGTATTGACAGCAATTAAATTAAGAAAATTAAATACAAAAAGCTAGAAGCTAGAAGTCAGAAGCTGGGAGTTTTCTTCCGCCTTCCAACTTCCATCTTCCAACAATAAAAGGCATGAAAATCATCTGCATAGGAAGAAATTACGTAGATCACATTAAAGAATTGGATAACGAAAAACCATCAGAACCAGTTGTGTTTTTAAAACCAGATTCAGCAATTCTATTAAAACAACATCCGTTTGTAATTCCAGAATTTAGTAATGATGTTCATCACGAAATAGAAATTCTAATAAAAATAAACAAAGTAGGAAAATATATAGAACCAAAATTTGCACATAATTATTATGACGAAATAGGTTTAGGAATAGATTTTACTGCACGCGATTTACAAACCAAGTTAAAAGAAAACGGTTTGCCATGGGAAAAAGCCAAAGCTTTTGACGGTTCAGCGGTAATTGGCGACTTTTTATCGAAAAAAGATTTCAGTTCGCTAGAAAATATTAACTTTGAATTGCACACTAATAATAAGGTAGTTCAAAAAGGAAATACAAGCCATATGATTTGGAAAATTGACGAACTAATTGCACACGTTTCTCAATATTTTACATTAAAAAAAGGCGACATTATATTTACAGGAACACCAAGTGGCGTTGCAGCAGTTAAACCCAACGACATTTTAGAAGGATACATAGAACAAACTAAATTACTAAGAATACAAGTTAAATAATGGCAATAAACTATAACCTAGCAAAAGTTTACGCACTTTCAGACAACGATCCAGAGTTCGTAATGCAAATCATCACACTATTTGTAACCGAAGTTCCGCAAGACTTAAAACAAATAGAAATGGGCATAAAAACCAAAGAACATAAGCTTGCCTATGCCTATGCACACAAGATAAAACCAACGCTAGACTTACTAGGTTTAAATATGGCTTATGAAGAAATTCTTCAAGTAGAAGCTTGGACAAAAGTAGAAGGAAAGCGCAAAGAAATCACCGCAACCTTCGAAAGTATTCTAGATCAAGTAGAAAAAGCAATCAAAGAAATTAAGAAAGATTTCGAGCTATAATTTCTTTATTTTTATTAAAAACAAATGGCTTGGGCTTTATCTAGTTTGGTAAATCCAGCTTTCCATTACAATTTTTTTCATATCCTAACAGGTTTTTTTCAAACCTGTTAGGTATAAAAAAAGATTTCCATTGCAATCTGGGTTAGTAGAGTTATCATTTTATTATCTAATAAGTATCTAAATAATTCCTAAATTAAAAAATCCTAATTCCTAAATCAAGAATCCCAAAAATCCTAAATCAACTTGAAAGCAACAATAGTAACCATAGGCGATGAAATTCTAATAGGTCAAATTGTAGATACCAATTCAGGTTACATAGCCAAATCGTTAGATAAAATAGGAGTACAAACCATAGAAATGCTCTCCATTTCTGACGATAAAAAACACATTTTAGACACACTTTCATCACTTCAAAATAACGTTGATATAGTAGTAATAACTGGAGGTTTAGGACCAACAAAAGACGATATTACAAAGCATACTTTTTGCGAATATTTTCAAGACACTCTAGTAAGAAATCTAGAAATAGAAAAATACGTAATCGAGTTAATCGAAACTGTAATGAAACGTCCAGCATCGCAAATGAATAAAGATCAAGCGTTGCTTCCATCTAAATGTCACGTACTTTTTAACAAAGTAGGAACAGCACCAGGAATGTGGATGAAAAAAGAAAATACAGTATTTATTTCGCTTCCAGGAGTTCCTTATGAAATGAAATATCTAGTAGATAATGAAGTCATTCCTAAAATTGTGAAGGAATACGAACGTCCATATATAATTCATAAAACGATATTAACTTATGGTCAAGGCGAAAGTCTAATTGCAGAACGCATTGAAAGTTGGGAAAACAACTTACCAGAATATTTAAAATTGGCTTATTTACCCAATCCAGGAAGAGTTCGTTTACGATTAACAGCTCGTGGAACCAACAAAGAAATTCTAGAAAAAGCCATAGAAGAAAACGTTGCATCACTAACCAAAATCATCAATGATATTATTGTAGGATTTGACGAAGATGAAACCATAGAAGTTATTATTGGACGATTATTAAAACAAAAAAATGCCACAATTGCTACTGCCGAAAGTGTTTCTGGTGGACGAATTGCACAACAAATTACCTCAGTTGCTGGTGCATCTTCCTATTTTAGAGGAAGCGTTGTTAGTTACGCAACAGATACTAAAGTTTCAGTTTTAAATGTTTCGCAAGAAACTATAAATCAATACGATGTAGTTTCTAAAGAAGTAGCAAGCGAAATGGCAATTGGAATTCAAAAATTAATGAAAACCGACTATGCAATTGCTACAACAGGAAACGCTGGACCAACAAAAGAAGCCGGAAAAGCTGAAGTTGGAATCGTTTTTATTGCAATTGCAACACCCAATTCTGTGCTTGTAGAAGAACACAATTTTGGTCAACCACGTGAAAAAGCGATAGATAGAACCGTAAATAAAGCATTTGAAATGATACTAAAAGAATTATTAAAAAATGTGTAAAGTTTTTTTGCAATAACTATTTATTTTTTGTTTCTTTGCACACCGAATTGAATAACGATAAAAGATAAGCATAATGTCAAGAGTTTGTGACCTTACAGGTAAAAGAGCGATGGTAGGAAATAATGTTTCTCACGCTATGAACAAAACTAAGAGAA
>NZ_JAYUPK010000095.1:0-2942 GCF_043760115.1 Flavobacterium sp.
AATTTTGCTTTTACTAATTTCAATTTTTATCCAAATCCTGTAAAAGATAATTTAAAAATTTCTAATAATTCGGTTATAGATTCAGTTGAAATTTTATCACTATTAGGACAAAAAATGATTGCTAAAAATGTAAATTCTTTAGAAACAGAACTAAATTTATCTGAACTTTCTAGTGGAATTTATTTTGTTAAGGTTTCTTCTTTAGGGTTGGAGAAAGTTTTAAAAATTGTGAAAGAGTAAATTATGAAAAAATTAAACACTTTAACTGTTTTATTTTTAATTAGTTTTAATTTATTTGGTCAAATTATGGCGAATGATGATGGATCAATTGCAGTTTCATCTTCCACAACTACAACAACTAATATTAATGTATTAACAAATGATACACTTAATGGCGCACCAATTAATCCTTTTCAGATTAATTTAACAATGATTGTTAGCTCACATCCAAACATTATTTTAAATACTAATGGAACATTATCAATCTCGTCAGGAATACCAGCTGGAACTTATAATTTGACTTATCAAATTTGTCAAATATCAAATCCAAGCAATTGTGATATGGCAATTGTAACAATAATTGTTACTAATTCATCATTTATTGTTACTTGTGAAGGTATATACATAGACAGTTCAAGTCCAACAGGAATTGCAAATCCTGGAGATACAGTTGAATATAATTATACAGTTACCAATACAAGTTCAGCAAGTACGGCTACTCTATCAAATATTCAAGGAACATCAAATATTCAAGGAAATATTGAAACATTATCTGGCGGACCATTAACTTTAATTCAAGGAGAATCTAATAGTACATCTTTTACAAAAACTTATACAATTACGCAAGCAGAGATTGACCAAGGATTTTTAAGTAATTATTCAAATTTTGCAGCAACTGATGTTGATGGTAATACTATTTATGCATCTCCTACTGACCCAACTCCTTATGTTATTCCTTTCTTAAATTGTACGACATGTACTAATGTTCTTATAGCACAACAACCAGGTATTTATTTGCAAATGGATGGAGAATATATTGACAGTAATAATAACGGCTCTGTTGATATTAACGACACTATACGTTATACAAGTATTGCTACAAATGGTGGAAATGTTACCTTATTATATCCTTCAATTAGCTACAGTAATATTTCGTTAACAAATAACATTAATTCAATAAATTTTGGTCAATATAGCGCACCAATAATTTCAAATTATCAATTAACTAACCAAGATATTTTAAATGGTTATGTTTATAATTTTGCAACAGTAAACGCAACTTCACCTAGTGGTCAATATGTAACAGATGATTCGTCAGATCCAACACCATGCAATAATTGTCCGCCAAATCCAGAAAATCCAAATAGTTTTTATCCTTATACAATTGTAAAATTGCCTCCACTTGGGTTACAAATTAATGGCAACTATCAAGATTATAATGCCGATAATTATGTTTCTGTTGGAGATATTATTCAATATTCTTATTTAGTTAAAAATTCCGATTTAAACTATTCTATTGATAATATTAGCATGATAGTTACTAATGCAACTCTTTCTGGAAATAGTATTTCGTTGCCACCACAAAATTTTAATAATACCAATTTTATAGGACAACATGTTATTAATCAAGAAGATATCAATAATGGTTCGGTTACAACATCAGCAAGCGCAACAGGAACAATTAATAGTGAAAATATTTCGGTAAATAATGAAAAAACAGTTTTTTTAAATGTAAGTGACGGAATAAAACTTAATGCATTTATTGATGAAAATTCTAATGGACTTCAAGATGGTTTAGAACTAAATGTTGCCTTCGGTTATTTTGCATATCAAATAAATGGTGGAGTAACCCATAACATTTACACATCAGGTGGAAACCATACTTTATATGAATCTAACCCAACAAATATCTATAGTTTGAATTTTTATTGTTCAAACTACAGTATTGCAATACCTAGCTATACTAATGTAAGTGTATCTATAAACTCTGGTATTACAACTTATAATTTTGCTTTAACACCTGTAACAATTCTTCAAGACTTAGTAATTTCATTGTACTCAACATCTGATTTGCCTAATCCTGGTTTTTCTCATACGAATAGATTATCTTATAAAAATCAAGGTACGCAAACTATTATGTCAGGAACTATAGCTTTTAATAAAAATAATGTTGTGAACATTACTAATATTTCACAAACAGGATTAACATCTACAAGTAATGGTTTTGCATACAACTTTGCCAACTTACTACCTAATGAACAACGATTTATTGATGTAACCATGTTAGTACCTACTATTCCAATTGTAACATTAGGTCAACAACTTACTAATAATGCTAGTGGAACAATAGCATCTTCTGAACTAAATATAAGTAATAATTCTAGTAGTTTAACACAAACTATTGTTGGTTCTTACGATCCAAACGATAAACAAGAATCGCATGGTGGAAAAATTTTATATTCTGGCTTTACTACAAATGATTATTTAAATTACACAATACAATTTGAAAATACTGGAAATGCAAACGCAATAAACATTAGAGTTAACGATATTTTAGATACAAAACTTGATGAAACAAGCATTCGAATGGTTGATGCAAGTAATCCTTACGTTTTAGAACGAGTAGGAAGTAATTTAAACTGGAGATTTAATGGCATAAATCTTCCACCATCGGTTGCAAATACTCAAATTGGTCATGGTTACATTACTTTTCAAATAAAACCAAAACCTGGTTATGCCATTGGCGATATCATTCCAAATTTTGCAAGTATTTATTTTGATTTTAATCCTGCAATTGTGACTGAAACATGCAATACAGAATTCGTTGCTGCATTATCAAATGAAAATTTTGCTTTTACTAATTTCAATTTTTATCCAAATCCTGTAAAAGATAATTTAAAAATTTCTAATAATTCGGTTATAGATTCAGTTGAAATTTTATC
>NZ_JAYUPK010000096.1:0-18762 GCF_043760115.1 Flavobacterium sp.
TACAAGAAAAAATTAACAATAGACCAAGAAAAAGATTTAATTTTGAATCACCAAATTATATGTTTAACCAAAAAGTTGCATTTGTAACTTGAATTCAGCTTATTGGTAAATTTAGTAAATAAAATAATACAAAATAAGAGAATATTTTTTTTTCTTGTAAATTTAAAATAAATTTTTAGGTTGAGTTTTATAATGATTTTTTTAATATTTTTTTCTCAAATTAATTGCATAAAAAAAGTCTCAACATTGTTGAGACTTTTTTTATAATCAATAAAAAAAGATTTATGACTTGTATCTTCTTTCTTTAATTTTAGCTTTTTTACCAGTAAGTTCTCTAAAGTAGTAGATTCTTGCTCTTCTAACTTTACCTCTTTGGTTAACTTCAACTTTTTGTAAAGCTGGTAAATTAACTGGAAATATTCTTTCAACCCCAATTGCACCAGACATTTTACGAATTGTAAAAGTTTCAGTGTTTCCTGAACCTTTTCTTTGAATTACAACTCCTTTAAAAAACTGAGTTCTAGTTTTTTCACCTTCCTTAATTTCGTAATAAACTGTAATTGTGTCTCCAGCTGCGAATTTTGGAAAATCTTTTTTAATAGCAATTTCTTCGTTAACGAATTTCATTAAATCTGCCATGATAATTTCTTTAATTATGGTTTTATATCAGAGCAACATTCACGGTTTTCGCCAGAGGTTAGTCTAAATTTGGTTGCAAATATAAGTATTAATTACCAATCAACAATTAATTATTTGCATTTTTTATTGTCAAATTAATAATTTTAATTGTTCTACAATGTCTTGATTATCAATAATAAAAGGTTTTTTATTTCGAATACTTTCATATAAACTTTCAAAAATTGCATTAAAATTTCCTTTTATTGACGCAATATTTTCAGTAATCATTTCATTATTTAAATTTATATAAGTCAGTTTTCCTTCTTTATTAGGTTTTTCATTGCCAAAATTTTTATCCAAAGGCGATAAACCCTCAACCAATTGATTTTCTTGTTCATCGCAAAAATCTTTTACAAAACTTCCTTTAGTTCCATTTACAACAATTCCTGCTTGACCATTTGCAACAAGCATACTTGCAGTTATAAAAACATTGATTTTCTCTTTAAAAATTAAATGCATAAAAGCAAAATCATCTACTTGAGAATTTTCTCTGTACTTGTTTTTATAGGAATAATGAGAAGTAGGTAGTCCAAAAATTGAAATGGCTTGATCTACTAAATGCGAACCTAAATCATACCAAATGCCACTACTTGGTAACTTATTTTCTTTAAACGATTTTATTCCAATTGCTGGTCTAAACCTATCAAATCGCAAATGCATTTCTATAATTTCGCCAAGTTTTCCACTTTCAATACTATTTTTTGCAGCCATAATATCACTACTAAAACGCCTGTTTTGATAAACAAAAACTTTTTTATTCACACTTTTAGCTAAATCTAAAAGTTCAATAAATTCTTCTGGAGTTGTTGTTGCAGGTTTTTCAATTAAAATATGTTTCCTTGCTTTTAAAGCTAATTTAGCATAGTCAAAATGAGTATTATTTGGAGTATTTACAATTATAAGTTCTATTTTTTCGTCAGACAATAATTCTGAAACTTTCAAATAACTTTTCACATTTGGATAATCATGAATTGCTTTCTGCTCATTTCTTTCTAAAACGGCATAAAATTCAAAACCTCTATTAGTTAGTAAAAACGGAGCATGAAAAACTTTTCCAGACATTCCATAAGCCAATAATGCAGTTACAATAGGTTTTTCCATATTTATAATTCGTGAGAATTCGTGAAATTCGTGTGAAAATTACTCTTCAAGCAAATCTGGACGACGATTTTTAGTATGTTCATATGCCATATCTTCGCGCCATTTATCAATTTTGGCAAAATGTCCACTAGTTAAAACCTCTGGAACTTTCCAACCTTTGTAATCTGCTGGTCTTGTGTAAATTGGACCCGAAAGCAATCCATCTTGAAAACTATCTGTCAATGCCGAAGTTTCATCGCTTAAAACACCAGGAATCAATCTAATTAATGCATCAGATAATACCAAAGCACCAAGTTCTCCACCGCTTAAAACGTAATCGCCTATAGAAATTTCTTTTGTAATAAATTGATCTCTAACACGTTGATCAACACCTTTATAATGTCCACACAAAATAATTATATTTTCTAACATCGACATTGTATTTGCCATTTTCTGGTTTAGCGTTTCGCCATCTGGAGTCATATAAATCACTTCATCGTAGTCGCGTACACTTTTTAAATGCGCAATGCAATCATCAATTGGTTGAATATTCATAACCATTCCAGCGCCACCACCAAACGGATAATCGTCAACACTTTTTTGTTTATTAGTAGTATAATCTCTCAAATTATGAAAATAAACTTCTACCAAACTTTTATCAATGGCACGTTTCATAATCGATGCCTCAAACGGACTTCGCAATAATTCTGGCAAAACGGTAATAATATCTATTCGCATATTTTCTTAAATCTGAAATGCAAAGTTACAAAGTTTTATTTGAAGCTATTTCCAGCTATTCACTTCAATCTTTTTATTTTTTAAAAGAAAAAATAAAAAGGATTTCCGTTGTTATCTGGGCTAGGTTTTTAGTGCTATTTAGATAATTTATTTTTTAGAAGCAAGAATAGAAAACACCATCGGAATTTTATTTCCCAAATGTTTAATTCTAAATTTTCCAGTTTCATATTCTTCGGTTTCGTTAAAGCAATTGTATGGAGAATAATTAAATTCGTTAAAAGAATTCAGTACTAAATCGTTTGATAATAAAGCATTTAAAACTTCCGATGTTGGATGATTCCAAGTGATTGTTTGCGCTTTAATTTCAGAATATCTGTCGGCATAAGTTCCAGATTCATCTTCTACAATAGGTTCAACATTAAAATAACTATAAAAAACTTCTTTAAAATAGTTGTCAAACATCCAAACCACAGGATGAAAGTCTGCCATAATAAATTTTCCGTTAGGTTTTATAAATTGCGAAACTACTTTCGCCCAGTTATCTAAATCTGGTAACCAACCAATCGTACCGTAACTTGTAAAAACTATATCAAATTTTTCGTCTAAAAATTTCGGCGTATCATAAATATCACAACAAATAAAAGTGGCATCGATATTTAATTTATCTGCAAATTCTTTGGCTTTTTCTATAGCTTTATCAGATAAATCAATTCCTGTAACCTTAGCACCAAGTCTTGCTAACGATAATGTGTCTTGACCAAAATGACATTGTAAATGCAAAATTTTCTTGTTAGAAATGTCTCTTAATAATTCTAATTCAATAGCATTTAGTGTTGATTTTCCGTTAAGAAATCCTTCATTATCATAAAAATCAGATGCAATATGAACATCGGTTTTATTGTTCCAAGTTTGTTGATTTATCTTTTTATAATCCTGTATATTTTCCATTTTAATGTTTGTAATGTTAATTAAAACTTATTTTTAAAAATAGTTTTGTTAGTGAAATACTAAAATCCAATTCATTCACATAAATATGTAGGATAAAAATAGTAATTTTGCACCACAAATAAAAAAACCTACTATGGAAAATGGAATATACGCTAAATTCAACACCACACAAGGTGCAATTTTAGTAAAATTAATGCACGATTTAACGCCTGGAACAGTTGGAAACTTCGTTGCATTGGCAGAAGGAAATCTAGAAAATAAAGCTCGTCCACAAGGAACACCTTATTATAATGGATTAAAATTTCATAGAGTTATTCCCGATTTTATGATTCAAGGTGGTTGTCCTCAAGGTCAAGGAACTGGTGGTCCAGGTTACAGTTTTGACGATGAGTTTCATCCAAGTTTAAAGCACAACAAACCAGGAATTCTTGCTATGGCAAATTCTGGTCCAGCTTCTAACGGTTCTCAATTTTATATTACACACGTTCCAACTTCTTGGTTAGATAATAAACATACTGTTTTTGGAGAAGTTGTTGATGGTCAAGATATTGTTGATGCTGTTGCTCAAGGCGATGTTTTAGAAACTTTAGAAATTGTTAGAGTAGGAGAAGAGGCACAAAAATGGAATGCTGTTGAAGCTTTTAGAACATTTGAAGGAAATCGTCAAAAAAAAATCGAAGACGCTAAAAAATTAGGTGAAGCTAAAATGGAAGAATTAGCAGCAGGATTTGACAAAACTGAAAGTGGATTACGTTATAAAATGATTCAAAAAGGTTCTGGAAAAAATGCAGAAAACGGAAAAACAGTTGCAGTTCATTACGAAGGTTCATTAGAAACTGGAAAAGTATTTGATTCTTCTTATCCAAGAAAAAAACCAATCGAATTTAAACTAGGTCAAGGTCAAGTAATAGAAGGTTGGGATGAAGGTATTGCGCTTTTACAAGTTGGCGACAAAGCTCGATTTGTAATTCCATCTCACTTAGCTTATGGCGAAAGTGGCGCTGGTGGCGTAATTCCTCCAAATGCTACTTTGATTTTTGATGTTGAATTAATGGATGTTAGATAAAGTTTAATATTAGAATTACAAAGTACGATATTACAAATACGAAATAATTACTATTTTTAATTTATTAAATTTGAATTTATCCCAAAAGCGAAAGTTTTTGGGATATTTTTTTACATTTACATTCTAATCAACCAAAATATGAGACTTAAGATAACTTTATTTAATATCATAATTTTTGTATTTTTTTCATGCAGTAGTCTTAAAAATACAAAAAATAATGATGTTGTAAAAACTACAGAAGGTGTAAAAAAAGAGAATGTAGTTATAAATCAAATTGCTGAAGATGTTAAAATAGAAGAAACAGTTTCACAAAATTCAGTACCAACTTTGATGGTAATGTTAACGCAACAACAACAATTGGGCAAAGATTTATATGAAAATAAATGTGCCAATTGCCATAATCTATACGATACAAAAACTTTTTCTGACGAACAGTGGAAACCTATTCTTTTAAGAATGCAACTAGAGGCAAATATTGAAGATATTGATAGAGAAAATATATTTACTTATGTTACAATGCAATAAAAAATCGCCTTTGAAATACCAAAGACGATGATTATTAATTGAAATTTATAATTTTTAAACCGTAAATCCATCAGGTAAAACTGTACCTTTTTTCACTACAATTATTCCATCTTTTACTGTAAATAATGGTGTGTTAGCATCTGTTAAATGACTTCCACCATTCAGTTTTACATCATTTCCTATTCTGCAATTTTTATCGACAATCGTATTATTTATAAAACAACGTTCGCCAATTCCGATATTAATTATATGATGTGAATAATTATTACTTAGTTCTTCAATATTCTGATAAAAATCGTTACCCATTAAATACGAGTTAGTTATGATGGAGTCTTTGCCAATTCTGCTACGAATTCCTATAACAGAATGTTCAATTTTTGTTCCATTAATAATACAACCTTCGGCAACTACAGATTTATCAAAGCTTGAATTTCCTGTAATTTTAGATGGTGGTAAAACTCTGGCACGTGTATAAATTTTACTTGAATTATCAAATAAATTAAACTTCGGAATTTCATCTGTTAATCCTAAATTAGCTTCGAAAAATGAATCTATATTTCCAATATCCGTCCAATATCCTTCATATTGATAACTCAATATCTTTTGTTTTCCAATGGCTTGCGGAATAATTTCTTTACCAAAATCTTTAGTATCTGGATTAGACATTAACTCGACCAATAATTCTCTGTTAAAAATATAAATTCCCATTGAAGCCAAATAATGCTTGCCTTCATTTTTAGATTCTTCGCTTACTTCTGAAGTCCAATTTGGCAATAAATCTGCATTTGGTTTTTCTATAAATGAAGTTATAAAATTCTCAGAATCGGTTTTTAAAATCCCAAATTCTGGCGCTTCTTTTGCATTTACAGGCAACGTTGCAATAGAAATTGTTGCGCCACTTTTTTCGTGCGCTGCAATCATTTCGTTAAAATTCATTTGATACAATTGATCGCCAGATAAAATCAGTGCATAATCAAATTCGTGATTCATAAAATGTGTCATACATTGTCGCACTGCATCGGCTGTTCCTTGAAACCAAGTTGGGTTATCTGGAGTTTGTTCTGCTGCCAAAATATCAACAAAAGCTGTACTAAAATGACTAAAATGATACGTATTCTTAATGTGTTGATTTAGCGAAGCCGAATTAAATTGTGTCAATACAAACATTCTTTTTATATCAGAATTGATACAATTAGAAATAGGAATATCTACCAAACGATACTTTCCAGCAATGGGAACAGCAGGTTTTGAACGACTTTCTGTTAATGGTGCTAATCTCGAACCTTGTCCGCCACCAAGAATTATGGCTAATGTTGTTTTGTTCATAATTTAATTCATTAAAGATTTGTAAACAGCAATATATTCTTGCGCAACTAAGTTCCAAGAATGGTCAATTTGCATTGCAGTTTTTATTGTATTTTGATGTTTTTGTTTGTCTAAAAATAAGTCAATTGCTCTTGTTACAGAATGATTTATGTCAAATAAAGTTACATTATCGTGGCAAATTCCAAATCCGCCATCGCCAATATCTATAACAGTATCTTTTAATCCTCCAGTTCGTCTCACAATTGGAATTGTTCCATAACGCAACGCGTACATTTGATTCAATCCGCAAGGTTCAACTCGTGATGGCATTAGTAAAAAATCGGCTCCTGCATAAATAATATGTGCCAGTTTTTCGTTGTAACCAATGTAACAATTGTAGTTTCCAACGTATTTAGATTTTAAATTTTCAAATTGATTTTCTAAAGTTGTATCGCCAGAACCTAAAATTAAAACATTTATTTGATTTGGATTTCTATATAAAATTATATCGCTTAATTCAGGCAATAATTCTGCTCCTTTTTCGTGAACCAATCTTCCTATAAAAGTAAAAAGTGGTTTTGTAATGTCTAAATTAAATTCGTCACAAAGAAATTTTTTATTTTCTAATTTTCCTTTTTCAAATGCTGATAATTTATAATTAGAAGCTAACATTTCATCCGTTTCTGGATTCCAAACTTGTGTGTCAATTCCGTTTAAAATACCAATAGATTTTGGTCTTTCATATCGTAATAAATTTTCCAATCCGTTTGCCGAATGGCTAATTTCTTCTAAGTAACTTGGCGAAACAGTTGTAATTTTCCAAGCACATTTTATGGCTGATGCTAATGGATTTATGATATTGTTCCATTCTAAAAAACCAATTTTAGAACTATGAAATTCTGGTAAATAATGCATTTTATCAAATGAAAACCAACCTTGATATTGACCATTGTGAATTGTTAAAACCGTTGGAACCGATTTTAATTGCTCATATTTATAACAATTTTGAACCATAAACGGAATCAATCCAGTGTGATGATCGTGGCAATGAAGAATATCTGGAATTTGATTGGTTTCTGTAAGCCAATTTAAAAAGGCAATTTGAAAAGCTGTAAATCGTTCTGTATCATCTTCATACGAATAAATATTTGGTCTATCAAACAATTGTGGAATTGCAACTAAATACAATTCGAAACCCAATTTATTAGTGCGTTCTTTTAAAATGGAATAATTAAATTCAAACCAACCCATTTTAAAATTACCTTGATGAACTGATTCAAACTGATTTTCGTTGGTAAATTTATTATCATAACCAGGAATTACAACTTTAGCAGTTTGACCAGCTTGGTTTAAATATTTGGGCAAAGCACCAACAACATCAGCCAATCCGCCAACTTTTGCAACAGGAAAACATTCGGCACTTATGTGAAAAATTGTCATTTAAACTAAGATTTTTTATTTGAAGGAAAAAAGAATTATTTACAATTGGTTTTTAGCCAAATTACAAAAAAAATGTTGTTTTATTATTTTTAGTTAGAATATTTTATAATTTAGTAAAAATTAATTTACAAGATGCAATGAGAACACTAAATCAATGGTTTGATGAATATGCTGTAAGCCATCAAAATCCTAAAAATAAATCCATTCATTACATTTGTGTTCCAGCAATATTCTTTTCAATTGTTGGTTTGTTAATGAGTATTCCAAATCAGTTATTAAGCAATTTATTTTCATTTAATATTCCAATTATAGAGAATTGGGCAGTTGTATTTTTAATATTCGCATTATTATTTTATATCAGATTATCGATAATAATGGCTTTAAAAATTGCGCTTTTTTCTGTAATATGTTTGCTGCTGAATTATTATATTGGAACAGTTATTCCTTTATGGATCTTTTCATTAGTAGTTTTTGCAATTGCTTGGATTGGACAATTTTACGGACACGAAATTGAAGGTAAAAAACCATCTTTTCTTAAAGATTTGCAGTTTTTATTGATTGGTCCAGCTTGGGTTTTGGATAATTTATTTACAAAAAAATAGTTTTATGCTAAACCATAACGATTTTGAGAAAGTAGAAATGCGAATAGGAACAATTTTAGAAGTTTCTAATTTTCTAGAAGCACGTAAACCTGCTTATCAAATAGTTATTGATTTTGGAGCAGTAATTGGAATTAAAAAATCGTCTGCGCAAATAACTAAAAGATATCAAAAAGAAGATTTAATTGGCAAGCAAATAATTGCAGTTGTAAATTTTCCTAAGAAACAAATTGGTAAATTTATGAGTGAGTGTCTAGTTTTAGGTTCAGTAAATAACGATGATATTGTGCTTTTAACATCAGATTTTAAAGTAGAAAACGGATTAAGAATTGGATAATTATACTTCTAATGCTGTAATTTTTTTAGCTTCTAAAACTTCATATTTATTGTGAATCATTAAAATTAAAACTCCAAAAACTACTGCTACAACTATCAAAATTGTATTTAAAAAACCTTCTGTTCCAAAAGAAAGTTTAATTAATATTGTAGAAATTATAAAACCCGAATTTCGAATTACCTTGCTAAATTTATCTGATATAAAGAAAGAAACCAGCAAAAGTAAGACTTCAATTAAAATTAAAATGGTAAAAAATTCGTCAAAGAAAATTTTATTAATGTCTTTAATATTTCTTACCATTTGTGAAATATTAAAACTCTCATAAATCCAACTTCCTAAACTATAGATTGATAGAACCAAAAAAATTGGAATTAAAATCATTGCAATAACTTTTTTAAAATCTATAAATTTAGTTACTTCAACCGATTTTTGAATAATTGCTTTGCTTATTTCATTGGTTCTGTTAAGTTTATAAAAAATAAATATTAAATAAAACAGTACTAATGTTGCAAGTAAATCTGTTGCAAATAATATATTTTCTTTGGCAGAAAACCAATCTTCTTTAAATTTTAAAGAAGTTAAATCTTTAAATATTCTTCGTATTATAATTAAAGTAATAATTTCATACTGTTTCCCTATATAAATTGTGGTAGACTTGGGTAAATAATACACTAAAAGATACACTTCATATATAAGTATAAACGAAAATGGTGTGTAAATAGAAGAAATTGGATTGTTTAGGAATCTAGAACTTGTGTGCAGATTTATAACTTTAAAATCTACTAATAAAATTAAACTTAAATGTAAAATAAAACTAATTATTGCGATGGATACAAATACAATTTCTGTTTTTTTCTTAGTTTTTTCAGATAATAATTTTGCGTAAAAATAATTAAAATAGGTAAAATTTTCATTCATAATTATTTCTATAAAGTTTAATTTATAAAATTAATTAAAAAAATCCTCAATTAAATTTATATTTGAGGATTTAACTATTGTTTAGTTATTTATTTAGATTTACTTAGTGTTCTTATGTTATTTATTGTGAAAATTATAAACAGAACTGGAATAATAATTTTAAACAATTTAAATTCTTCAAAAATTAAATTTGTTGCAATTATAAAAATCCAAAAAAACAGAAATACATAGTTAATATGCAATCTATATTTTTGAAAAAATTCTAAAAAATTATTCATTAAACTATTTTTTAAATATCATCAAACTCAATATCTGTAAAGCTTTTATCAAGTTTTGGAGCATCATCACTTGCATCGTTAAAACTTTCTTTCTTAAAATCTTTTACATGTCTTTCAGATATTACTTCTTCGCCTTTATTGTTTAAAACATACGAAGTCATTTCGGTTAAAATGTCTTGAAATGCATTAAAATCTTCTTTGTAAAGATAAATTTTATGTTTTTTAAAATGAAACGATCCATCTTCTTCGGTAAACTTTTTACTTTCGGTAATGGTTATGTAATAATCGTCGGCTTTGGTTGCTCTAACGTCAAAAAAGTAAGTTCTTCGACCTGCTCTTAAAACTTTAGAAAAAATCTCGTCTTTTTCTAATAAATCATTTTCTCTCATTTTCGTTCTATCAATTGGTTAGTTTGTTAAACCAAAAATCATAAAATATTTTCTACAAAACAAATATTAATTCAATTCTTTTTCTGAAAGTTGTTTATAATATAACTCTTTATAATATCCATCTTGGTTTACCAATTGATTATGAGAACCTTGTTGCAAAATTTTACCTTCGTCTAGAATAATTATTTTATCTGCATTTTTAACAGATGAAACTCTGTGACTAACAATTATGGTAGTTTTATCTTTTGTAAATTCTAATAAATTATTTAAAATTTGTTCTTCGGTTTCAGTATCAACAGCCGAAAGACAATCGTCTAAAAGTACTATTTGCGGATTTTTTATAATTGCTCTTGCTATAGAAACTCGTTGTTTTTGTCCACCAGAAAGTGTAATACCACGTTCACCTAAAATAGTTTCGTACTGCTTGTTAAAATGTATAATATTGTTATGAACTACTGCTTTTTTTGCTGCTTCAATTACTTCTTCATCTGATGCATTTTCTTTCCCAAACTTGATATTATTTTTTATAGAATCTGAAAATAAGAAAGCATCTTGCGGAACAATTCCAATGCTGTTTCTTAAATCGGATAAATTTAGTTTAGAAAGTACTTTTCCATCAACAAATATTTCTCCATTTTTAACATCATACAATCTTGTAATTAATGATAAAATACTTGATTTTCCTGAACCAGTTTTACCTAAAATGGCCAATGTTTCACCTTTATTTACTTTAAATGAAATAGAATTTAATGCTTTAATATTAGTGTCATCATAAGTAAAACTAACATTTTTAAATTCTATTTCTCCGTTTATAACTGAATGTTGAGTTGCATTATTTTTAATTTCTGGTTCAATTTTCAAGAACTCATTAATACGTTTTTGAGATGCTTCTGCTTCTTGAATCATTGAGGAAACCCAACCAATAGATGCAACCGGCCAAGTTAGCATATTTACATATAAAATAAATTCGGCAATCGTCCCAATACTTTTTATAGTTCCATCAATATACATCATTCCGCCAAAATAAATTACAACCAAGTTACTCACACCAATTAACGTAATCATTAATGGTCCAAAAAGCGATTGTACTCTTGCCAAACTCATACTTTTTTCTTTGCTTTCGTTGGCCAAGTTCGTAATGTTATTTTGATTTTGTTTTTCTAATGAGTATGCTTTTATAACTCTAATTCCAGAAAATACTTCTTGTGTAAAACTTGAAATTTTAGATAAATATTGCTGAAAAATAGTACTTCGTTTATTAATTTCTACGCTTAATTTAAAAATAATATATGATAATAGTGGAAGTGGAAGCAAGGTATAAAGTGTTAATCTAGGCGAAACATTGTACATATATATAATAACAATTCCAAAACGAATTATTGTATTTATGGTATACATTACTGCTGGACCAACGTACATTCTAACTTTTCCAACGTCTTCACTTATTCTGTTCATTAAATCGCCAGTTCTACTTTTTTTATAGAAATTTTGATCTAAATTTTCATATTGCTTAAAAATTTCATTTTTTAAATCGAATTCTACATGACGCGACATTACAATTAAGGTTTGACGCATTAAAAAAGTAAGAAATCCTGCAATTATTGTAGTTCCAATAATTAATAAAATATTTTCTATTAATCCATTTTTAATAAGTTCAATTGCTCCAGTGGTTTTATGAGATTCTTCAATAGCTTTAAACGATTTACTTATAAGTTTAGGAGTGTAAAGTGCGAAAATTTGTGCGATAATTGTAATAACGATTCCAAGTAAAAATCGGTATTTATATTTGACAAAATATTTATTCAAATATTGTAATTCTTTCATCTTTTTTTAAAAATGTGTTTTAATATTTAGTATTTGATGTTAAAAAGAATAGTTTAATGCAATTTTATTTTATTCAGTAAAAACTATTTTTATTAACAATTTGCTAAATTAATTTAAATTAAGTGAGTTATTTTGAATAAAAACATAAATTTGTATTGACTTATTGATAAAGTCGCAACTAAAATTACATTTATGACTTCAGAAATCACTAGTGCAAAAGAGCTTCAAAAAATGGATCCAGTCTTTGGACAACTATCATTTGACAATCACGAGCAAATTGTTTTTTGCAACGACAAAGATACTGGATTAAAAGCAATTATAGGTATTCATAACTCAATTTTAGGTCCAGCTTTAGGCGGAACAAGAATGTGGAATTACGCCAACGAATGGGAAGCTTTGAATGATGTTTTACGACTTTCTAGAGGAATGACATACAAATCTGCCATTACAGGATTAAATCTTGGTGGTGGAAAAGCAGTTATTATTGGTGATGCTAAAACTCAAAAAACACCTGAGTTAATGCGTAAGTTTGGAGAATTTGTACATTCATTATCTGGTAGATACATTACAGCAGAAGATATGGGAATGGAAACCAAAGATATGGACACAGTTAGAGATGTAACACCTTATGTTACAGGAATTTCTGAATCTCGTGGTGGTTCTGGTAATCCATCGCCAGTTACAGCTTTTGGAGTTTATATGGGAATGAAAGCTGCCGCAAAATATCAATTTGGATCTGATAAACTTGATGGAAAAAAAATATTAGTACAAGGAATTGGTCACGTAGGAGAAACTCTTGTAGATTATTTAACTAAAGAAGGTGCGTTGGTTCAAATTTCTGATATTAACGAAAGTAGATTATCTGACGTTAGTGCTAAATATGGAGCTACAATTTTTACAGGAAACGATTTATATGCTGCCGATGTAGATATTTATTCGCCTTGCGCACTTGGAGCAACAATTAATGACGATACAGTTTATAGAATTAATGCTAAAGTAATTGCTGGCGCTGCAAATAATCAATTGGCAAATGAAAATGTTCACGGACCAATTTTGCAAGAAAGAGGTATAGTTTATGCTCCAGATTTTTTAATAAATGCTGGCGGAATTATTAATGTTTATGCAGAAATTGCTCATTATGATAAAGCAGAATCTATGCGTAGAACCGAAAATATTTATAATACAACATTAGAGATTTTTGATTATGCTGATAAAAACAAATTAACACCACAAAAAGCTGCCATGGCAATTGCCGAAAACAGAATTGAAGAAAGAAAAAAAGAAAACGCTAAATAAATAGCTCTTTAAAAAAATAGTTTTATTTTTGCAGACCGAAAGAAAAATCTTTCGGTCTGTTATTTTATAATAATTCAATAAAAGTTCTTACCAGTGTTAAACCGACGACATATTCGAGTTAAAGTGATGCAATCTATCTATGCAATGCATCAAAGTGGTTCAGACAATCTTGAAAAACAAGAAAAATTTTTACAAGCCAGCATCGAAAACATCTTAGATTTATATTTAGTTATGATGTCTGCCATAATAGAACTTAGAAATAGAGAAATTAATTTTATTGAATTGTCTAAAAATAAGCATCTTGCAACTCCAGAAGATAAAAATCCTAACCTTAAATTTGTTTCCAATCCTATTTTAATTTCTTTGTCAGAAAGTAATGCTTTGAGTGTTGCATTTGAAAACAGAAAAATTAATAATTTTCAAGTAAATGACGATGCCATTTTATACTTGCTCCAAGACGTAAAAGAAAGTGACTTATTCATCAATTATATGTTTAAAAAGGAAAGTACTTTTAAAGAAGATCGATTTTTTATTGCCGATTTATTCAGTGAAGTAATTGCACCTAATGATAAATTTTACTCTTATCTTGAAGATTTTAAATTAACTTGGGTTGATGATATTCCGTTAGTGAATACAGAAATTTTGAGGCAATTAAAACAAATTGATAATAGTGAAGACGATTTAGTTAAGCTACCAAAAGTATATAAAGATACTGAGGATAAAGAGTTTTCTATAACATTGTTTAGAAAAACAATTTTAAACGAAGATAAACTTTCTAAAGAGTTTATAGATAAAACACCCAATTGGGATATTGATAGAATTGCTGAAGTAGATACCATAATTATAAAAATGGCAATTTGCGAAATATTAAATTTTCCTTCAATTCCAATAAAAGTTACACTTAATGAATATTTGGAAATTGCCAAAGAATATTCAACTCCTAAAAGTAGTATTTTTATAAACGGAATTTTAGACAGTTTAGTAAAATCGTTTGAAAGTGAAGATAGAATTAAAAAAATAGGAAGAGGTTTAATGTAAATTTAAATAACATGAAAAATAAATTTTTAATACTATCGGTTTTATTAGCAACTTGTTTTAGTTCTTGTAAAAAAGCAGCAACTAGTTTAGATAATAACGTAGAAAATGCTTCAACAACTGAAATTCCACTTACTGAAACTCCAGTTGTAGAAACTCCACAAATTGAAAATACTGAAGATACAACTAAGGTTACAAAAAGTACAGAAATGACTTTTGAAAAAGTGGAGCATAATTTTGGTAAAATTAAACAAGGTGATAAAGTTGATTATAATTTTAAATTTAAAAATACTGGAACTGCTGATTTAATTATTTCTAGCGCTAAAGGTTCTTGCGGTTGTACAATTCCAGAATATCCAAAACAAGCAGTAAAACCAGGCGAATCTGGAGAAATAAAAGTTTCTTTTAACTCTGACGGAAAATCTGGAGAGCAATCTAAAACAGTTTCTATATTTGCTAATACAGTAAAAGGAACAGAGATTTTAACAATAAAAGCATCAATTACTAAATAATAATTTTAAAAATTAAAATAATGAACGATTACATTTTACCATTACAATTAGTAGCATTATTTGCTGTAATTTACTTTTTTATGATTCGTCCTTCTCAAAATAAATTAAAAAAAGAGAAAGAATTTGAAACAAGTTTAAAAGTTGGAGACAAGATAATTACTAAGAGTGGTTTTCACGGAAAAGTAACAGAAATAGCAGAAACTACAGTTGTAATTGAAACTATGTCTGGAAAATTAAAGATTGAAAAATCGGCAATTTCTAATGAAATGAGTGCTATATTGAACAAGAAAGCTTAGAGAAGTTTTTGAAAAGTTTAAGAGTTTAAAAAGGTTTAAGAGTTTAAAAAAGTTTAAAAAAGTTTAAAAGTTTAAAAAGGTTTAAAGTTTAATTTTTTAAATATCATCTTAATATAGAATTTAAAAATGCATTGAAATTTTTTAGTTTTAATGCATTTTTCAATTTAAAATAAAATCAATTATGTAGTAATTGTCAGTCTGAGCTTGTCGAAGACTTTTTGTTTTGTAAACATTTATTCACTTGTAAAACATCAATAAATAAAATATAAATTTAAGCTTTTCGAAATTTTTTTAGAATAATTTTTTAGTTTTAATTTTAAAGCTTTATTCCTTTAAATTTAAAAGTTTGTTTCTAATGGTTTCAAAATGTTCCCAAGGAATAAAATGATTGGCGTTTTTTATAGATAAAACCTCAATAGATTTTGCGTTTATAAATTCCCAAGCTCTGCAAAGTCATCTAATAATTTTAATTTATCAAACAACTACTAATGCTCCGCAAAGTGTCCTCACTTTGAGGCGTAACATAAATAAAATTTAATAAATTAATTTATTTTTATTTAAAACATTAAATATTTTTTAACTAACCTCAAAGACAGGAGTCTTTGCGGAGCTTTGGCTCTAAATTTTCAATTAAATATTCTACATCTTCTTTTTCATCATATCCTGTAAGAATAGTTGCTATTGTTAAGGATTGATTAGTGTTTGATGAAATTGAATCACAAAAATAATGTATATTTCCTTGTGGAGTTAATACTCTACTGAAAGTTAAATTAAATTCTTCTCGTCTAGTCATTTTAACCTTGTAAAAAATTTCTCCATGCCTCTACAATTATTTTAAAATGCTGGGTAGGCAATACATAATCAGGAGTAATATTATTATCATTATCCCATTCGTCTGCATTTTTATACAATTTAGTTTGCGATGCTGTAGCAATAATCAAATAGGAACTTTGTGTAGGAATTCCAACTTCTAATCCATTTATAGTTATTGCATCATTAATTTCATTAAGTAAATAATCAACTAATTGTATGTAATAATGGTCATTAATACAACCTGTCAATATACCATTAACAGAAATTATCTGTTTACCAATATTATTTCTATTAATTAATTGTATTTTGTAATCTGTAAGTATGCTCATGTTTTATTTTTTTATAATTGTGGACAAACTGTTCTCATAACTTCTTGTGGGGTATTAATATTATCAATACACAATATTAATTTTTTCCCAAGCTCTGCAAAGTGTTCTTAATAAAAAAAATTGAAACAACTACGGAGCTGCGCAAATGTCTCCTGACTTTGCGCCACATTATTTGACATATTTGATACATTTTAAAATTAAATTATAACTCATACTATTTATAATAGGAGTTTGAACTATTTCAGTATTAATAATTACATTATTATTAACATAGTTTGACAGTGCCATTTAAATATTAAGTATAAATTTAATAAAATAATCACAAATTACAATACAACAATCATTTAATAAAACGATTTGATTATTTTTAAAGGTATTTTTACAAATTTGCGTAATCATTGTTTTAAAATTGCAATACTTTGTTGTGTAAATTTTAAAAAAAAATATTACTTAAAATAAACAAATAAAAGACCACAAAATAGCAGTCTTTTTTAAATATAAATAAACAGTTTCTTTTATAAAACCGATTTCAATGAATCGTTCATACTTCTTGCAGCATTGGCACTTTTAGAAAACAATATTTTTTCTGAGTAGTTTAAATTATTCCTTTAAATTTAAAAGTTTGTTTCTTATGGTTTCAAAATGTTCCCAAGGAATAAAATGGTTGGCATTTTTTATAGATAAAACTTCCATAGATTTTGCGTTTATAAATTCTCTTTCAATAAACGGAACATTACTATACGGAACCAAATCATCGAGTGTACCATGAATAACTAACACATTGGTAGTAATTTTTTTTAAATTGGGTTGCATGTTTATTAAGTCTTGTTTTAACCACCAAAGCTCATCATTTGCTGGTCGTAATGCTCCAGGAATTATATACCTTATTGGTTTGGACATAATTATTTTGCGCCATTTTTCTGGAGTTTCTGCATTTGGATCTATTGCGCCAGCTAAAATAATTAGTTGTTTGTAGGCATTTGGTTTATCAATAGCCATTTTTACAATTGCTGGTCCGCCATAGGAATGACCAATTAAATAAATGTTTTTTCCATTACTTAATTTTTCTACAAATTTTTCAAGAACTTTGGCTTGCGAATACAAATTTTGTGCTTTTCCAAAATCACTGTAACCAAAACCTGGTCTATCTACAGCAATCATTCTGTATTTTTTTAAAAGTAACGAATCTTTTAAATAGGTTTTAAAATTATCCCAACTTCCTGGCGAACCATGAACAAATAATACTATTGGATTGTTTTTATTTCCTGTTGCAATAAAATGAACTTTGTTTAAACCAATTGTAATTGTAGAATCTAAATAGGATATTTTAGAATTTTCAAAAAAAGTTTTAGTTTTAGACGTACTTGTTCGCATTGTCATACAAGATTGACATGTTAAAAGATAAATTAGAGTTAAACTAAAAAGAAGTACTTTAATTTTGTTATTCATAATGTAAGTCATAGTTACTTTTTATATTTATCGTTTAAACCTATATTTTGAAGTATCATTGGAATGATTTTTTCAGCTCTAGTAATTTTAGTTTTTTCTTGTTTTGCGTCTTCAATGTATTCTAAAAAATCGTTTTGTTTGGCAGTTGAAAGCTTATTAAATAGTAGTTTTAACTCAGAATTAGTTGCTAAAATGTTTTCAAAAAAAGGAGATTTTATTTTTTCTTTCTTTTGTATTGGAATTGTTTTTCCTAAATTTTCATTTTCAATTGCTTCTTGGATGTAGTTTAAAATTTGAACTTCATTTATTTCGTTTTTAGATGTAAAACGCCATTGTCGTAAGCTTTTTGTAACTCCTTCATTGGCATTTACCAAAATATTTAAATTGTCTTTTAAGAAAACTCCATTATAAAACCATAGAGTAAAAAAGTTTTTAAAACCTCCAATTCCAACTACATTTTTATTGTTTATGGTATACACATTTCCACCCCATTTTATGGTTTTAACTAATTGTGTTTTACCAATAATGGTTTCAATAATTTGCAATTCTTCTTGCCAAGTATTGACTTTGTCCCAAGTATGTTTTTCTGACATAATTTATTTTTAGTGCAATACGATTGAGTTTTAGCCCTGATGGGAAAGGATACCGATGATTATCGGTAGAAATGGACAGCAGGAATAGGGTTTGCTAAAATGCCCGAGCCATTCGCTACGGATATTGATCAGCATAAATGCTAATTATTTAAAAACTATTTTTTCTTTTTTTTAGTTTTTTCAGTTTTACTAAAATCGGTTGTTGCTGTTAATTCTGCAATTTTTACAATTACATCAATTGCTTTTTGCATACTTTCTACCGGAACATACTCATATTTTCCGTGAAAATTGTGTCCGCCAGCAAAAATATTTGG
>NZ_JAYUPK010000097.1:0-18651 GCF_043760115.1 Flavobacterium sp.
TGCCCAACTTGTTATGCCAGTTCTGGTCCAAATTATGGAAGACATAGAACATTAGAAGAAATTGAAAAAATGTTTGATGTTGTTGTTGCCAATGAAGGCGAACCAGATGTGGTACAAATTTCTGGTGGCGAACCAACTGTGCATCCAGATTTTTTCAAAATTCTTGATATTGCCAAAAGCAAACCTATTAAACATTTGATGTTAAACACCAACGGAATTCGACTAGCAAAAGATGAAAAATTTGTAGAAAAACTAGCAACTTATATGCCAGATTTTGAGATTTATTTGCAATTTGATAGTTTTAAACCCGAAGTTTTAGAAAAATTACGTGGCGAAGATTTAACCAATACTCGTATAAAAGCATTAGAATATTTGAACAAATACAATATTTCTACAACATTAGTTGTAACTCTTCAAAAAGGCGTAAACGATGATGAAATTGGAAAAATTTTAGAATTTGCCATAAAACAAGAATGTGTTCGAGGTGTTACTTTTCAACCCACACAAGTTGCAGGAAGAAATAAAGATTATAATGATGGCGAAGGAAGAATTACGTTGACCGAAGTTCGCAGAAAAATTTACGAGCAATATCCAATTTTTACACCACAAGATTTAATTCCTGTTCCGTGTAATCCTGATGCATTGTGTATGGCGTATGCATTGAAAATAGATGGAGAAGTTTTTCCTATGACGCATTTAATTAATCCAGAAGATTTACTAAATAATTCTAAAAATACTATTGTTTTTGAGCACGATGAAAAACTAAAAAGTCACATGTTAAATCTTTTTAGTACAGGAATTTCTGTAGATTGTGCCGAAGAAACTTTTGGAGAATTAATGTGTTGTTTACCAAGAGTTCAAAGTGATAATTTAAGTTACAGCAATTTGTTTCGTGTGTTGATTATGAATTTTATGGATCCTTATGATTTTGATGTTCGTGCTGTAAAAAAATCGTGCGTACACATTGTGAGCGATAAAATGAAAATTATACCATTTGAAACTATGAATATTTTTTATAGAGATAATAAAATTGACAACATTAGAAAAGAATTAAATATATAAAAATGGATAATTTTTTAACTGGTTTTGGCGCATTTATTGCATTTATAAGTTTCTTTACTTTTATTATTGGATTCTTTATGCTATTTGACGAAAGTAAAAGAAAACTTGGGTTAAAATTTATGATATTTTCTTTAATAGCTTTTATAATAGGTTTTAGTACGTGTATTGGGCAATTTTAATTTTAAAACTTTATGCAATTACTTCTCATTTTGTTCGGAATAGTATTAGTTTCTTCAATAATTGCAATTATTGTTGGTATAGTTCAGTTAATTGCTACTAAAGGAGAAATTGGTTTGAAACATATTCTTGGTGGAGTTTTAGGAATTGTAATTGGATTACTTATTGGATTTGGAACTTGTGTTTTATCATTTAACGGAAATAGTAAATAATGAATGAAATTCTTTCTTCTATCGGTATGATTGTCGCTTTTATAAGTGTACTTGCTTTTCTTTTTGGAATAATTCGGCTTATCTTTATTGAGGATAAAAAGTTTTCACTTCAAATTCTTTTATACTCAGTTATTGCTTTTATAATTGGTTTTGGAACTTGTTATGCTACTTTTGCATTAAAACTGTAAAATTTTAACCTTTTATTTAACTAATGCTTAACAAAATATTCACTTTCATATAAATACATTTGTTTGTAATATATATTTAATGAAAATTTCCCCTAAGTTTTTATATTTCTTTTATTCTGTTCTATCTCTATCAATGCTAAGTTCTTGTAACAAAGACTTTTCATCAGATAATTACATAGCATACTTTGGTGGAGAAATAGAAAATCCTATTAATCGTTACGTACTTTTTTGCAAAGACAATCTTGTTATTGATACCATTAAACTTAATGATGACAATACATTTTTTAAAAAATTCGATTCATTGTCACCAGGTTTATACACTTTTAAACACGAACCAGAATACCAATATATTTATTTTGATAAAAACGACAGTTTAAAAGTTCATATAGATACCAAAGATTTTGACGAATCTATAATCTTTTGTGGTCGTGGCGATGAAAAAAATAATTTCTTGATGGATTTATATCTAAGGAATGAAAAAGATAAAAACAATATGTTTGAAGTTTTTGATTATGGATTTGAAAAATTTAATCTAAACATAGAAAAAACCAATCTAGAGAATAAAAAATACTATAATAAGAAAAAAGAAGAAATTAAGTGGAGTAACGAATTTGATGTTTACGCCAATGCATTATACAAATTTCCATATTATACTAAAAAAGAAATATATCCTGTAGTTCACAAAATTAGAACTGGCGAAGATGTTATAGATAAGTTGCCAAAAACTTATTATGATTATAGAAAAGCAATAGATTATAGCAATGAAGAATTAACTGATTTTTCTCCGTTTGTTATGTATATAAATCATATGTTGAATAATGTTTCTGCAATAAAATATCATAATCATTATAATGAAGTTGATATGGCATTAAAAACCAACATTAATAAATTAAATGTTGCCGATACTTTAATTAAAAACGAAAAAGTAAAAAATGTAATTTTAAATAATATTGCTTTTCAATATTTATCAGAAGATCAAAATATTGTAAATAATAAAGAATTTCTAGAAACCTATCATAAATATTCTACCGATAAAAGCAAGAAAAACGAAATATTGAAAATAGGAAATGCCATACAACTATTAACAATAGGAAAAGAATTACCAACTGTTGAATTGATTGATTTAAATGGAAATAAATATTTAAGTTCAGATTTGGTTACTAAAAATACAGTATTCTTTTTTTGGTCAGAAAAATTAAATTCACACTTTGTTGCTGCGCATAAAAAAGTATTAGAACTTCAAAAAACATATCCTAATTACGAGTTTATTGCTATCAATTTAGATCAAGACGAGAACTTGTTTAAAGAAACTTTATCAAGATATAATTTTCAAAACATAAAAGAATACAGATGTTCCAACTTTGAAGACATAAAAGCAAAATGGGCAATTACCAAAGTTCATAGAACTATTATTGTAAATGCAGATAGAACTATAAAAAATGGTTTTACAAATATGTTTGACGTGAATTTTATTAATGAAATAAAGTAAAAATTTAAATGATAAAATTAACATTAGCTTTTTTAATCCTGATTTTAAATTTTAATACTATAAAATCTTCAAATTATATTCAAGAAGATAATTATACATTAGAGATTGAAAAATTAAAAAAATCAAAATTAAAAAATATTGAAAATTGGTTAATTAAAGCGACTTTAAAAAATAATACAAATGATACTTTAAGATATTGCAGTATGAGTTGTTCTTGGACAGATTACTATTCTTTAAATAATACTAATTTTAAAATCATTGAAAATCCTTGTGATAAAAATATTCCAATTATAATTACGATTGCTCCCAAAGAAAGTAAATCTGTTGAAATACAATTATCAAAGAAAGATGAAAAAAAGTCAATTCAAAAAAATTTTAAAATTATTTTAAACTTAATCATCGTAAAAAGTTCAAATAATAGATTTGAAAATGAAAATGAGAATAAAACATTATCTAAAAATCTAATTTACTCAAATTCTTTAGCTGGTAGATATTTTGCCAAAAAAATTAAATAAAAAATAACCTAAATAATCAAAAAATGAAAAAACTAATTTACATATTAATTTTAATTCCATTACTTTCATTTGCAGAGTTTCACTCTGGAATTATGACTTTTACTGATAATACAACAAAAGAAGGATTTATAGAAATACCTGACGATTCCGAGAACAACACTATTAAATTTAGACTAGAAGAAAAAGGAAATACTGAAAAGTTTCCTTTAGAACTAATAAAATCATTCTTTATAAACAACGAAAATGGTGAAAAAATAAAATTTGTAACAACTCATTTAGCATATTTTAAGCCATTTAGCAAAGATAATTCTTTTAAAGTACATAAAAAATTGGCGTGTGTTGAAGTTATAAAAGAAGGTAAAATAAACCTTTATTCCGCTTGGTTTATGACTACAGGTCCGAAATACAGTTCTATATTAGATGGTAATTATTTTATTAATCGAGGAAATGATTACTCTTTAATCCTATATGAAAATTTTGGAGCTGGATATAAATGGAATTATTTTTTGTCATTATTAAAAAAACATTTTAGTGAAGAATGTCCAAACTTAGTAAACTTAGTAAACAAAGATGATTTTAAGAAAAATGGTTTTGTAAGAATTATAGAACTTTACGAACAAAACTGTGGAAAATAAGTAATATCTGCGAAACGCAGTTTCTAGCAAGTGGGACAAATAATATAATTTAAGGTTGGTTTTGATTTTGCCAACTTTAGTAACATTCCGAAAGTTAAGGCATATTTAAAGACTTCTAACAAGAAGTTGCCTAAAGATATTTGATCATTCAATAAAATAATAAAAGCCGATTTTCAATTGAAAATCGGCTTTTATTATTATCTGAGTTTTAAATGAACGCTAAAACCTGAAAACTGAACACTTACTTATTTCCTTTTTCAAAATCGGCAATAAACTGCGCCAAACCAATATCAGTAAGCGGATGTTTTAACAATCCAAGAATAGACGAAAGTGGACCAGTCATAACATCGGCACCAATTTTTGCACAATTTACAATATGCATAGTATGACGCACAGACGCAGCAAGAATTTGAGTTTCATAACCATAATTATCATAAATTTCTCTAATTTCTTGAATCAAGTTCAATCCATCGGTACTGATATCGTCTAGTCTTCCAATAAATGGCGAAACAAAAGTTGCTCCAGCTTTAGCAGCCAATAAAGCTTGTCCTGCCGAAAATACTAGTGTAACATTAGTCTTAATTCCTTTGTCCGAAAAGTATTTACAAGCCATAACACCTTCTTTAGTCATTGGCAATTTTACGACAATTTGCTCGTGAAGATCAGCAAGTTCCTCACCTTCTTTAATCATTCCGTCATAATCAACAGCATTTACCTCAGCACTAACTTCGCCATCAGTAATGTTACAAATGTCAACATAATGCTTTAAAATATTATTTTTTCCTGTAATTCCTTCCTTAGCCATAAGTGACGGATTAGTTGTAACACCATCAAGAACGCCAAGTTGTTGCGCTTGTTTAATGTCAGATAAATTGGCTGTGTCAATAAAAAATTTCATAGTTTATAATTAAGTTGTGTTTATTATTTTGGGCGTTACCGCGAAAAGCGGTCAGGCTTTCCGTTTCAAGTCCTCAACTCACTTCCACTTTCGTTCCAGTAAGTTTCCGGGCTTTTCACTGCAAACATAGTTCACTGAACTCCTATAAAAATAAGAATAATGTGAAGTAATCCTTAACGCGGTTTTATGCAAAATTACAAAAATCATTTTCAATATCAATTACAAAAGTCAATTGCAAAAATCAATTTTTAAAAATTTAAAATTCATTTTAAATTAATTTTTTAATTTTAAATTTTAAAATATAATTTCATTCTTAAATTGATATTAACTTTTGATATTTACTTTTTTAATTGATATTGAATTTTGTAATTGACTTTTGTAATTGATATTGAATTTTGTAATTGATATTGTTAAAGCTTATAATGATTCATAACCATTTTCTCATAAACTGTGTCAGGCAAAATTCGTTTTAAAACAATAGAAAACTTTTGAATAAAAGCACCAACTTTATAATGAATTTTGGGATTTTTGGTTTCTATAATTTTATAAATTGCCTCAGCCATTTCATTAGGATTTCCACCATCATCTACGTGATTATTCATAGTTTCAAGTGTTTTTTTATATGGAATTTCATAGGCAGAATTTTCAACCTCACTATGAAATCTACCTGATGCAATATTGGTAGCAAAATCTCCAGGCGCAACATTGGTAATATTAATCCCAAAATGCTTAACTTCCATTCGTAAACTTTCTGTTAACAACTCCAATGCACCTTTAGACGCAGAATAAATTCCTCTGTAAGGCAAACCCATATATCCAGCAATAGACGTAATGTTTATAATTAAGCCACTTTGTTGCAAACGCATTTGTGGTAAAACTGCTTTTATAACTTCTAATGGTCCAAAAAAATTAATTTCAAAATTATTCTTAATTTCCTCAGTCGGAATTTCTTCAATTGGTCCAGTAATACCAACTCCAGCATTATTAATTACAACATCAATCCTACCCGATTTTGAAATTATAGAATTTATAGTTCTCTCAATTGACTCGGGCTTTCTAACATCCAACTCTAATAAAGGAAAAACAGAATTTTTAATCATACTCGGATTTCTACTTGTACCATAAACTGTAAAACCTTTTAAAAAAAGATATTCACCAACAGCTTTTCCAATTCCAGATGATGCGCCAGTAATCAAAACTATTTTACTCATTATTATAAAAACTATTTATAAAATAATTACATTTTAATTATTTTGGTAAAGATAAAACTTTAATTAAAAAATAGTGGTGTTTACTTATTTTTAAACAAAAAAATCCCAAACTGCAATTTTGCAATTTGGGATTATTGAAAGTAAAAAACAACCTATTACTCTTTAATAACTTTGATAGTTTTTACTAAATTATCAGAATAAATTTTAGTAAAATAAGTGCCAGATGATAATCTAGACATATCAATTTTAGACTCGTAATCATTTATAGATTTAGTAATTATTTGTTGACCTAAAACATTAAAAATTGAAATGTTGGTTATTAATTTATTTAAAGAAACTGTTAGAATATCTTTCACAGGATTAGGATAAACCTTTATGTACAATAAATTAAAATTTTCAATTTCTAAACAACCTCCATTTAAAACTGTTACTGCTAGTCTAGTGTTACTAGAACAAGATGAAATAGTTTGCGATGCATAATACGTTGTTCCAGTTACTAAAAGTGAAGTGTTTGGAACAATATTTCCTAAATTAGCCGCATCATACCAAATAATAGATGTACCATTTATAATAATATCTCCAACTGTTTCTCCTATACAAAATGTTTGATTAGCGCTGCCAGTTGGAGCGGAAACTTCTATATTAACAGAAATCGTCATTGTAGTAGTTGAAGCACATAATCCTACTGTAGGTGTAAATGTATACAAAGTTGTTACAGTATTATTTAATGCTGGCAACCAAGTTCCTGTAATTCCATTTGTAGAAGTTGTTGGCAATGCTGCCAATGTTGCTCCTGAACATATAGGAGTTACTTGAGTAAACGTTGGAACTACAATTGGGTTAACAGTAATCGTCATTGTAGTAGTTGAAGCACATAATCCTACTGTTGGTGTAAATGTATACAACGTTGTTACAGTATTATTTAATGCTGGCATCCAAGTTCCTGTAATTCCATTTGTAGAAGTCGTTGGCAATGCTGCCAATATTGCTCCTGAACATATAGGAGTTACTTGAGTAAACGTTGGAACTCCAATTGGGTTAACTGTAACTGAAACTGGAGTTCTTAAACTTTCGCAAACACCAATGGTTTGTGAAACATAATAATTTCCTGATACCAATGCAGTTGTATTTGATAGTGTAACTCCTCCTGTTGAATCTAAATACCATTGTAGATTAGTTCCTGTCGCAACTAATCCAGATACTGCTCCAGAAACACAGAAAAATTGTGGCGTTGGCGCAGTTGGAACTGGTGTTGTACAAAGAGAGGTTTCAATAATAATTACATTTTTAAAAACTGGACCCCAAACTCCTGTGACATCTTTCACACGAACATTAAAAACATGTAAACCTGCAGGTTGAGCAATTGGAATATCATTTTGAAAAAATTGTTCAAAAGCTCTATTAAAGTTCCCATCAGATGCTAATAGAGCTGTAGCACTTCCTTCTCCTGGATCTGTATCCCAAAAATATTCCGCTTGTGAGATACTTATTGGTGTTGGCGTAAGTACTTGATCTACATTTATTAAATTAGAAAAAACGGTTCCCCAAACTCCTGTATTGTCTTTTATACGAATATTAAAAGTATGCAATCCTGCGCTTGGTGCAGTAATTCCTGTTTTTGATAATTGCTCAAAAGCATTATTAAAGTTTCCGTCAGTCGCTAAAACTACTGTTGCACTTCCTTCTCCAGGATCTGTATCCCAAAAATATTCGGCTTGCGAAATACTTATGGGTGTTGGTGTTAATACTTGATCAACCAGTATTACATTTTTAAAAACTGTTCCCCAAACGCCAGTAGCATCTTTCACTCTAACATTAAAAGTATGCAAACCAACACTTGGTGCTGCGATTCCAGTTGTGGACAAACGCTCAAAAGCACTATTAAAGTTTCCGTCAGTTGCTAAAACAATAATACTACTTCCTTCTCCTGGATCTGTATCCCAAAAATATTCAGCTTGCAAGATACTTATTGGTGTTGGAGTTAGTACTTGATCTACTTTTATAGTATTGGAAAAAACATCTCCCCAAACTCCTGAAATATTTTTAATTCGGATATTAAAAGTGTGCATTCCCAAACTTGGTGCTGTAATTCCTGTTTTGGACAATTGCTCAAAAGCATTATTAAAGTTTCCGTCAACAGCATCAACTGCAATGCCAAGTCCTTGACCGGGATCGGCATCCCAAAAATATTCGGCTTGATTTAATGGTACTTGTGCTTGGCACAACACAACCAATAAAAAAGCCATTAAACTATAAATATATTTTTTCATCTTTTTATAGTTTAATATTATTTAGAATATCCAGAACCAGTAGCATTAAGTGTTGTTGTACCTATATAAATTCTTCTTGGAGTATTTAAGTAGTTTATCTGTGGTTTGTTGCCTGGAGTTACTGGCCAATAATTTGCCCAACTGTTAGAACCACCATAATTGCCAATATCATTTAATGATAAATCTAAATCTCTGAACTCATCGTCTGGATATCCTGCATTTACATTGGCACCTGTAACAGCATAAGTTGTGGTACTATTAACAGTAAAAACTGCACTGCCTACATTCGAGCTTGCAGCTGTTACTCCACTTACAACAAATGCATTAGCTGACATATTATAATAAGCATAGACCGTTGCGCCAGTTGCATATATTTCAAAATTAGCAGTAGGTGAACTTAAAACATTATTTAGTATACTAAAAGTAGCGGTATTAGGGGCCGTTAAAGTTATAGTTATGGAACCTTTACTACCAGTAGAATCTACAAAAAAAGGAATAGTATTATTTTGGATTTCATTGATACTACCATTTTTAGCAGCTACAATATTAATAAGCGAAATTGTACCGAATGCAAAGCTACCAACAAAATTATTTAAAATTTTAAAAGTGTAATTTCTTTGGCTTATATCAATATATCTACCTACAAAGTTACCAACTATCTCTACACCATCAGTAGATAAAATTGTATCTGTAATTCCTTCGCATATTAAAGAATCATTAATTCTTGATCCAGTAATTTTACCGTTAGAAAAATACAAACTACCATTAATATCGGTGCCCGAAATATTAGTTGTAATATTTTGAAATTGTAAAAATATAGCAGAAGTTGTTGAATTTAAAATATTAATTGTAGTCCTTCCTGCAATTAAGTTTGATGTTGTCAAAGATGATGTTAGATTCAAATTATTAATCGTAACAACCCGACCTGCCAATGGCGTTACCACAATTGTGCCTTGCACTAAATATTTAGCTCCTAGTGTTTCAGATGCGAATGATAGGCTTTTATCAATAACTAAATTTTCTGCATACGGAATGCCACCTGCTTTTGGTCTAATGATAATTCTGTCGCCATCAGCAGCAGCAGTAATGGCAGCAGAAATAGTTGCATAGGCACCTCCTGCACCAAAATCTCTAACATACAAATCGGCTGCAGAAGCCAATGTGGTGAACAAACTTGCAATTGCAATAAAAAATAATTGTTTTTTCATTTTTTTTAAATTTTTATTTTTTTCTACTCATTTAGCTTTTCGAATCCGCTTCGTTTAAGATGGTTTCTGAACTCCATATTATTTTTATTTTAAAACAATAGCTACTGTTTTAAACCATAATAATTTATTACGATTCAAAAATAAATGAAAGAAAAATGAAAATTTTAGCGAATGAATATTCGTTGACTTTTGAAAGTTATTCGTTGAATTATTGAAGAAATTCGTTTTTGTGAAAAAATTAAAGATTTTCTAACATAATCAAAAATTCTCCTTTATTTCGAATTGCCAACGGAATAATACTTTTGTTCTTTAAAACAATTGTATTACCACCATCAGTTTTAATAAAATGATCAAAATATGCCATATTTATTAAATGTGATTGGTGTGACCTAAAAAAATTGAATGGAGAAAGTAACGTTTCGTATTCCTTGAGATTGGAAGAAACAATTAGTTTTGGCGCATTTACGAAATGAAAAGTTGTGTAATTTTTATCAGATTCGCAGTTAACAATGTCCTGAATGTTAACCGAATAAATTTTATCGGCGGTTTTTAACATCAGTTTTTGATGGTTTTTTGGACGATCAAGATTGGTAAACAAATTGTTGAGTTTCATTTCAAAAACTTCTTTGCTCAACGATTCTTCTGCTTTTTTTACTGCTTCGACCAACTCGGCTGAATCAAGCGGTTTTAGCAAATAATCAATGGCAGAAAAACGAAAAGCACGAATAGCAAAATCTTCAAAGCCAGTTATAAAAATAACTTTAAAATCTATTGGTTTCATTTTTTGTAATAAGTCAAAACCTGTTCCATCAGGCATTTCGACATCCAGAAAAACAATATCTGGTGAGAGTTGTTTAATGATTTTTATACCCGATTCGACATTGTCGGCTTGACCAATTACTGAAATATTAGGACAATTTGACTTGATTATTGCAATGTTTTTCTTTCTGATAGTTTCAATATCATCTATTACAACAGCTCTTAACATATAAATTAGTTTTCGTAAATATAGGGTATTTCAAATTTAATTTTTGCTCCAACTATTTTTTGATTGCTGTCTAATATATCATTAGTTTGTATTACAAAATGTTCATTTTTTGTATAGCTTATCAATCGTTCTTTAGTTATTGTCATTGCTAAAGACTTGTGATTACTTGTTTTTTTGATAATGTCAAACCCATTTCCGTTATCTGAAACTTCAAAAAACAGTTTGTTGTTTTGCAAATAAAAACATATTTCGATTTTACCCATCTCTAACTTATTTTTTAATCCGTGTTTAATGGCGTTTTCTATAAATGGTTGCGTTAGCATTGGTGGAAGGAGTATGATTTCTGTATCTATAGTATCATCAACATCGATTTTGAAACTAAATTTATTGTTATACAGAAGTTGTTGAATAACTAAGTAATTTTCGATCATTTCTATTTCTTCGGATAATGAAATGTAATTTTCGTTTGAGTTTTCTAAAATTTGTCTTGTCAATTTAGAAAACTTCGTTAGGTAATTTATGGCTTCTGGATTTTGATTGTTGTAAATTAGACCTTGAATATTATCAATAGAATTAAAAATAAAATGAGGATTCATTTGGGTCAACAATAACTTTTGATTTAAAGCTTGTTTTTCTAAAGTCGAAATTATTTGTTTTTGTTTCATTTTAGAAAAATAATTTTGGTAAATCACAACCAAAAAAATTAAACCAAAAACCAAAAACAGCATAATAGATGTACCTAACCAGAATATCGATTTTATATCCCTCGAACTATCCATATATTAGTATGTTGTTTAAAAAGCAAATATAAAATTGTTAATTTAATTTACAGCTATTTCAAAAAATTAACTTTTAAATTATTTTTATAATTTACTAATTGGTTTTTAGGTTGCATTTTTTTCAATAGAAAATGCTTTCCACACACCAATAATAAGCATTAATCGCCAAACAAAATTAGCATATAAATTAAAGTTATAGTAATCCCAAAATTCTGCATTTTTATTTTTTATTAGATAATCGGTAATTAAAAATAAGAAAATCGTACTCACAAAATAAAATAAAAAACCAGAAACAAAATAAAAATTTGGTGTTTTAAGTAAAGTAGTTTCTTTTAAAGTAATAAAACAATTTTTACACCATAAAAAGGAGCAAACTATAATAAATATAGTTTCTAAAATCATCAAATACGAATCTGTTTTATTGCATTCATCGATGTTCCAAATAAACAATAAATAAACATATAACGTAATATATAAAGCAATTGAAATTTTAAAAAAAAGTAAATATTTAGGTTTTAGAATACTAATAAAAAAATAAAAAATTATTAAAAATTCTGCTAATGAATAAATTCTAGACCAATAACCAGTTGGAAAATCAATTTTACAAATGTACCAAATCAAAACAGTTCCAGTTTCTTCTAAACTAGCAATAAACACTAACCAAATAAAAGGAGTAATAGGTTTTAAGTTACTTAACTTATACTTTTTTAATATATAAATAGGCAAAAAACCTAGAAACATAATAAAATAAAACAACCATAAATTCATATCTTTTTTTATGCAAATTATGTAAAATTTATTAAAAATATTCCAAATTCTAAATTTTAGAATTTGAGATTTATTAAAAGTATAAACTACCTTCTCATTCCCTTTAATGACATTTGCGCATAATAAGGATGATCTGGATGCAATTCTAGTTCTTGTCTTCTTGGATTAATTACAACATCTAAATCTTCCATTGGTATCGCACCCAAAAGTGCTTCGTTGCTTCCTGGCAAAACCATGCAATAACATATTGTTTTTCTATTTTTAAATCGAACTTGTACTGGTCCAACAAAATCATATTCTTCTATACTACCATTTGCCAATTGTCCTTTTCGTTTTTCAACAAATGGTAGATCTAATTGTTCTTGAATTGATTCGTTGATGCACATATTATATGCACCAGAATCTACCAACATGTTGATTGTCATTTTTTTAATTTCCTCTTCACCAATAACATGACGTCTAGCCATTTCAATATCGCCAGCATTTACTAATTCTATATCTGCATAAACTAATCCCATAATTTTTTATTTAATATATTTAACAAATATAGATATTAAATTTTATAAAAAAACCCCAAACTCTTTCGAATTTGGGATTCCTATTTTAAAGTCCCTCCTTCGAAGGGATTTAGGGAGGCTTAAACCTTAAACCTTTTTCTATCAGTTTCGTTCAAATAAATTTTTCGCAAACGAATAGATTTTGGTGTAACTTCTACATATTCGTCTTTTTGAATGTATTCTAAAGCTTCTTCTAATGAGAAAATAATTGGTGGAATAATCCTAGCTTTTTCATCATTTCCAGATGAACGAACGTTGGATTGTTTTTTCTCTTTGGTTACGTTTACACACATATCATCACCACGAGAGTTTTCGCCAATTACTTGACCTTCATAGATTTCGGCATTTGGTTCAACAAAAAACTTACCACGATCTTGCAATTTATCAATAGAATATGGAATTGCTTTTCCTTTTTCCATAGAAATTAATGAACCTTTGTTACGTCCAGAAATTTCTCCTTTAAAAGGTTCATACCCTATAAAACGATGTGCCATAATAGCTTCACCTGCAGTAGCAGTCAACAATTGATTACGTAATCCAATAATTCCACGAGATGGAATATTAAATTTAATTACCATACGTTCACCTTTAGTTTCCATACTCAACATTTCGCCTTTACGTAAAGTAACAAACTCTACAGCTCTTCCAGAAAGTGATTCTGGTAAATCAATTGTCAATTCTTCAATTGGTTCACATTTTTTACCATCAATTTCTTTAATAATAACTTGTGGTTGACCAATTTGCATTTCATAACCTTCACGTCTCATAGTTTCAATTAAAACAGATAAGTGCAAAACACCACGACCAAAAACCATAAATTTATCAGCAGAATCGGTTTCGCCCAATTTCATTGCTAAGTTTTTTTCTAATTCTTTCGTTAAACGATCACGAATGTGTCTTGAAGTTACAAATTTTCCTTCTTTTCCAAAGAAAGGAGAATCGTTTATTGTAAACAACATACTCATCGTTGGCTCGTCAATTGCAATTGTTTGCAATGCTTCTGGATTATCAAAATCGGCAATTGTATCTCCAATTTCAAAACCTTCTACTCCAACAATTGCACAAATATCACCAGCAATTACTTCTTGTACTTTCTTACGACCTAGACCTTCAAAAGTATGTAATTCTTTAATTCTAGATTTCATTATTACACCATCTCTTTTGCAAAGAGAAATTGGCATTCCTTCTCTAAGAACTCCTCTTTCTAATCTACCAATCGCAATACGACCAGTAAAAGCTGAGAAATCTAAAGATGTAATCAACATTTGTGGAGTTCCTTCTGAAACTTTTGGAGCAGGAACATGTTCTACAACCATATCTAACAAAGCTTCAACATTATCTGTTATGTTTTCCCAATGATCTGACATCCAGTTGTTTTTAGCAGAACCATAAACGGTTGGAAAATCCAATTGCCATTCTTCTGCACCTAATTCGAACATCAAATCGAAAACTTTTTCATGAACTTCTTCTGGAGTACAGTTTTCTTTATCTACTTTATTGATAACAACGCAAGGTTTTAAACCTAAATCGATAGCTTTTTGTAAAACAAATCGTGTTTGTGGCATTGGACCTTCAAATGCATCTACTAGTAGACAAACTCCATCAGCCATGTTTAATACACGTTCTACTTCTCCACCAAAATCAGCGTGACCTGGAGTATCGATAATATTAATTTTAGTTCCTTTGTAATTAACTGAAACGTTCTTAGAAGTAATTGTAATTCCTCTTTCACGTTCCAAGTCATTATTATCAAGAATTAAATCTCCTGTATTTTCGTTGTCGCGAAAAAGTTGACAATGATACATAATTTTATCAACCAAAGTTGTTTTACCGTGATCGACATGGGCAATAATTGCAATATTTCTAATAGATTCCATCTGTTATTTTTAATGGGTGCAAAGGTACACTTTATTTTGATTAAAAAAACGATACCAATATTTACTTTACATTTTAATAACTCAAACGTTAATTTTTTTTTTATTTTATAATTTAATCAATTTTAAAAATTAATTTTTTTATTTTTGGAGTAATGAAAAAAACGAATACAACTTCTTACATAATTATTTTTCTATCAACTCTAATTATTCTTTTAATTGGACAAATCGTTTTACCTAAATACTTACAATTTTACAACCATTTAAATACATATTTAGCAATTGACTTTATTCTTACTAGTATTGTTTTATTGATTATATACATGATTATCAACAATATAAAGCAAAAACATAAAAATAAAATAAAAAATTTAGAAGAAAAGTATAAAGACCTTGTAGAATCTAATGAACGTTACGAAATGGTTTCCAAAGCCACGAGTGATACCATATGGGATTGGGATATTAAAACTGGTGGATTTATTTGGAACAGAGGAATTGAAGGAGTTTTTGGATATCAAAGAAAAGATGTAGGTAATAATTTACAGTGGTGGTTTGATAAAATTCACCCAGAAGACAGTTTAAAAATGTCTGTAAAATTATACTCTTTTATCGCAGAAAAATCAGAAAAATGGCAAGACGAATACCGTTTTAGATGTGCCGATGGAACTTATAAATATGTTTTTGATAGAGGTTTTTTAGTAAAAGATGAAACTGACACTATAGTAAGAATGATTGGAGCAATTCAAGATGTTACAAAACAAAAAGTTGAAGAGCAACGATTAAAATTATTAGAAACTGTTATTACCCAAACTAAAGATACTGTAATAATTACAGAAGCTGGAGATGCTGAAAAAGGAATTCCAAAAATTGTTTATGTAAATCCTGCATTTTCTAAAATGACTGGTTATAAAACTGATGAAGTTATTGGTAAATCGCCTGCAACATTTATGTCTAAATCTAGTGTGCAAGATAACATAACAAAAATTGCCAACTCACTAAAGAAAAAAGAAGAATTTACTTTTGAATCATTAAATTTAAGAAAAAACAATGAACAATATTGGGTTAATTTTTCAATGATTCCTATAACTAATGCAGATAATCAGCACTCACATTGGATATCTATACAAAGAGATATTTCTGTAGAAAAGCATCGCGAATCAGAAAGAGAACAACTAATAAGCGAATTAACTCAAAACAACAAAGATTTAAAACAATTCTCTTATATTACCTCGCATAATTTGAGAGCACCACTTTCTAATTTAACTGGATTATTAAATCTAATTGAAGATTTACATATCGAAGACATTGAGTTAAAAGAAATTTTAAATGGATTTTCTAAATCTACTAATTTATTAAATGACACCATAAATGATTTAGTAAAAGTTATAATTATTAAAGACAGTCCATCAATTCTGAAAGAGCAGATTTTAACTCAAGTTGTATTTGAAAATGTTTTTAATCAATTAAGCGTTTTAATAAGTTTAAAAAAACCTATCATAAAAATGGATTTTGAAAGTGCTCCATTTTTAACAATCAACAAATCATATTTAGAAAGTATATTATTAAATTTAATGACCAATTCGTTAAAATATAATGATGAATCAAGAATATTAAAAATTACAATTTCGTCTAAAATTATTGAAGATAAAGTTCAGATTCAATTTAAAGATAACGGAATAGGAATTGATTTAGATAGGAATAAAGACAAAATTTTTGGACTATATCAAAGATTTCATGATTATCCAGATAGTAAGGGTTTAGGATTATATCTAGTAAAATCTCAAGTAGAATCAATGAATGGAAAAATTGAAGTAGACAGTAAAGTTGGCGTAGGAACAACATTTAAAATGACATTCTTAACATAATTAGTTATGTTTAATAAAATTTTATGTGTAGACGACGATCCAATAACTCTAATGCTATGCAAAAAAGTTATTATGAAGTCTCAATTTTCAAAAGAAATTGATCTAGCTAATAATGGAGAAAAAGCACTACAGTATTTTGACAATTTAATAGCTAAAATTCTAAATAAGGAGAATGTTGGATTGCCTGAATTGGTTTTTCTAGATTTAAACATGCCAATAATGAGCGGTTGGGAATTCTTAAATATATTTTCTAAACCACAATATAGTAACTATTTTTCATCTGTCAGAATTATAGTATTATCTTCAACAATAGATCCTAAAGACGTAGAAAAGTCAAAACAATTTCCAATCGTTACCCATTTTTTATCAAAACCTATTACTCAAGAAATGCTTTATTGTTTAAAATAAAGCATAAAAAAAAGCTTTCAAAAATTGAAAGCTTAATTAAAATTATATTAAAACAATATTACATATTTGTAACATGCTTAGTTAATTTAGATTTTAAATTAGAAGCTTTATTATCATGAATAATATTCTTCTTAGCTAATTTGTCTATCATTGAAATTACAGAAGATAATTTAGAAGCAGCATCATTTTTATCAGTTGCTATTCTTAACGCTTTAATTGCATTACGAGTAGTTTTATGTTGATATCTGTTTAAAACTCTTCTTTTTTCGTTACTTCTAATTCTTTTTAAAGCTGACTTATGATTTGCCATTTTCTTGTATTTTTTCTTTTTTAAATAAAATAATTTGTAGCCCGTAGGGGAATCGAACCCCTCTTACATGGATGAAAACCATGCGTCCTAACCGATAGACGAACGGGCCAAACTTCCTGAATGCGGATGCAAAAATACAACTATTTTTTATTCACGCAAGTGTTGAATGTACTTTTTTTTTATTTTTTTTAATATGCCTTCGCAAACAACACTCTTCCAGTAGATTCAGCTCCAGAAAAAATACATTTTCCTTTCTCTTCTACTCTATTTAATGGTATACATCTGATTGTTGCCTTGGTTAAATCTTTAATTTTTTCTTCAGTTGCTGCTGTTCCATCCCAATGTGCAGAGATAAATCCACCTTTATTTTCTAAAATATCCTTAAACTCTTCAAAAGAATTTACTTCTGTAATATGATTTTTTCTATAATTTAATGCTTTATTAAATAAATCAGTTTGAATTTTTTCTAATAAATCAGTTACATAAATAATTATACTATCTTTTGAAACTATATCTTTAGTTAGTAAATCTCTTCTAGCAACTTCAAATGTTCCATTTTCTAAATCTTTTGGTCCAATTGCTAATCGTACTGGAACACCTTTTAATTCCCATTCGGCAAATTTAAAACCTGGTTTTTGAGTAGTTCTATTATCAAACTTTACAGAAATATTCATTTTTTTTAATTGTAAAACTATTTCATTTACAACTAAAGAGATTTTTTCTAATTCCTCTTCTGTTTTAAAAATTGGCACAATTACTACTTGAATTGGTGCTAAATTTGGAGGTAAAACCAAACCATTATCATCTGAATGTGTCATTACTAATGCTCCCATTAATCTTGTAGAAACACCCCAAGAAGTTCCCCAAACATATTCTTGTTTACCTTCTGCAGTAGCAAATTTAACATCAAATGCTTTAGCAAAATTTTGACCTAAAAAGTGTGATGTTCCTGCTTGTAATGCTTTACCATCTTGCATTAATGCCTCAATACAATAGGTTTCATCTGCTCCTGCAAATCGTTCTGTTTCTGTTTTTAATCCTTTAACTACTGGCATTGCCATAAAATTCTCAGCGAAATCTGCATATACATGCATCATTTTTTCAGACTCTTCAATTGCTTCTTGTTTAGTTGCATGAGCCGTATGTCCTTCTTGCCAAAGAAATTCTGCTGTACGCAAAAATAATCTAGTTCTCATTTCCCATCTAACAACGTTTGCCCATTGATTTATTAATAATG
>NZ_JAYUPK010000098.1:0-2878 GCF_043760115.1 Flavobacterium sp.
AATCGGCGGTACCTACCACAACTGAATTAGCATTAAAATTCAAAATCGCGATTCCATTTGCACCAGCAAAAGCCGCTTTAGTTGTCACTGCTCAAAACAAAGTTCAATATGTCAGCACAATAAATATTGCGCCAGCAAATCAACCTTTCGTTGTCTTAAATTCTTACACAACATCTGTAGCAACTAATTATGGGAAAACCGTTTCTTTAAATGTTAGATTAGAAAATGTTGCTGCAAGTGGTTCAGGGTACAATGCAAACGCTGTTAATGCAACCATATCAACAAATAGTAACCTTGTAAATATTACAGATTATACTGAAAATTATAACACAATTAATGCTGCACAAAGTATTTTAATAAATAACGCATTTACATTTTCAATACCAAACAATGTAGTTGATGGTCAAACAGTAAAATTTGATTTAGTTTTTACCGATAATGCAGAACATACTTGGAGTGCTATTATAAATATAGTTTTGAATGCACCAAAATTTACAATTCCAACAACAATAACTATTAACGATTCAGCTGGAAATAACAATGGAATTCTTGATCCAGGAGAAACAGCAACTGTTAGTATTCAATCTTCAAATAATGGTCACGCACTAGTTTCAAATGTTATTGGTTCAATAAATTCAATAAGTAATTATTTGACATTAAATCCTGTAAATACAGTTCCAGTAATTTTGGATATAAACCAAAATAAAACATTTATTTATAATATAACAGCCAGTGCGACAACACCAATTGGAACGGTAGCAACTTTAAATTACACGGTAACAGGTGGAGAATTAAATCAGTATAGTTCTTATCAAGTTTTTCCAATTACAATTGGTTTTGTGCCAATATATTGTGATGGCGAAGGCACAAATACATCAGATGAATATATAAAACAAGTTATTATTAACACAATAAATAACACAAGCACACAAGGTCCAAGTTACTCAAATTTTTCAGCAATTTCTACAAATGTTTCAATAGGTCAAAGCTACCCAATTACAATCATTAATGGAAAACATTTTAGCACAGACACAATGGATTGCTGGGTAGATTGGAATTATGATGGCGATTTTAATGATATAAATGAAAAGATAGCAATAACATATACAGGAACAGTTGGTTCAACAGGCACTGGTACTGGCACAATAACAATTCCAGCAAATGCACATATCGGCAATAATAGGTTACGAACAAGAATACAATATGGATCAAGCAACCCACTGCCTTGCGGAACAATAGGTTATGGAGAAGTTGAAGATTATACAATAAAAGTAAATCCAACTTCGTTAAATACAACTAATTTTTTAGAAAATAAATTTGCAATATATCCAAATCCTAACAATGGAAATTTCACAATTAATCTAGGTTCAGTTTTAAATAGTGATGCCAAACTTGAAATTTACTCTGTTAACGGTCAATTGATTTTCAAAAAAGAAATTAAGAATTCAATAGAAGATGTAAATTTTAATGCAACCACTGGTATTTATTTTGTGAAAGTTACAAATGATTTTATAACCACAACTAAAAAAATTGTTGTAAAATAAATATTTTTATTTTTTCAGAAACCAATAAAATTATTTTCATTTTTTAGTTTCTATTTTTGATATAATTTACAAAAAATAATTGGTAAAATACAATCATAATCTTTGTTCAAAATAAAGTATGTTGAACTTTTACCAAAAATCATTATTAAATTTTTTAAAATTACATACGTAGTATTATATAATAGATGATTTATTATAAATCAGGCAATTACTATTTAATATTTTTTACAATCAAAAAGAAGAGAAATGTGTCCTCATAACAAAAATTAAGATTGCAGAGCCTTATTAAATAGCCAGAATGTTTAAATTCAATAATACTTTTAAAATAAATTAATAATCAAACAAAATAATCAATCATCGTGAAATACAAATTAATTATTGCACTTTTATTTTTTCAATTGGGTTTTTCCCAAGAAACCAAAATGAGTATAAAAGATTATATTAACTTTTCTAATTTGCCCTATAAAACAAGTAATACTCCTATTTGGGCAATTCAGTTTTACGATAATCCAGATCAAATTAACGTCAATAAGTTAAAAACTGATATCAATAGTTGGGTTATAGCTGAAAAAAAAGAGAGAAAAGAAAAAGTCAAAAAAGAAAATGATAGTGAACAAGAAAACGAACTCAAAGAAAGTATTTCAGAAAATCCAATTGTGCAATTTGCACTAAATTTTGTAAGAAAAGTACCAACAAATTGGATAAATGAAACTGGATTTATTGAAATGCCAACCAAAGATGCTTTTTTTAGACAAGCGGAAAATAAAGAAAAAAACATATCTAATACCTACGCTAAAAACGCCAATAAAAATGTTCTAGTTAACAGTTGGTCGCAAATTGGTTCAAAAGAGGTTATGCTAAATGATGTACAAGTACCTCAAAGTACCTGCATTTATAATATCAGCGTAGCACCATCTTCAACCAATATTAGATTGGCAAGTAGCGAAGCTGGCACCCTTTATAAAACAATCGATGGTGGTTCCAATTGGTCTGGTATTTCAGAAAACATCGGTCCAAGTGCATTTCATCCAACAGATGTAAACAAAATAATGTTAGGTAGTAACCCATTAAGGATAAGTTCAGATGGTGGTTTAACTTGGACAGTAAAACCAGTTGTTGGAGAGTGTAATAAAGTTTTATGGTCAGATAATGGTAATACAATTATTATAGCAACAAACAGCGGAATATATGTATCAAGCGATGCTGGATTAACTTTTACCCTGAAACAAACGGGAATAATTATGGATGTGAAATTTAAACCAGGCAGTTCTACAATTGCTTATGCTATTAATAGCAATGGTATTTTTTATAAAAGCATAAATGCAGGATTAACT
>NZ_JAYUPK010000099.1:0-6411 GCF_043760115.1 Flavobacterium sp.
AACTTCAACCACAAATTTGCAAATGACTACTGGCGCAACAGCTAATTTTGTTTTGCAAAGTGATGCTGCAGGAAATGGTACTTGGGTAAATCCAAATACAATTCAAACAAATGAATGGTACAAAGAAAGTACAACAGTGCCACCAACTGCTATTACCGATGATATGTACCATACAGGAAATATTGCTATTGGAAAAAATACTGCAGATTATCCAGTAGATGTAAATAATACAAACCAAGATATTGGAATTAATACTTCTTCAAATTTTAGTACTTCAAATTCATTTAGTAAAATTGGATTTAAGAATACGATAACAAACTCAACATCAAATGAAATATTTGGAAATCAAATATTAATTTCAGGAAATGGATCTGGAGACCAAAAAGGCAGTTCAATTGAAATTTCAAATTCAGGAAATGCAACTCATTATGGGAATAAAAACATTTTAAGTGGTTCAGGTTCTGGAATACATTATGCAAATTATTCAGATTTAACAGGAACAGGAACTGGATCGCAAATTGTCAACTCATCTGCAATTTTAAATAATAGTAATGGTGTACATACTGTTAATGAAAACATATTTAACGGTTCGGGTTCAGGATTACATAAAGCCAATTCTTCGAATTTATCAGGATCAGGAGCAGGTGAACAATTAGCTAATGAAAATAGCATTTCAAACTCTGGCAATGCAACACACTATGCAAATTATAATTTATTAAGTGGATTAGGTTCTGGTACACATTATGCCAATTATTCAAATTTAGGAGGTACTGGAACTGGAACACAAATAGTTAATTATTCAAGTATTTATAATTCTGGTAATGGGATACATAATGCTAATACTACTTATTTAAGTGGTTCAGGTTCAGGACCACATTCTGCTAATTTATCTTTATTATCAGGAATTGGAACTGGAGAACAAGTTGTAAATATTAATAACATTTCAAATTCAGGAAATGCAAATCACTTCGGAAATAGTAATTCATTGACTGGTTCTGGTTCAGGAACGCATTACGCCAATTTTTCTGATTTATCTGGAACTGGAACTGGAGAACAATTTGGAAACAGAACAAACATATCAAATACTGCAAGTAATAATCATTATGCAAATTTCAACAAATTAGATGGTATAGGTAATGGAATTCATTATGCAAATTATTCTGATTTAGGAGGTTCTGGTTCTGGTTTACAATACGGAAATTATAACTCAATAAGCAATTCTGGTTCAAACAATCATTATGGTATATACAATTTTTTAAATGGTATCGGAAGTGGTCTACATTTTGGTAATTTTTCTCAACTTTCTGGTAATGGTTCAGGAAATCATTATGCAAACTATTCTTCACTATCTGGCACAGGAACTGGCAATCAATATGCTAATTTAAATACTATTGCAAACTCGGGAAATGCAATTCATTATGGAAATTATAATTTATTAGATGGGCCAGGTACTGGTACACATTATGCCAATTTATCAAATTTATCAGGAAGTGGAACTGGTGAACAAACAGCTAACTTTAGCAGTATATCTAATTCGGGTAATGCACAACATTTTGGAAATCAAATTTACTTGTATGGTTCTGGTTCAGGTAAACATTATGCTAATTCATCAGATTTAGCAGGAAATGGAACTGGTGAACAATTTGGAAACAGAACTACAATATCAAATACCGCAAATAATAATCATTATGCCAATTTTAATCAATTAGATGGCGAAGGTTCTGGAAATCATTATGCAAACTTTTCTACAATATTGGGTAATGGCACCGGATCACAATATGCAAATTATAGTATCAATTCAAACAGTGGAAATAATACTCATTATGGTACTTTTAGTGAATTGACTGGAAGTGGATCAGGAATTCATTATAATAATTACAACACTATTTCAGGTACTGGTATAGGACCGCAATATAATAATTTTTCAGTTAATTTTAATTCTGGCAATGGCATTCATTATGGTTCGTTAAACGGATTGCAAGGCTCTGGAACAGGTAAACACTACGGTACATACGCTACGCTTTCTGGAACTGGAACTGGTATTCATTATGGAAGTTACAATACACTTGAAGGAACTGGTGCAGGAAACAAATATGGCTCTTACAATGTTATTGACCCGTTGGCTGGCGGAACGCACTATGGTATATATTCTGAAGTTTTTAAAACTAATTCATTTGCAGGCTATTTTTTAGGTAACGTAGCCATAGGTTCTTTAACTGGCAACTATTATATTATGCCAACTTCAAGAGGAACTGCTAATCAAATTATTCAGACCGATAACTCTGGAAATGCCTCTTGGGTTAATCCAACAACATTAGCAATTACCGAAAACGATCCACAAGTTGCTTCTGCAACAACTAATCTTATTCCAAAATGGGATGGTACAACATTGGTTGACGGAGTAATAACTGATACAGGTACAAATATTGGTATCGGTACAACAAACCCATCATCTAAACTTGAAATTACTTCAACTGGAACTGCCGATTTAAGGATAAGTTCAACTTCGTCTTTTGGTGCTAGTCGCTTATCATTACTTAGTGATAAAGGATTGGCGAATGAATGGCGTCCAGCATATATAGAAAGTGGTGACAATGGTGGTTTTACTGGACGATTGGATTTTTACAACAATGGTACCGGTGCATCTAATAAATTTGGAGCTGTAAGAGCAATGAGTATTGCAAATGGCAATGTAGGAATTGGTATAACTAATCCTGCTGATAAACTAGAAGTTGCTGGTAAAACTAAAACCACTAATTTTCAAATGACAACAGGAGCAACTGCCAATTTTGTCTTACGAAGTGATGGTGCGGGAAATTCAACTTGGGTTGCTCCAACATCTTTATCCGTTACAGAAATTGATCCAAAAATTTTACTTATAACAACAGATCGAGTTGGAAGATGGAATGGTACAGGAATAGTTGATGGTACTATTGTTGATAATTCGACTAATGTTGGAATTGGCATAACACCAACAAAAGCCAAACTAGAAGTTTTTGGTAATGTAAATAACCAACCACAATCTTGTTTTGCATTTTACGCACGTTCTGGCGGATGTAATGGTTCTATTGCAACAGGTACTGCATCAGGAGTTACAGCATATTCCATTTATGCTAGTGATCGTATAATGGCTTCAGAATTTAACGCTTTTTCTGATAAAAGAATAAAAAATATTTTAGGACTTAGTAATCCTAAAAACGATTTAAACATCCTAAATAAATTAAAAGTAACTGATTATAAATATATTGATATTGCCAATAAAGGAAACGATGCTAAAAAAGGATTTATTGCTCAAGAAGTTCAAGAAGTTTTTCCAGAAGCAGTTAGCCAAACCAAAGAGTTTATTCCGAACATATATCAAGTTGCAAAATCAGCTATCTTAAACGGAACAACCTTAAAAATTACTTTAGATAATAACCACGATCTTAAAGTAGGAGATAAAGTACGATTAATTGCTGATAAAGAAGAATCTTATACCGTAATCAGAGTTACAGAAAACACATTTGAAGTAAGTGATTTTAAACAATCAGCCAATTCAGTTTTTGTATTTGGCAAAGAAGTTAGCGATTTTAATGTTGTTGATTATGATAGAATATTTACTCTTGGAATATCTGCAATTCAAGAATTATCCAAAGAAAATAAAGCACAAAAAACTGAAATTGAATATTTAAAAAAACAACTCGAAGTTTCAAATAAAGAAATAGTAAAACGATTAGAAAAATTAGAAAATAAGTAACAATTAAAAATTAAGAAATTATGGCATTAGAGATTCCAACTATTATTACAGGCGATTACATTGTTCAAGAAGATTCAATTAAAGCAATTATAATACTTACTTTAGTTGTTGAGATTAAAAAAATCTTGAGCGATGGTACTTTCGGAAAGTATAAAATTTTTAAAAAAATTAGGATACGTCCAAATACAAAGAATAAATTCAAAACAATTATCAATTTACAAAATGGCAATTATAGAGTTTATGCTTTTTACGAGAATAAAAGAATAGGAGAACCTGAAGCTTTTGCCTATTATGGTAAATCGGAAGAAATTGAATTTATTCCTGGTGAAAATACTGATTTATCAACAGTAAATATTCAAAAAGTTCCTAAAGAAATTGAAAAAATACTAATTACTGATGTGATAGTTCCGGGATTGGATAATGATTTTGATGGTTGTGAATGGCGAATTAAACAATTAGAAGATGGTGTTGAAATTGGTGACTATCTAATAAATAATGTAATGAATTATCCAATTAATAGCGATTACAAAATCGCAAATTTATTTGAAAAATTCACAATTGCAAAATATGGTTCGACAAAACCTGCTATTGAATTAGAGATGGGGAAATATCACATTTTAAATTTTTATGAAATGGATGGTGTGGCAATCGATAACAATAGTCACGGTTATTTACACATAAATGCAACAGATAAAGAAATAATAATAATTTCTGGTACTAAATATAAAATTACTGACATAAAACATAGTCAAGATTTATTTGTTGGAATAGATTTTCCAGGAACAGGCGGTAGATTTGGATTTCCGTTAACATTACAATATAAATAAGAATACCAAATTAGTATTTTTTTAAAATATAAAACTTGAAAGATATTTTAATAAAATTTTAAATATCATTGAGTTTCTAAAATCAAACATATTAAATTTTAATAAAAAAATTGAAGTTATTGACATCTAAATGTTTCCAACAATTAATTTTTAAAAAAAATAAATAAATTAACATCTACCCAATTACAGTATTGTTGGCTTTATAGACAAGTTATAATTTTACAGAAAATTAATTAAAATCTATTTATCATGAAAAAATTATTACTCACGACAGCTTTATTAATAATTAGTAGTACCAATGCACAAACTTGGCAGAATCTTGGAACTAACGGCATTGTATCGCCAGAGCCACTAGATATAATTTCACAATTATCAATAGCAATATCAAGTAACAATGTGCCTTATGTTTGTCATGCAGAAACCGCCAATTTCTCGCAACCGTCAGTAAAAAGATTAAGTGGCAATGCTTGGGTTTATAATGGTGTTGCTATTAACAATAATCAAATTGGTCATACAACATCAATGGCATTAGACAATCAAAATGTTCCTTATGTTGCGTATTCTGATTTTGATTCTGCTACAAGTACTACTACTAGTTACGTAAAACGATTTGATGGAACTGGCTGGGTTCTTGTCGGTAATTTAGGTTTTGCAACAGGAACGGTTGGCGACATAATTTTGCGAATCGATAATAATAATGTTCCTTATGTATCTTACAATCGTTACGGTAGTAGTGAAAATGTTGTGGTTAAAAAATTCGATGGTACAAACTGGAACAGTTTAGGTGTTGTTACTACAAACTCACCTTTTTATTACGATTTTGATATTGACAATAATAATAATCCTGTTGTAACTTATGATGGTGTCGTAGGTATGGATGTTTACTTATATGCTAAAAAATTTATTGGTACAAGTTGGACAGATATTGGAACTGGTGCTTTAGTATCTAGTCTACCAGCATCTAGACCAAGTTTGGCATTTGACACTGCCAATAATCCAACAATAGCTTATTTGTCAGGTATTAATCCAGATTTAAATGTAAAAAAATTTATTGGTACAAGTTGGACAAATGTTGGTGCAACCGTTGCAAGTATCAATATTGAAAAGCCAAGATTAGCCATTGGACCAAATAATATTCCGATTGTTGCTTACAAAGACCAACAAAATGGAGATATAATTAACGTGAAAAAACTCAATGGCACAACTTGGGATTTAATTACAACACCAACATCATTTGAGGCAATTGATAACGGATTGGCATTAACAATTGGTTCTAATAATATTCCATATATAACTTACAGTACTTCTACAAGTATCAAAGCCAAATTTTACGACACAAATTTATCCACTACCCAAAACGAAATTTTTAGCGCTTTAATTATTTATCCAAATCCAACTAATGGTTTTTTGAATATTGATACCAAAGTTGCGATTACAAAAATTAGAATTACAGATTTGTTAGGCAAAACTGTACTAGAAACCAGCGATAATTTCTCTAAAATTGACATTAGCAACTTGAATACAGCTGTATATTTGTTAAAAATTCAAGTCGATGGTTTAGAGAAAACCTATAAAATTTTTAAAATTTAAACAAATAGCTTAAAACAATAAGCGTGTTTCATTAAATGCAGAATCGTAAATATTACTTTTCGTGTCAAGTTTTAAAATTAAGATTTTTTCTCTTATCTTTAAATTCAAGCTAAATTAGTATATTCAATAATAAATTGTTTATTTTTTTTAATATTATATAAAGATTTAAATTATCTAATAATATTATTAAACTTAATACAAAATATCCGATAATTTATATAGTGTACTGTATTAATTATCGGATATTATTAATTTTAA
>NZ_JAYUPK010000100.1:0-6370 GCF_043760115.1 Flavobacterium sp.
GTCGAAAACATATAAAAGTTAGGGCTGCTTTTTTTTGGTTGGTTTAGTCGTGCTTTTATTTAATAACAAACCTCTAAAATAAATAAAAGCTTTCTGTAATATAAGTTATAAAAATTAGAAAAGCATTTTTATACTGTGCCACTTTTGGGTGGTAAGCCCATTTTTTACCAATCTTACTGTTTTAACCCATTTTTTTTCTTTATTATGATTTGGTAAAACTAAGTAGTTATTTTTAATAAAAATTACGGTTTTTCCACACATTTTCATAAAATGATGTTTTTGTTTTATTTTTTTATGAAAAGCTAACCTGAAATAGGTTAAATAAGTCCTTTGTTTCTAGCTTCGCGAAGTATATCTTCATCATTACCTTTTTCTATTCCTAAAAAAACTTTTATTACAACTTTTCTTTTTTCTATTGTACTATTAGACAAAAAAAGATGTTCACCAAGATTTTTAGTTTTAATTCCTTGCGATAATAAAGTAATTATTTGTCTGTTATAATTGTCTAAATAGTTGGTTTTATTTGCGCTTTCAAGTTTTAAATCAAGTACTGTTTTACTGTAATACGTTGTTCCGTTCATTATTGTTGAAAAGGCAACTAAAAATTCTTGGGCAGAAATATCGTTTTTAATTAATAATCCGTTGGGTTTGTTTTCTTTTATTATAGAATACAGTAAAAACGATTCTGTATGCGATGTTAACACTATAATTTTAGTATTTGGTAACTGTTTCTGAATAAAAAAAATTAAATCTTGACAAGAATTTAGATTTTTTTCTGGATATAATGGTAATGTAATGTCTATAAAAACCATATCAAATACATTTTGATCTGATGTAGATGTAATTATATCATAAGCTTCTTTACAGTTATGCGCAGCAGTGGTTATAATTTTATAACCCATTTCATTATAGGATAAAATTGCTTTGTAACCTTCAATAATTGGTGGATGATCGTCAATCATTAAAATTTTTAAATTCATAATATAATATTTGTGTGAAACTATAATAAATTATTGAAAAATAAAATCTTAATTATATCTCTAAGTAATTTCCTGATGCAATTGTAGTAATTACAGCATCAATATTTTCTTTATAAGATTTAGAAAACGGAAGTTTAGTTGTGGTGTTTTTTATATGGCAAACCGTGTTACCAGTATGAATTCTTGAAATAAAATCAATATTTACAATATAACTGTTGTGAATTCTAACAAATGGATAAGTCATTACACCTTCAAAATGTTTCAAGGTTTTAAAAGCCGTAATCATTTCACCTGAGTTTAAATGTATATCGGTCGAATTATTATCTGCTTGCAAATAACAAATGTCTTTTGCTTCAATATAACGGTAATCTCCATACGATTTTACACAAATTATCAATGGTTTTTCGGTTGTGTTTTCTGTATGTAAAAAAGTTACGTCTTTACTGTCGTCTATAGAAGTGTTTTGCTCTATTTTTTCGATTTCTACAGCTTCTATTTGGTCTTCTATATTAGTTTCTTCTTCGCTTACTAGATCATTAGTTTCTATAATTGGTTCTTCAATTGTTGTGTCAATCGCTTCTACTGTGTTTTCTGTAAATAAAGCATCTATTTTAAATTCCTTATTTGATTTATCATCATTATAAACAAGATTTGAAACTTGCTGCGGAATTGAAGTGGTAGAAACAATATTATGAGAAGTAATTAATGGCGCAACGACCAAATTAGAACTTATTTCTTTTTCTAATCTAAAAATAGATTTTCTTAATTCTTTTATTTCAATAGGATTTATAAAATAGTCAAAAACTCCATATTTAAATGCATTTAAACAAAGTGAATCATTTTTGGTAGTAATAATTATCTTAGGAACAACTGATAAATAGCGATGTAATTCATTTATAAAACCAAAAGACAAATTAGATTCTTTGTCTGTTGGATCTATTTCTAAGAAAATTAAATCTGGATTGTTTTCTAAAACGCAATCAATTCCGTCATCATAAGTCATCGCCGATGCTAAGTAATGCAGGTTTTGAAAACTTTCGGCAATAGCACGTGTTTTCAAACCATTACTTTGGTCATCATCAATAATTACAAATCTAAAATTCTTCAAATTGCTTTACTTCTTTGGGGTAAAGCATTAGTTTTTAAACTTAGTTAAGGTTTGTTTTGGTTAAGTTATAATAGCTTGGGACTATTTGTTAAAAAACTTAATAAATTAAGCTTTTTTCACTGTACTAAAATAGTAGTTTTTACAAAGCGTTTTAAAATTTTGTATTAACAATGCCTTAACAATAAAGGAAACATAGTTTAACGGAAAATATACTCGATAAAAAGCAAATTTATTGTAATTTTTTCTTACAAATAAATATTTTTAAGAAATTTTAATTCTGCTTAAAAAACACATTGCCAAATAGCTATTTAAAGATTAAATATAACTTTATAAAATAATATATATCAATTAATTAGTATAAATTTATAAAAAATTAAAAATTTAGAAATTAGATATTTTAGATATTTAAAAATTTGTATGAAAATCTGAAAATTAATGTAGTTTGCATCCAAATAAGAGATTTTTTGGATTTAAAATTAGAAAAAGTAAATAAAGAATAATTATCAAAAAACTGATGAGTCACAATCTTAAACTATATATATCGATGTACAAATATAAAATATTCAGTTTAAACCAATATTTGGAATACTTAACTAAAATAAAGACGAATTATATTTATTAAATTTTGCTAAATTAATAAGCAATTTGAAATTCAATATTATTTTCTAAATTTGGAGTAAATTTGCATAATTAATTATAAAATTTAAATAGTTACAAAATAAAGAATGATTTATAATTCAAATGCATCAAATTAAATATAAATTTTGTTAGCTTTTAAAAAACTATAAATAGCAATATGGGAATTACAAAAAAAATGGGTTTTGCCTTTAAAATCAATGAAATGGCTGATGTTTTAAAAGCATTGGGAAATCCGGCAAGGTTAAAAATAATTCAGTTTTTAATGGACAACCCAACATCTAATTGCGGAGAAATTCAAGTAGTTTTACCATTGGCACAATCTACTGTTTCCAAACACCTTTCTGAGCTTAAAGGAGTAAAACTTATAACTGGAAAGATAAAAGGAAACAACATTTACTATTCTTTAAACCTAAAAACTTGGTTAAAAGTTAAAGAGTTTATGTTATCTGAAATTAACTTACCTCGTGAAGATTAAAATTATTATAATTATTTGTGTTAAAATTAGTACATAATTAAATTTAAAATTTATATTTGATTTTTAATTAAATCAATCAATATGAAAAAAATTATTATTTTATTGAGTATTTTAAGTATTCAAACATTGTTTTCTCAAGAAAAAGCTGCTAAAGAAATTCTAGATTTTAAAAAAAATGAAATTAAAATTAATGCTTTATATGGAATCTTAGGAGTTTTTGAAGGCACTTATGAAAGGTCTATTAATGAAGAATCGGCATTTGGAGTTTCAGTTGCTTTTATTTTAGATTCTAATGATAGTGACATTAATACCGCATTTGCAATATCACCATATTACAGATTGTATTTTGGTAAAAAACCAGTATCTGGATTTTTTGTTGAAGGATTTTCATTATATCAAAAAGTAAATGTTGATAATTCCACCTATTTTTATGATCCAAATACAGGATCTGGGTTTTTTACAACCAAAGAAGAAAATATAAACGCATTTGCATTAGGAATTGGTTTGGGTGGAAAGTGGTACACAAAAAGTAATATTTTATTTGAATTAAATGCAGGTATTGGTAGAAATCTATCTATAAGCTCAAATATTCCTAACTCTGATTATAATAGAATAACTGGAAAAATTGGAATTACTGTAGGATACAGATTTTAACCTTAACTAAAGAACAAAAAAAATTCCACTACAATCTTAGTGGAATTTTTTATATAAAAAAGTTTTTATTATTTTAAACCGTTCTCATTAACCAATTACGCATAGAAACTTCGTTATTTATAATACTTCGCAAATCGGCAATGGCAACTCTATCTTGTTTCATAGAATCTCTGTGGCGAATTGTAACTGTATTGTCTTCTAATGTTTGATGATCTACAGTGATGCAAAATGGAGTTCCAAGTGCATCTTGACGACGATAACGTCTTCCAACAGCATCTTTTTCATCATAAGCAACATTAAAATCCCATTTTAAATCTTCAATTATTTTTTGAGCCAATTCTGGAAGTCCATCTTTTTTTACCAAAGGTAAAACTGCAGCTTTTGTTGGTGCTAAAACACTTGGCAAACGCAAAACCGTTCTTGTTGATCCATCTTCTAGCGTTTCTTCTTTTAAGGAGGTTGCAAAAACTGCCAAAAACATTCTGTCCAATCCAACTGAAGTTTCTACAACATAAGGAACATAATTTTTATTTTCTTCGGTATCGAAATATTGTAATTTTTTACCAGAAAATTGTTCGTGCGCTTTTAAATCGAAATCGGTTCTTGAGTGTATTCCTTCTAATTCTTTAAATCCAAACGGAAAATTAAATTCAATATCGGCAGCAGCATTAGCATAATGAGCCAATTTTTCATGATCATGAAAACGATAATTTTCTCTTCCTAATCCAAGTGATAAATGCCAGTTTAAACGTGTTGTTTTCCAGTATTCATACCATTTCATTTCTTCGCCTGGTTTTACAAAAAATTGCATTTCCATTTGTTCAAATTCGCGCATTCTAAAAATAAATTGTCTTGCAACTATTTCATTTCTAAATGCTTTTCCAGTTTGAGCAATTCCAAACGGAATTTTCATTCTGCCACTTTTTTGAACATTTAAAAAGTTTACAAATATTCCTTGTGCCGTTTCTGGACGCAAGTATAAATCCATCGCAGAATCGGCAGAAGCACCCAATTTTGTACCAAACATTAAGTTAAACTGACGTACTTCGGTCCAATTTCTTGAACCCGAATCGGGACAAGCAATTTCTAGTTCTTCAATTAATGCTTTTACATCTTCTAGATTGCCATCGCCAAGAGATTTAGCCATTCTTTCTAGAATTTCTCTTTCTTTAGACAAATATTCTACAACTCTAGCGTTGGTTGTTATAAATTCCTGTTCGTTAAATGCGTCACCAAAACGAATTTTAGCTTTTTCAATTTCTTTTTTGGCTTTAATATTTAATTTTTCGGCATAATCCTCAATTAAAACGTCGGCTCTGTATCTTTTTTTAGAATCTTTATTGTCAATTAATGGATCGTTAAAAGCATCAACATGACCCGAAGCTTTCCAAGTTGTTGGATGCATTAATATTGCAGCGTCAAGCCCAACAATGTTTTCGTGCATTTGCACCATTGCTTTCCACCAATATTCGCGGATATTTTTCTTTAATTCAACACCATTTTGTGCATAATCATAAACCGCACTTAAACCATCATAAATTTCGCTACTCGGAAAAATAAATCCGTATTCTTTAGCGTGCGAAATTACGTTCTTAAAATTATCTTCTTGTTTTGCCATAATACTGCAAAAATATAAAAAGTAATAGAATTGACTATACAATCGTTGATTTTTATATTTTTATAGATTATTAGGAATATTTCTTACTAATTTCACGAATTGAAATGCCATTTATGTTTAAAAATCTATTGAATTTATTTTTTCCTAAAGCTTGCGCTGGATGTAATTCGTTTTTATTAGAAAATGAAATTGTAATTTGTACTACTTGCCGTTATGAAATTCCGCTTACAAACCATCACAACACTAAAAATAATGAAGTTTTTAGCAGATTTTATGGTAGAATTCCGGTTGAATTTGCTTCAAGTTTATTCTATTTTCATAAAAAAGGAATTGTACAAGAACTAATTCATAAATTAAAATACAAAGGACATCAAGAAATTGGTGAAGCAATAGGTTTTTGGTATGCAGAAGATTTAAAAAATATTCCAGAAATTAAAAATGTAGATTTTATAATTCCTGTTCCGTTACACAAAAAACGATTTAAAAAACGAGGTTACAATCAAGTTTCCACATTTGGAAAAGCATTATCTACAAGTTTAAAAATAGAATTTAACGAAAGTATTCTCGAACGAATTATATATTCTGACACTCAAGTTAGAAAAAATATTGTTGATAGAAGTGATGTTACATCGAGTGTTTTTAAAACTAATACTGATGAAAAATGGCACAACAAACATTTTCTTTTAATTGATGATGTAATTACAACTGGAGCAACATTAGAATCTTGCGCTAGAGAATTATTAAAAATTCGAGGTTCAAAAATTAGTATTGTTTGTATGGCAATGACGCAGTAAAAACAACTATTTACAAGTAATAATTTATATTTGTATATTGGAATATGTAAAACAAATTTAAATAAATATTTGCGTTTTGTAAGACCATTTTCAAAACTACAA
>NZ_JAYUPK010000101.1:0-2855 GCF_043760115.1 Flavobacterium sp.
CTTATCAAACATTTAAAGATGCAGATAATAATTTAAAAACAAACTATTATAATGAACTAGTTGATTACTCTTCTCCAAAATATGAAAGTTCTATACGAACGAATGCATTGGAAAATTTATTAACATTAAATCCCAAAGATGAAAATGTTTTAAAGAATTTGGTAAATGCAACTACACATCATAAATGGCAATTTGTAAAATATGCTCGTGATAAAATAAGAGAATTTCTTAAGCAGGATAATTATAAAGATATTTTTATCACAATGATTTCAAAATTAAATCTTGAAGAACAAAGTCAATTGAATAAATTAATTAATTGATAAAAAAAATATTTTTGGTAAAATTATAGCTACAAATTCAATAATTCTATAAAATATATGTAGTTCATCGAGTTTTAAAGTTTTGTGGCGAACATTTTTTTTTTAACAATTCTATGTTTGTTCATTTGCGAAGTGAATAATCCAAATTAATAAAATTTAATTATATGAAAACAAATAAACTTTTAATTCTTTTCGTTGCAACTTTATCTTTAATGCTTACTAATTGTAGTAAATCAGAAGATGCTACACCAGAAGATGTTTTTACTTTTGGTAGCGCTATTTCAAGTAATTTCAGTGGAAAAATTGTTGATGTTAACAGTCAACCAATTTCTAATGTTACTATTAAAATGAGTGGTAAAACTGTAACTACTGATGCTAATGGAGAATTTACATTATCTAATGTTTCTGTATTGGAGCATTTTGGATTTATGACTGCTACAAAATCAGGATTTTTAGATGGTTCAAGAACTGTTTTTCCTCATGATGATTTAAATACAGTTGAAATTATGTTATTACCAATGGATGTTTATACAACTATTCAAACTGGTGTAATATCTACTGTTACTTTACCAAACACTACAAAAGTAATTTTTGATGGTGCTTTTATGACAGAAAATGGTTCAGCTTACAATGGAAGTGTTTCTGTTATAGTAAACGATTTGCCTTCTAATGATCCTAACGTATTCAAAAAAATGCCAGGAAATTTAATTGGTACAAGAACTGACGGTTCAATTTCTGGAATGGAAACTTACGGTATGATAAACGTAGAAATGAGAGGTTCAAATAATGAAAAAATACAAATTGCAACTGGTCACTCTGCAAACATATCTTTGCCAATCGCTCCTAATCAATTAGATGATGCTGCATCAACTATTCCATTATGGCATTTTAATGAAACTTCTGGTTTGTGGGAAGAGCAAGGTTTTGCAAGAAGAGTTGGTAATAAATATGTTGGAAATGTATCTCACTTTTCTTGGTGGAATAATGATTCAGCTTATGTGATCGCTACTTTAAATGTAGTTGTAAGAAATTTTGATACAACTCCTGTAAATGGTGTTAGAGTAACAATTTCTAGAGCTTCTGGAAGTACTGGTGATGTTTTAATGGATTTAGGTATTACTGGAGCAAATGGAACGTTATCTGCTGGAGTTCCTAAAAATGAAATATTAACTTTTAGAGCATATACTCCAGATGGAACTTTAATTAATACTCAAGTTTTACCAGCTTCAAGCTTATCTGTAAGAACAGTTTATGTTATAATTCCGGTATCTAATTTAACTAATACTTCAAATTCTTCTAACAACTAGAAAGTAATTAAACTATAAAAAAAAGTGTCTTGTTAATTAACAAGACACTTTTTTTATGCTTTAGAATTTCTAGGTAGATAATTTATAATGAAATTATATTTGAAAGCTTAATCTAAATAGTATACCTAAATTATATAATTACATAATTCCACTAACTTCACTTTTCAAATAACTCAAAGCTACTGTACTTGGCGATTCGCTTTCAAGTAAATCAGTTAAAATAGCTTCTCTTAATTTATCAGAAGAATAAATGGATTCATTTATCGAAGTTTTTCTAATAGTTTGAATAATTGTATTTTTTGCAGTCAAAATCATTCTCCAAGATTCGTCAGAAATATAAATTTGTTGTGCTAAATTATGTTCAAACTCTTGCTCTATATTTTGAATTAATAAATTAGAATAATCAATTTTGTCATCATTTAATGGAGCAACTCTTATCAATAATTTTGAAGGATGAATTCGTTCTAAATACAAAGTCAATCGTTCATAAGCTTGTAATTTAATAGGTAACGAAAGCTTTTGATTTTCTTTTTGAACCAACCAACGTCTAGTATTTTGCTGATCTTTAAAATAAGAATTAAATAATTTGTAAGCAACTCCACCAGTAATTATTGCTGGCAAAGTATAAAATGCTAATTCTAAAATTTTGTCTGTATTCATATATGTATTAAAATTGTATTAAAGGTTGCTTTTCTAAAAACCATTTTCTGTCTCGTTCATTTTCATCTTCAACAGTATATTTTTTTTCTTGCGTATTTACATTTAATTGTCCAAAATAAGTAGTTTTTCCTTCTTCTATAACAAATTTTATATCCAACGGAATTTCAAATTTCATTATTTTATTGGTTGCATTATCGTAAATTTTAATTTTGGCAAATTTATATTTTCCCTTTGGTTTTACAATGCTAAATAAATAATAGGTTTTATTTTTTTCATTGTAATCTCCAGCAGAATATTTATAAGTAAAAGAATCACTTAAATTTGGATAATCGCTTACACCTTGTAAATCGTCGGTATAAAAAAAAGTGTAACCACCATAAGTTTTATTTTCTATACAAACTGTACCTACAATCATTCCTTCTTTTTTGCTTACATCGTAAGTTGTTTTTAAATTTCTAGATGGAGAAGAACATCCTAAAACTATTGATAAAACAAATGAATACAAACCAATTTTTAACTTCATGATTTTAAATTTTAGATATTGAATTTTATGTTGGTTAAAAAATAT
>NZ_JAYUPK010000102.1:0-46788 GCF_043760115.1 Flavobacterium sp.
AACTACTGGTAATGGTAGTGTTGTGATGGTTGCTGTACCACTTTGTGCTTGGCTACAACTTGGTGTTGGACTTACCACACTTGTTGCGCTACTAACCAAGCTATAAACTGTTGTGGTAGTACTTGCTGTTGGTGTTGTGTACAAATTGGTAAGTGTTGCTATACCACTTGGTCCAATACTAATGGTTTGGTTTACACCATTTTTTGTGTAGGTTACAACCGTGTTTGGTGTGCCTGTAAAAGTGATTGTGGCATTGGTGTCACTGCAAATAGTACTGTTGCCACTTATCACAACTACTGGTAATGGTAATAAATTTAAATTAATCTGAGCAAAAGAGTCACAATTAGTAACAGCAGATGATAATCGAACATAAACTGTTAAAGGATTCGTTCCAGAATTTGTATATGAAGATGGATTTACTATTAAATTAGCAGGATTATTAGCTTGCATTTCTGCTAAAGTTCTGAAATAGTTATATGTAATTGCTGGTGTTACTGTATTTAATTGAACCTCAGCATCTGTAAGATTAAAAGTTTCAATTCCATCATTATTTACATCACATTTTAAAAGTGAAACGGCATTTACCAACAAAGGCACTGTTGGTCTTGTTGAAAAAATAACTTCTCTAATTTTTACACATCCATTTGCATTAGTACCTTTTACAAAAATACTTCTTGGAAAAGTAAAGGTATAGTTTGTAATATTAGTAGTAATTTCATTAGTACTAGCAATAGCATCAGCGTTTGTTGGATAATATTTGAATGTAAATAAAGCTGGAACTAAAACAACTACACTGTTTAAAATAGTTAAATTATAAGTGAATATTCCATCCAAATTAGTATCACAAACGTAAACTTCGCCATCAACAAATTTTGGAAGATTATAAATTTGAAGCTCAATCCTTTTAACGGTAAAACATCCAGTTGTATTATTTACAAATCGAACATAAACATAAGAAGTCTGGTTTGCCAAAACACCAAATGTAGTTGGATTTGTTATTGCAGTACTTACAACTCCAGCTGTTGCCAGAGGTAAAGTGGTGTAATACGATATTGTATAATTTAATGGATTAACAATCATTCCTGTTGAACCTACACGATTGATAACACTAGTTAAGTTAAATTCGCCTTGTAATTGATTGGTAGATGAAATATCGCAAGAAAAAATTTGTTCATCGAATGCTTCTATAATTGGATTTCGTTCAAAAATAATTGTGGCAATCGAAAAACAACCTGTAACATTATCAGTAACTCTAACAAAAATTGTTGGTGCAAAATTCGTTGCAACAAATGTCATATTGTAAGTTGCAGATTGCTGGTTGAGATTGTTTAAAGCATCTGAATTTGATAAATAATATTGAAAAGTATAATTTGTTGTATTAGATATAATCAATCCAACGAAAGAATTCATATTTCGAGTTTCAATATTATTGCTTAAATCATCACAAATTTTAGGAGTAATGTTTGTTACAATTGGAGAAGATCTAAAACTAATCACATAATCTTTAATTTTAGAGCAAGTTGTATTGCTTGCTGTAGAGATTTTTACCCAAACAGTATCACCATTTGTTAAAAGATAGTTGGCAGGAATTTGTGGTGTTCCTGCAATTGCAGCAGCTTCGGTTAAATAATATTGAATTGAATATAAAAACGAATTGGTTATAACCTGTGGATTAAAAAAACTAAATGCTGTAATAGTTTCAATACCATTATTTTCAAAATCACAAATTCTTAATGGTGTGTTTGTTGTAGGTAAATTTACAGATTGCATTATCAAATTTATTGGAACAATACGCTCACAACCAGTTGTCTCGTTTAATAGATACATATAGAAAGTTGGGGTTGTACCATATAAACTACTATTGAAAACAAAATTTGTTAAATCCGGAAAAGTTGGGCTCGGATTAGCATGAAGTATAGCATCTGGCAAATTACTATATAATCGAATTGTTATTGGATCAATATTTGAAACACTAATAATTGAGGTTATATATGGATTGATATCAAAAGTCTCAATACCATCAACATTAGTATCACAAACTTGAAAAGCAGTAACAGTGTTAACATCTACTGAAGTTTTAAAACCAAAGTTAACTTGTTGAATAGTAGGACATAATGTTGGATCAATTAAAAAGTTTTCTGTAATTCTGATAAAAATTTGAGTTGAAGCTGTAACAGAATAATTAATATAATTATTTATGATTGAAGTGTTATCATAAGCTCCATTCAAAGTAGAATGAATTGAAAAAGAAGAAGTTGTGCTATAACTTGGCACAAGTCCAGTGATAATTGTTCCTAAATTTGGGAAAGGTTCTACTCCAAACGGTGCAACATCACATAATTTTTCTTCAATTGGTGGTTTAATTGTAAATGGAACTAAAGTAAAAACTAATTGATAATCAGAATTACAACCAAAAGAAGAAACTTTTATAAAAACAGTATTTATTGGGGTTGCATTTGTATAATCTACTAAAAACGAAGTTATTGGATTATTATCTGAATCATAATCTGCTTGTGATTGAAAACAAGTTATGGTTTCGCCAGGATTTGCATTTTGAATTGCAATTATATAAGGAGAACTTGCAGATAAATCAACAGTATGAAGATTATCATTATAAACATCGCAAATCGAGTATGGAACTACTTCGTGTTTTTTGAATTTCAACGGAATTCGTATTATTTTTATTCCAACAACACCATTTACATCATTAAAACGAACCCAAATTGGCGTAAATAAAAGTGGTGCGATTGGAGTTGGCGTAAAATTCATGGCGTCAAAATCTGATAATCGTATCAAAATATCATCTGTTTGAGCACCTAACAAAGTTGTGAAATAACCATTTGGCGTTGGTGTTGCTGGAGCCATTACCGCAGCAAAAACTAAATTTAAATCAAATATTGGAACTGAATCGCCAATTTCAAGACAAGCTCCAAAACCTCCATTACCACCACCATTTCCACTTCCTCCACTTCCACCGTCACCACCAGTTGCTACACAAAAACTTATTACAACTGGTTGAAAAGTTGGACAAAAACCTAAAGCTTCAACACGAATATAGAAAGTTGCAGTAGTTGCTGGCAAATTTATATTTACTAAAACATTTGGCGAAACCGCTCCAGTACCATTTTGAGCTCCAGAAAGAGTAGTGTAATAAGTAGAAATTGCGGTTGTTGGACCTACATTAAATGTTAATGGAATAGTAGATAAATCATAATTTTCTTGAAGATCAAAATTTGTGTCGGCTATACAAAATGTTGTAATTGGTGCCAAATCTAATTTTGGTAAAATCGTAAAAGTTACTTTAGCTGTACTCCAACAATCAGGATTTGATAAATTAAAAACCCTAATAAATACATCCAAAGGAGTTGTTGTAACAGTTGTATTAAATATTTGATTAGACAACAATCCTGTAATAGCATCGGCTTGATTTGTATAATATCTAATTCCCATAGTAGAGGAATTAAAACCAGTAATCTGATTTACAATTGTAGAAAAAGTAACTGGTTCAACATTATCATTTAGCGTATCACAGAGGTCAATTTGTTTATCGGCAATAGTTGGAGTTACAAATAAACTTAAATTAATAATTCCAGTTACATAACAAATACCAATTTCTTCTCTGTAATAAAAAGTTTTTGTTGGTGTTGTCATTGTATAATTATTCAAACCAGTCAATGGCGGAACTAAAATTGGTCCAGCATCGGCTTCTGCTTGAGAATTATAAATTGTTTTTATAGTACCAACGGCATCGGTAGAATCAATCAATAGCGTTTCAATGTCAATTCCATCTTGACTTAAAAACGGTGGAGCAACATCACAATATTTTGCAGTAATTGTAGGAGCAACAGGATAATCTAAATCAAAATTAACATTTATATTATCTGTAATAGTTATTGGTGTACAAGTATTATATATTATTGTTACACTGTATGAAGTATTTGCAGTAGGTATAACTTCAATAGGATTTACACCTCCAATAAAAGCGCCAAGATTATTAAACCATTGAATTGTTGTTGTGCTTGTTCCATCTGGAGTAAATCGATACGCTTCATTTGTAATCGAAAAAACACTTGTATTTCTGTTTGGAATAGTTGGCGCAATTCCTTGTGTACCATCGGAATTGTTTAATCCAATAAGTGAATTCGTTATTCCATTGTTAGCACTCGAATTCCCAATACAAGTTAACGGTTTATCTTTTACATAAATATCAATAACATTAGTAGTTTCGTAAAGAACCACTTGAAAGGTAGATTTTACAGTATTTATTGGATTTAAATCATTAGAACAACCCCAATGGTTAATCAAATTATAATTGATAATAAATTGTCTATAAGGTGCAATTCCAGTTGTGTAGGTTGTTATTGAACCACAATTATCACCAGCAATGCAACCAAATGCTACAGGTGCAACTAAATAATCTTGAAAACCAGCAAATATTGCGTTGCGAATTAACGATGGACTTGGTGTAACGTTTGATATTGATGAGAAAGAAGTAACATCTGGAACAGAATTATTATAGCCAAAACGAATAATTCCATTATCTGCTAGATTAACTGTTGAATAAGTATTTCCATAGAAACAAAATGGAAATCCAATTGCTAAATTTGAACTCCAAATATCGTCTGCATTAACAGCAACTGGCGTTCCTTGACTAAAAGTTCCAAGTGGTGTAAATGAAATTGGATCAACTTTATAAGTGGTAGGATTCTTTATTGTTGGAAAAGTAGCAGTAAGTCTTACTTTTTTTGGAGGAATAAATGCATAATTACAATCTATAGTAACATCTGTAGTATTATTTTGATCAGTTATTACAACAACAGGATTTGTTTGTGCTTGAACAAAAACAGAATTTAAGAAGAAAAATAGTAATAGTAAGGTAACTTTTAACTTCATATTCTTACATTTATAAAAAAAAAACAAATATAGGAAATTACTAAAACACTGATGCTTAAATATTAAAAAAAATAGTAATTGTTATAAAATTGGAATTGTATTGAATTATAGAAAAAAGTGTCCTTTTTTAAACTTAACCAACGATAATAATTGATTAATACAAATTATTCAACTGATTGTCTTTCTTATTAGTACTAATTGTCCAAAAGAAACCTACAAAAATAAATCTATCTGCTGTTGGAATTATTTCTCTTCGTTGAAATGTTCCATTAGAATCTGGAGAATTTGCATATTCATATCCATACACATTTTGTGTACCTAAAATATTAGAAATAGAAACATAGAGTATCTTTTGAGAAGTAACTAAATACGCCCAACTCATACTTAAACTGTTATAATTTTTAGTTTTTCCATTCATAAAAGCGGTTTCATTTGGGTTGTTAAATGGTCTTCCTGTTGAGAAATTATGCGTAAAACTTACTTGTGATTTCCAATCTTCTATCCAATATTTTCCTACTAATGCTAACGTATGATCGGCAACAAAACTTGGAGTAACTTTTGCCTTAAAATTTTTATAATCTCTTTCGGTTTCAATATAAGAATAGGAAATCCAATATTGAAGATTCTTAATTGATTTTTCGTCTCTCCACAACAATTCAAATCCTTTTGCATAACCAGTTCCATTATTAGAATAAACCGAATTAAATTGTGAATTAGTAGTGTCAAACTTTACCAAATCTGAATATGATTTATAATAAATTTCTGTACGAAGCGTTTGTTTATTTTTACTATACATAAAATTAAAAATATAATGCGATGCTTTTTCGCTAGATAAATAATCGGCATATTTTAAATAATCTTGTTTTGGTGCTTGAGTAAAACTTCCGTAAGCTAAAGAAAATTGCGAATGTTTAGCCACTTTGTAAGCCATTGAAAATCTTGGTGCAATTGCAGTTTCGTTTAACATACTATTGTTAGAAAATCGAACTCCAATTTTAGCAGCCAATTTTTTAGAAAAGAAAACATCCAATTCTGAATATCCAGCAATAATTATAGAAGAATAACCGCTTGTGTTAGAAAATCCTATATTTTGAGAAAAAGTTTCTGAAAATTTAGTGTTGAATAAATCACTTCCAAAAGTTAGTTTAATTCGATCTGAAAACGATTTTTTTAACTTCACTTTTATGTGTAATGCATTTTCATCATTGTTTACATTATCTACATTCAAGCCAATTTTATTTTGACTATATCCATAACTTAAACCAGAATTTATTTGCCATTGATCTCCAAAACTTCCTTTGTATGATGAATTTAAATAGAAATTATTGTTGTTAATAGCTACTCTATTTTTTGTAACTGAGTTTATAGATTCTTGATTTAAATCGAATTGCGAAGCATCAAAAGCTGCATATAATTTAAAAATTCCTCTATTAAATGTATGACGATAAACTGTTTCGCCAGATAATGATTGAAATGGTTTGTTCCAGTCTAAATTTTGTGGAATGGCTTTTTGATATGGTGCTAAATTAATATAGGATGTATTAAATGTAACTGAATTTTTACCCCAAATTTGTGTATTTGCTAATCCTAAACCTACAGTCATTAATGCAATATCAGTTTTTTCTTCGCTTGCTTCATTTGATGTATTTAAAAGTAAAACACTAGACAATGCTTCTCCATATTCGGCAGAATATCCTCCAGTAGAAAATGACATACCACTAAATAAAAATGGAGAAAATCTGCCACGAGAAGGAACATTTTGAGTTTGTGCGCCGTAAGGTTGTGCTACTCGAATTCCGTCTACAAATGTTTGTGTTTCATCTGCTTCGCCACCACGCACAAACAATCTTCCATCTTCGCCAACGTTATTTGTTCCAGGCAAACTTTGTAAAGCAGCTACAATATCACCGTTAGAACCAGCAGTTGTTACAATATCTAGTGGTTTTAAAACAGAAACTCTTGCTTTATCTCCAGCATCCATTGTTCCTGCAGTAATTATTACAGCATCTAATGTATTTACACTTTCTTTTAATTTTATAGTTTTTTCTTTATAATTTAAAACATCAATTGTAAGTTTTAAAGACTCGTAAGATAAAAAAGTTACTACAAGAATTTTATTTCCTGTTGCATTGGTTACAAAAGTAAAAGTTCCATTATCGTTAGTTGTTGTTCCATCATACGTTCCATCAATAAAAATATTGGCTCCAACAATTGGCTTGTTTTTTTCATCTACAACAGTTCCAGAAATTGTGTTTTGACAAAAACTAATTGTTGAAATTAGTAAAACGATAATGATGTAAATTGCTTTCATGTGTTTCGGTGTTTTGATGAAGCAAATTTGTAACAAAATCATTTTTAGTAAAACTTTTTCTTACCGAAGTGTAAAAATTGAATGATGAAATGTAAAAACATTAAAATAACCAATCAATATCAATCAATTTTTTATAATTTAGCTATCAACCTTAAACCAAAAAACTATGAATCCTAAAAAAAAATTAATTGTTTTCTCTTTATTATTAGTTATTTCTGTTACCAATTATCTTAGAATTATAAAAGATATAGAAGTAAAACCAGTAGGATTTTTATCTATTTTTGCCATCGGAGCAATTTTGGGCTTGCTTTTTCAAGAAATTATAGCCAAACTTAAAAACAGATAAATGAATATAAAATTGTTGGCAATTGGTAAAACCGATAACAAAAACTTACAAATTTTAATTGAAGAATATTCTAAACGATTGTCGTTTTATATAAAATTTGATTTAGAAATTATTCCAGATATTAAAAATGTAAAAAACTTATCAGAAAGTCAACAAAAAGAAAAAGAAGGCGAATTAATTTTATCTAAAATTACAGCAACTGATCAATTAATTTTACTAGATGAAAACGGAAAAACCTTTTCTAGTTTAGATTTTTCAGATTATTTACAAAAGAAAATGAACTCTGGAATTAAAACTTTGGTTTTTGTAATTGGTGGACCATATGGTTTTAGTCAAGAAGTTTATGAAAAAGCGCAAGGCAAAATATCTTTATCATTAATGACTTTTTCACATCAAATGGTTCGATTGTTTGTAATTGAACAACTTTATCGCGGATTTACAATATTGAAGAATGAACCTTATCATCATCAGTAGGAAGTAGGAAGTTTGAAGTACGAAATACGATATTAGAAGTGAAAATGAACTAACATATTGAAAACTTCAAATTTTTTAAAATTTAAAAAATGAATAACCTTTTTCTCTTTCAAACTTTACATTTTTTATTTTTTTTAATTTCTCTTCTATTCTATTGTCTAGTAAACTTGTTAAAATAAAATTACTATTGGACTTTAACAATATTTTAGTAAAATAATAATTTTCAAAAACCATAAACGGTATTCCATATTTGTCCATATTAGCAGATTTAAAAATAATGATTTTATCAATATCTTCTGTTTTATATATATAAACTTGGTTTTTTATGGTTAATTTAATTTCATCATCATTAAATTCGACAAGTTTATTTTTATCAATACTAAAATACATAAAATGCAGATAAATTGATGGTACAATTTGAAATAAAGAAAAAAAGGCAAATACTAAAATACCATCAAAATCAATTTTAACATAAAAATATAACAAAATAATTATCAAAACAACTAAATATATCAAAAGCCATTTCAATGAAATAAAATGACTTTTAATTGAAATATTAATTTTCTCTTTCATATAAAATTATTTATGTGGTCTCTAACAATTATTTAATGCATAAGTAAATTTACTAATATCTGGTAAAAGTGTTGCTTTCCAATAATCATAAATGCTTTCACCAATAGCGAAGAGCTTGGGTTAGTTAATTTTGATGTTTTATTGAGATAAGATAATATTTAGTAAAACAATAAGCATACAAAATAAAGAAAATATTATTACAAGAATTGAATAATTTTTAAAATATTTTATAAAATTATAATTTAACTTACTACCATCTTTTTCAAAATTTAAGAGTTTTTTTGTAAAAAATTTATACATTGAAATCCCTAATATTAAAATTATTGCAGATAAAAAACAAAATATAGTGGTTCCATAATTCTATTTATAAATATTAAAATCTACTTTTATAATTGTTAAAGTGTTCTTCCATTTTTGGTATAGTTACATCTTAATAAAATTTAAAATGTAATAACTTAAAGTTTCTCAACTAATTTTACACACTCAACAGCTTCTTTTACATCGTGAACTCTTAAAATTTTTGCTCCTTTTACAAGTGCAATTGTATTTAAAACTGTAGTTCCGTTCAAGCTATTTTCGGCTGTAGTTTTAAGTGTTTTGTAAATCATAGATTTTCTTGAAACTCCAACAAGCAATGGCAAATCTAACATATTAAAAACTTCCAATTTATTTAGAATTTCATAGTTTTGATCTAGTGTTTTTGCAAATCCAAACCCTGCATCTATTACAATATCATTTATTCCAAAACTTCTTGCTAAAGCAACTTTTTCAGAGAAATAAAATAACATTTCTTTTATAATATTCTCATAATTTGTTAACGTTTGCATAGTTTGTGGCGTACCTTTCATATGCATCATTATGTATGGAACTTGAAGATTTGCAACAGTTTGCATCATTTCGCTATCTAAACTTCCTGCAGAAATATCGTTAATAATTGCTGCTCCATTTTCTATTGCAATTTTGGCAACTTTACTTCTAAAAGTGTCTATTGAAAGTAGTGTTGTTGGAAACTCTTTTAGTATCAAATTTACAACTGGAAGTAACCTTGAAATTTCTTCTTCTTCACTTACAAAATTGGCGTTGGGTTTACTAGAATAAGCACCAACATCTATAAAAGTTGTACCATCAGTAAGCATTTTTTCTGCTTGAGAAAGAATTTGAGAATCTGATTTATAATTTCCGCCATCATAAAAAGAATCTGGTGTACAATTTAAAATTCCCATTACTTTCGGAATGGTTACATCTATTAAATTTCCTTTGCAGTTTAGTGTCATTGTAGTTTTTAAAATCAAAAATCAAAATTCGTTAATCAACATTCTTCAATCCAATAAATATTCTTTACTTTTGAAAAAAAATCATACAAATATAGCATTTAATGAAGAATACTTCGCAAAAATACGACAAAGTAATTGGCACATGCCGAGAATTATTTATAAAAAAAATGACCGATTATGGAAGTGCTTGGCGCATATTACGTTTGCCATCATTAACAGATCAAATATTCATTAAAGCACAGCGAATTAGAAGTTTACAAGAAAACGAAGTAAGAAAAATCGATGAAGACGAAACTGGCGAATTTATAGGAATTATAAATTATTGCATTATGGCATTGATTCAAATTGATAACGGAATTGCAGATCAACCAGATTTAAATGTACAACAAGCCACTGATTTTTATGATAAAAAAGTTGCACTAACCAAGCAATTAATGGAAGATAAAAATCATGATTATGGTGAAGCTTGGCGCGAAATGAGAGTAAGTTCGTTAACCGATTTAATTTTACAAAAGTTACTTCGCGTAAAACAAATTGAAGACAATAAAGGAAAAACATTAGTGTCTGAAGGTATTGATGCTAATTATCAAGACATGATTAATTATTCTGTTTTTGCTTTGATATTGATGGAGAAAAATTAAATTCCAAATAGCAAATTCCAAATTCCAAATAAATTCCAAATAAATTCCAAATTTCTAGAAAAGAAGCAAAAGAAAGTGTGTTTTGGTTAAAAATTATAAAAGCCACAAACGCTTCAGAATTTGAAAAAATAAACTCGGTTTTAATTCAAGAAGCTGATGAGTTAAAAAAAATACTATCAGCAATTTTAGAAAAATCAAAATAATTTACAATGCAAGTTTGAAATTTATAATTTAGAAATTTGGAATTTATTTGAAATTTGTATTTTGCTTTTTGGAATTTACTTTCAATAACACTTCATTAACAAAATAAAAAAGAAACCCTTTTTACATTTGTAAAAAATAAAATATGGAAACTAAAAAAAACTACATAGCTTGGACAATTAGAATTATTGTTGCTTTTTTATTCATACTTTCTGCTGTTGCTAAATTGTCTAAAAGTCATTTATTTGATTCGCCTTATTTTGCAATTTCAACATTTGAAGTAAAACAGTTGTATTCAATGGGTTTTTCGCAAAGTATTGCTCCTTATTTTTCTAGAACTCTTATTGGTATTGAACTTGCGTTAGGGTTTTTATTACTTCAAAAACATTGGTTAAAAAAGTTTATAATTCCGGTAACTATACTGTTGTTAGTTGTGTTTGTTGGACATTTAACGTATGTAACTTTTTTAAGTGGAGGAAATTCTGGAAATTGTGGATGCTTTGGCGAGTTAATTCCAATGACGCCAATTGAAGCTATAATTAAAAATATAATTGCAATAGGATTGCTTGGATATTTATATTATTTATTACCAAAAGAAGCGTTGGAAAAACATAATTTTTGGGTTTTAACTACGGTTTTATTTGCTACAATTTTAGGGATTTTTATGTTGGCTCCAATTCAACCAGTAGCACAAGAGTTTGTAAATGTTCCTGTAGATACAGTTATAAATGACACAACTTCTATTACTGTTGAACCTTTAGATACAATTTCTAATAAAGTAATTTCGCTAATTGAAGTAAAAAAAGATTCTGTAAAAAACATTGATTCTAAAGTTAAAGAAATCGAATTAGTTAATGCTAACGAACCAAAGAAAGTAAAATCTGGTTTTGCAAAGTTTTATCCTAAAATTGATACTGGAAAACAACTTCTTTGCTTTTTTGCGCCAGGTTGCGATCATTGTAAAGAAACTGCAAAGGAACTAACAGAAATGCGAAAAAAAGATGCTACTTTGCCTCCAGTTTCTATTATTTTTATGAACGAAGAAGCATTTTTAATTCCAGATTTTTTTAAAGCTGCAGGCGCAAATTATCCTTATAAAGTTATAGAAATTATTCCGTTTTGGAATGTTCTTGGTAGCAATAGAAATACTCCTGGTGTAAACTATTTATGGAATGGAAATGAAATTATTTTTTATGATGGAATAGATGATAAGAAATTTGACGGAAAGAATTTGAGTACGTATCTTGCTAAAACTAAAGAGGATTTGAAAAAATAATTTGAATTTAGTAAAAATGAAAACTTAAAATAGCCCAGATTAAATGTAATAACATCCCGATTTTTCATCGGGATTTATGAAATGAAAGCTGGAAAAAGAAAAGTAGAAATGCCCAAACCATTCGCTACTGATATGCATCAGCATTAATACTAAATAAATTAAGAAATGATTGTGAAATTAAAATTGAAGAATTAGTATTTTTGTTAAAACTTAAAAAAATAAAGATGAAAAATATTGTGCTACTTTTGGCTGTTGTAATGAGTTCTATTTCGTGTAATTCTCAAGAAAAGCAATTTTCTAAAGATGCTTTGGCTGGAAAAATTACTACTATTGACGGAAAAGAAGTTACGCTAGAAAGCGTAATAAATGACAATAAAGGAAAGAAAATTGTAATAGAATTTTGGGCTTCGTGGTGTGGCGATTGTGTAAAAGCAATGCCAAAAGTAAAAGAGTTACAAGAAAAAAATACTGATGTTGTTTACGTATTTATATCGTTAGATAAATCTATGGAGAAATTTCTTGCTGGTGTTGAAAAACACAAATTGATAGGACAAAATTTTTGGGTAAATGACAAAGATGGAATGAAAGGAAGTTTTGGAAAAAGTGTAGATTTAGATTGGATTCCGAGATATATTGTAGTTAATAAAGAAGGAAAAGTTACACTTTATAGAGCAATTGAAACCGATTTTGACAAAATAAACAAAGCATTAAACCAATAAAAAATGAGAAATAAGATTGTTGCAGGAAACTGGAAAATGAATAAAAACAGTGAAGAAACTGAAGATTTATTAAACGAATTAATTGATAAATTACCAACAGATAAAGAGGTTCAAGTAATCGTTGCGCCTACTTTTATTAATTTGGCTTCGGCTGTAGATCATTTAGAGTTTACTAATATTGATGTTGCTGCGCAAAATATGCATCAAAACGAAAATGGTGCTTACACAGGAGAAATTAGTGCAGATATGCTAAAAAGTGTTGGTGTAACTACAGTAATTCTTGGACATTCTGAAAGAAGAGCCATTTTTAACGAAACTGATTTTTTAATTGCTAGCAAAGTAACAACTGCTTTGAAGCATGAAATGAAAGTAATTTTTTGTTTTGGTGAAGAATTAAAAGACAGACAAAACAAGCAACATTTTAATGTAGTTGAAAACCAATTGCGTGATGGATTATTTCATATAGAAAACACGGCTTGGGAAAATATAATTTTGGCTTATGAACCAGTTTGGGCAATTGGTACTGGCGAAACTGCAAGTCCAGAGCAAGCACAAGAAATGCACGCTTTTATTAGAGAAACTGTAAGACACACTTTTGGTAGCGATATTGCCGAAGATGTTTCCATACTTTATGGTGGAAGCGTAAAACCAGACAACGCTAAAGAAATTTTTGGAAAACCAGATGTAGATGGCGGATTAATTGGTGGCGCAGCACTTAAAGCAGATGATTTTGTTGCTATTGTAAACGCAATTTAAAATACTATAATTTATTTTTAATCCTTAATTGCAGTTTGTAATTGAGGATTTTTTTTTGATTAGAACACAACTTTTTCGATAAAATATTTCCATACCTTTGCAAAAAATATACTATGTCAAATGCCTATTTAGGTTATTATTTTACAATAGAACCAACACAATTGGGATCAGAAATACTTATTGCAGAACTTGGAGAAAAAGCTTTTGAAAGTTTTGTAGAAACAGAAACTGGTATTGAAGCTTATGTTCAAAAAGACTTGTGGAGCGAAAATATTCTTGATGACATTTACATATTATCTTCCTCAGAATTTAAAATTTCTTACACAGTAAAAGAAATAGAACAAGTAAATTGGAACGAAGAATGGGAAAAAAACTTTGAAGCAATTGATGTTGACGGAAAATGTCATGTTCGTGCGCCGTTTCATTCAAAAACTGATGCAGAATTTGATATAATTATTGAACCAAAAATGAGTTTTGGAACTGGTCATCATGAAACTACTCATATGATGATTCAACATTTACTAGAAACTGATGTTACCAATTTAAAAACATTAGATATGGGTTGTGGTACAGCAATATTAGCAATTCTAGCCGAAATGAAAGGTGCAAAACCAATTGATGCAATTGACATTGATAACTGGTGTTACCTAAATTCTATAGAAAATGCCGAACGAAATAATTGTAAAGAAATTACTGTTTATGAAGGAGAAGCTTCTCTTTTAAAAGGCAAAAATTATGATTTGATTATTGCAAACATCAACAGAAATATTTTGATAAACGATATGAAATCATATACTGATTGTTTAAACGATAACGGAATTTTACTTTTAAGTGGTTTTTACACAGAAGATATTCCATATATTGATGCATCTTGTTTAGAAAATGGTTTAACGTATGTTAAAAAATTGGAAAGAAACAATTGGGTTTCATTAAAATACTTAAAAACTACTTAATTTTGCAATTGTAAAACTTGGTTTATAAAAAAATAATATGAGTACAATAGAAAAAATTCAAGAAGATGTTGCTGTTTTAGAAGCAGTTGACATAAATAATGAAATTGTTCTTTTTAATGACGATGTAAATACTTTTGATCATGTAATTGAAACATTAATAAAAGTATGTGAACACACAGCAGAACAAGCTGAACAATGTGCAATTTTAGTACATTATAAAGGAAAATGCACTGTAAAAACTGGTTCGTTTGATGAGTTAAAACCTAAATGTTCCTCGTTGCTTGAAGCTGGTTTAAGCGCAGAAATAATTTAAAAAGAAATAATTTTTAAGCATATAAAAGCTAATTCTTATTTATGTTTTAGCTTTTTTTTTTAATGTGGTAAATCATCTTTAAAAACACCGTATAAAAATGTTCCAAGTAATGCTCCAATTAATATTAATCCTACGCTTAAAAAACCAGAACCTAAAAGAATAAATATTGGACCTGGACAAGCGCCAACCATTGCCCAACCTAAACCAAAGAATAATCCACCAATCCAATATCTAAAAGTTCCTTTTTCTTTATCTTGAATAACTATTGGTAATCCTTTAACATCTTTAACGTTGTATTTTTTAATAAGTTGAATTCCAATTAATCCAGTAATTACAGCAGTCATAATTATTCCATACATATGAAAAGATTCAAATTGAAACATTTCGTAAATTCTGTACCAAGAAACGGCTTCCGATTTTGTTAATACAATTCCGAAAACAAAACCCACAATTAAATATTTAAGTAAGTTCATAATTTAAAATAATAAAGGAAAAATATAATGAGCCATAATTAAACCTCCAATAAAAAATCCAATAACAGCTTTTAAAGAAGGAAGTTGTAAATTACTTAAACCAGAAATTGCATGACCAGAAGTGCATCCGCCAGCATATCTTGATCCAAAACCTATTAAAACTCCTCCAATAATTAATATCGAAATCATTTTAAAAGATGTGAAAATTTGATTGCCAAACATAAAATCTGGTAATAATTTACCATTTGGAGCATCTATTCCAAGAGCATTTAATTTAGAAATTGTAGTTGGATTTATAGAAACATTAGAAGCATCATTCATATAATAAGTTGCAATAAAACCACCTATCATTGCGCCAATTACAACTACAAAATTCCATCTTTGGGCTTTCCAATCCCAATCAAAAAATGGAACTTTTTTACCAACTCCAGTCATAGAACATAAACTTCTAAGATTGGACGACATACCAAAAACTTTTCCGAAATAATTAAGACAAAGCATAACAATTCCAATGAAAAAACCAGAAATTGACCAATGCCAAGTTTGAGAAATAAAATCCATATTTAAAAATAATTTTAGCAAAAGTAAATATTGTGGTTTGATTATTGTTAAACTATTTAATATTTAAAAAAAATAATATCTTTATACACTAAATTATAAGTAATGAAAAAGCTTAAAATCATTTATTTTTTATCAATCCTATTTTTATTTTTTTCTTGCGGAAGCATTAAATCTACTCTGAAAAATGTTGACAATACTATTCCCAAACCTGCAATGAAAGATGGACATTATGTAATTACAGAATACAGTAAAGATTTTAAATATGGTTATGATAAAAACTATCCTATAAACATTGGTTTTGATAACGAAAAATTTGGAGATAGAAGTATTAGTTATTTTTTTAATGCTTTTACTGGACTTAATGGAGAGAAGTTTACCTATAAAAAAGTAGACAGTTGTTGTCCATTTCCAACTACTAGAAATGTTATGGGTGGCGGAATTTTAGATATCTATGAGATTACATTTGAAGGTAATGATAAGAAAATTTTATTGTATATAAATATAAATGATAAAGGAAAAGTTTATTGTCCAAAAGGATTTTTAATAAAATAAATTAATTTAATTTTTTTATTTTTCAATCAGTTTTGATACTAAAATTAAAACTTTTTTCTTATTATCTTTGCACAACAAAAAAATTAAAATGAATATTAAAAATATACCTCAACTAAAAAATATAGATAGTGGTAACTTTTTTCTTTTAGCTGGACCTTGTGCTATTGAAGGAGAAGAAATGGCTTTTAAAATTGCCGAAAAGTTGGTTCAAATTACAACCGATTTAAAAATTCCATTTGTTTTTAAAGGATCTTTTAAAAAAGCAAACCGTTCTAGAATTGATAGTTTCTCTGGAATTGGTGATGAAAAAGCACTTAAAATTTTGAGAAAAGTCTCCGAAGAATTTTCAATTCCTACAGTTACAGATATTCATACTAGTGAAGATGCAAAAATGGCTGCTCAATATGTTGATGTATTGCAAATTCCTGCATTTTTAGTACGTCAAACAGATTTAGTTGTTGCTGCTGCAAATACAGGAAAAGTTGTAAATTTAAAAAAAGGACAATTTATGAGTCCAGAAAGTATGAAACATGCGGTTCAAAAAGTAGTAGATTGCCATAATGAAAATGTAATGGTAACTGATAGAGGAACAATGTTTGGATATCAAGATATGATTGTAGATTTTAGAGGAATTCCAACAATGCAAAAATATGCTACAACAGTTTTAGATATTACACATTCATTACAACAACCTAATCAAACAACTGGTGTAACTGGAGGAAGACCAGATATGATAGAAACTGTAGCCAAAGCCGGAATAGCAGTTGGTGTTGATGGAATTTTTATTGAAACCCATTTTGATCCAGCAAATGCTAAAAGTGATGGTGCCAATATGTTACATTTAGATTATTTTGAAGATTTAATGAAAAAATTAGTAGCAATTAGAAAAACAATTAATCAATTTTAAATGAAATTTAGTATAAGTCCAATAATTTTTATAACAGCCCTTTTTGTTTTTCAAATTACCCAAGCTCAAGAAGATATAAAAAAAGAAAAGTTCACATCGCACAACAAAGGAAAATTTTTCTTTTTTTGGGGTGGAAACAGAGAAAGTTTTTCTAAATCGGACATCACATTTAAAGGAGAAAACTATGATTTTACTTTAAATAATGTTGCCGCAGATGACAAACCTAAAGGTTGGCATATAGATTATGTTAATCCATCACGAATGACAATTCCACAAACTAATTTTAGAATGGGATACTTTATTTCAGATAAATACAATATTTCCATTGGAGTTGATCATATGAAGTATGTTTTAAGACAAAATGTTGCTGCCGATTTCACAGGATATTATCCTAATCAAGGAACTTTTGGAGAAACGTTGCCCAATAATCAAGTACTACTTACAGAAGATTTTTTAACATTTGAACATACTGATGGATTAAATTATATTCATACTGAATTTTCTAGAATGGATGATTTTTCAAATGTTTTAAAAATAAAAAATACTGATAAAATTCAAATAAATTTAACCGAAGGTATTGGAGCTGGAATAATGTTGCCGAAAACCAATACAAAATTAATAGGAAAAGAAAGACACGATAATTTTCATATTTCTGGCTTTGGAATATCTGCCAAAGTAGGAATCAATATTACCTTTTTTAAATATTTTTTCATTCAATCCGAATTAAAAGCAGGATTCATCAATATGAATAATATTAGAACAACTAATGATGTTAATGATAAAGCGCAACAAAATATCTTATTTCTTCAAAGAATAATAGCTTTTGGTGGAATTTTTAAAATATAATGTAATATTTCTCGATATTTTTATTTATTTTTGGATTTACAACAATACTTTGTTGAAAATAAATTCTATAAATTTTAATATGCTATGAAAAAAATTACATTATTTATTATTACAATTTTTTTTTCTTTTTCTTCCTTTTCACAATTATTACCACCTCCAGGAATCGAAGGATTCGAAAACACTGCTGGACCAGATTTAGCACCACCTACAACACCATCGCCTTGGACAATCGGAACTGGTGAATGGGCAGTTTTTGACAATGGTGTTGGACTTGGTAAAAGATGGGAAATTAGAAATACTCCAACAACAGATGTTTATCAAGGATTGAATGCAGCCTATATGGATCGAGAATTCATAGGGCAAGGAAATACATCTGAAGATTATTTAGCAACACCTTTAGTTACTGTTCCTGCAAATGGACAATTACGGTTTTTTACAAAATCTACAATTGCACTAGAGACTGCAACTATTTTTCAAATAAAAATTGCTCCAGCAACTGGAACACAATTAAATCCATCAGATTATACACTTGTACAACAATGGACAGAAGCAACACTTACTACAACTTATAATATTTATGAGCAAAAAATTGTAGATTTAAGTTTATTTGCTGGGCAACAAGTATATATTGCTTTTGTAATGAAATATACTCAAAATGTTCCTGGATTAAGCGGTGATAGATGGTTAGTAGATAATGTTCAATTGGTGCCAAATTGTGTTAATCCAGCAAATCTTAATGTTAATCCAATTACCTTTAATGGCGGTTCATTAACTTGGACTAGTCAAGGAAGTACTTCTTGGGAAGTTGAAATTCTTCCTGTGGGTTCAACTCCAACTGGAATTGGAACTATTTATAATGGAACTCTGCCTTATGTTGTTACTAATTTATTACCTAACACAAATTACAAATTCTTAGTTAGATCAGTTTGCAGTCCAGGTGTTACTAGCGCTTGGGTTGGACCATATAATTTTACTACAACTACTGCGCCACCAGTTTGTGGAGGAAACTTTGTTGATGCTGCCGGACCAACAACAAATTATGTAAATAATTCAGATGCTACTGTTACAATTTGTCCAATAAATCCTGGCGATGTTGTAACAGTAACTTTTACAAGTTTTAATACCGAAGAAGAATTTGATGGATTGTATGTATTCAATGGAAATAGCATTACATCACCACAAATTTCTAGTGCTAATAATGAAGGTAATGTTCCTGGCGGATTGCCTGGATCTTTTTGGGGCAATACTATACCTGGTCCATTTACTTCTAGTGCAACCAATGGTTGTTTAACGTTTAGATTTAGGAGTGATGGTCTTGTAAATGCTGCTGGTTGGATTGCTAATATTTCTTGTACACTTGCTCCAACTTGTCCTGCACCTTATAGTTTGTCTAACAATTCTGTTACCTCAACAACAGTTAATTTAGGATGGACAAATCCAAATACTGCTAATTCTTGGCATATTATCGCTTTACCATGTGGCTCTACAGCTCCAAATGCAGGAACAACTGGATTTACAGTTGCCAATTCTAATCCGTTCACTTTAAATGGATTAACTCCTGAAACTTGTTATGATATTTATGTAAGAGCGGTTTGTTCTTTAACTGATATAAGTGGTTGGTCAGCTTTAACTACAATAACTACACAAGTTGCACCGCCAGTTTGTGGTGGAATATTTACAGATTTGGGCGGTATTAATGCACAATATCAGAATGAAACTGATAATACAGTAACAATTTGTCCTGTAAATGCTGGCGATGTTGTAACAGTCACATTTACAAGTTTTAGTGTTGAAGAAGAATCTGATGGATTGTATGTTTATAACGGAAACTCAATTACAGATCCACAATTTTCTAGTGGTAACAATGGCGGTTTTATACCTGGAAATTTACCTGGAGCATTTTGGGGAAATACAATTATCGGACCTTTTACTTCGTCAAGTACCGATGGATGTTTAACCTTTAGATTTATAAGTGGCTTTTTTGGAACTGAAGCTGGATGGAATGCTAATGTAACTTGTGCAATTGCACCAACTTGCCCATCTCCATTTTCATTATCATCTAATACTGTAACATCAACAAGTGGCGTAGTATCTTGGAACAATCCAAATACAGCAACTTCTTGGCAAGTTTTATATTTACCTTGTGGATCAGCAGCTCCAACTAGTGCAACTGTTGGTCAAGTAGTTGCCAATTCTAATCCTTTTACTTTAACTGGATTAACTGCTGATACTTGTTATGATGTTTATATAAAAGCTATATGTTCTTCATCAGATTCTAGTTCTTGGTCAAGCTCAACGAGTTTTACAACACAGGTTACACCACCAATATGTGGTGGAATATTTACAGATCCGTTAGGAGCAAATCAAAATTATCTTAGTAATACAAACAGTACAGTAACAATTTGTCCTATAATTACAGGAGAACAAGTTACATTAAATTTTACAAGTTTTAGTACAGAAGTAAACTGGGATGGATTGTATGTTTATAACGGAAATTCAATTTTAGCACCACAAATTTCTAGTACCAATGGTGGCGGAAATGTTCCTGGAGGTTTACCTGGTTCTTATTGGGGAAATACAATTCCTGGACCATTTACTGGAGATTCTCCAAATGGATGTTTAACCTTTAGATTTGTAAGTGATGGTTCATTTAATCTTGCAGGTTGGGTTGCCAATGTTGTTTGTTTACCTCCACCAACTTGCCCAAGACCAACTTTGGTTTCTGTTACAAATGTAACACAAACAACTGCCACGGTAAACTGGACAGAAGTTGGGCCTGCAACTACTTGGAACGTATTAATTTTACCTTTTGGTTCACCAATTCCTGATGCTTCAACTACAGGTTGGATAAGTACTACTAGCAATCCATATATTGCCACAGGTTTAAATTCTGCAACACAATATGTAGCTTATGTTAGATCTCGATGCACCGATACAGATATAAGTTTTTGGTCAACCCCAGGTGTAGTTTTTGCAACATTAATAACTAATGATGAGTGTATAAATGCTGTAAATGTTCCAGTAAACGGAAATACTTCTTGTGCATTAACTGTTGCTGGTTCTTTAATAGGAGCAACAGGAACAGCATTAACAAGTAATTGTTTTGGTAATCCAAATGATGATGTATGGTTTCAATTTACTGCTGTAACTGCCAATCATTATGTTGGATTAAATAATATTATTAACGGTAATGCTTTTAATGTTGTGTATCAAATATATTCTGGAACTTGTGGAAGTTTAACTTCTATTACTTGTAATACCAATGCATTAACTACTTTAACAGGATTAATTCCAGGCCAAGTCTATTTTATTAGAATATTTTCTTCAAGTGATAATCCTGTAACAACAACATTTAATGTTTGTGTTGGAACTGTACCTCCACCAATAACATCGAATACGACACAATTTACTAATGTACAATTAATTGAAGATGTTTTATTAGATACAACTTGTGCCAGTGTAACTAATATAACATCTTCTACAGGAACTAATTTTGGTTCTACAAATGGTATTGGATATTTTAATAAAAATGGTTCTAGTTTTCCATTTCAAGAAGGTATTGTTTTAACAACTGGTAATGCATTAAGTGCACCTGGACCAAATACTACAACACTTGGAGATGGCAATCAAGCTTGGATTGGCGATACAGATCTTGAAGCAATTATATTAGCAGCAACTGGTTTACCTATGAATTCTAGAAATGCAACTAAATTAGAATTTGATTTTGTTCCTTTAACAAACAATATTAGTTTTAATTTTATTTTTGCATCTGAAGAATATGGAACTTTTCAATGTGGTTTTTCAGACGCTTTTGCTTTTTTGTTAACCAATATTGCCACAGGAACTACTACAAATCTTGCAATTGTTCCTGGAACAACTCTGCCAATTTCTGTTGTTACTATTAGAGACAATCAATTTAATACTGGTTGCGCTTCTTCATATCAACAATTTTTTGATGAATTCTACCAATTACCATTAGGAGTAAGTCCGCTTGGAGCACCAATAAATTATAATGGAACTGTTGTACCATTAACTGCAACTTCTCCTGTAATTCCAGGCAGTCAATACCATATTAAATTGGTAATTGCAGATAGATTAGACAATAACTTTGATTCTGCAGTATTTTTAGAAGGCGGAAGTTTAAATATTGGTAATATTGAATTGGGTGGAGATTTTCTTCAAGCCAATGGAACTGCTCTTTGTAACGGAGAATCTTACACTATTACAAGTGATTTAAGTCCTACTTTATACACATTTATTTGGACATTAAATGGAACTACAATTGCAGGTGCAACTGGACCAAATTTAACAATAACATCTCCTGGAGTTTATGCTTTAACAGCAAATTATACCAATACAACTTGTGCATCAACTGATTCTGTTACCATTGAATATTATGATGTAGTTGTACCTGGAACTCCTAATACTTTATATGTATGCAATAATTTAGGAGTAGGACAATTTAATTTGGCTCAAAACAATATTCCTTCAATTGGAACATTAAATCCTGCTACTCATACTGTAACCTATTATTTAAATAGTGAAGATGCAAATGCTGGTACACCATCATTACCAAATCTTTATACAAATACTACTCCATTTACTCAAACTATTTATGTTAGAGTTACAAATACAGCAGGTTGTTTTGGTGTAACCCAATTTAATTTGGTTGTACAAGATTTGACTCCTCAGTTTACTATAACGCCTAGCTTTAGTGTTTGTCCTAGTGGAAGTGGTTTAATAACAGTAACTCCAACTAACTTTAATCCTCAAGATGTTACTTATTCATGGACATTAAATGGAATAGCATTGCCATTTAATACAAGTACAATAACAGCAAACGCTGCAGGAACATATATTGCAACAGTTAATAACTCTGGCTGTACAAATACTGGTACTACAATCGTTACAATAACACCTTTACCAACTCCAGATGATCCAACAGATGTTATATCTTGTGGTAATTATACTTTACCAATACTAACAAATGGCAACTATTTTAGTGGTTCAAATGGTACTGGAACGGCTTATTTTGCTGGAAATACTATTTCGGCTTCAACAACTTTATATGTTTATTCTCAAAGTGGAACTACTCCAAACTGTACCGCAGAAAATAGTTTTTCAATAACGATTAATAATCAAATTGTAGCAGCATTTACTCAAATTGCAAATATTTGTCAAAATACTGTTGCGCCAATTCTACCAACAACTTCATTAAATGGAGTCATTGGAATTTGGAATCCAAGTACAATTGATAGTTCAGTAGAAGGAACAACAGTTTATACTTTTACACCAAATTCTGGACTATGTGCATCTGGAACAACAATGAGTATTACAGTAAATCCAACACCGGTTTTAACTCCTATTCAAAATGTTATTGCTTGTGCATCATATACTTTACCAGCTTTAACTATAGGAAATTATTATCCGCAAAGTAACGGACAAGGAACACAAATTGCTGCTGGAACTGTTATAACTTCATCGCAAACGCTTTATGTTTTTGCGCAAAGCAATACAATACCTAATTGTACTGATGAAGAATCATTTAACATAACCATTAATCCTCAAGTTGTACCAACATTTACAGCAATTGGACCAATTTGTCAAAACACAGTTCCTCCTACTTTACCAACTATTTCTAATAATGGAATTACTGGAACTTGGAATGCAACAATAAATACAGCAAACATTGGTAGTACAACATATACTTTTACCCCAATTAATGTAGAATGTGCTACTACTACAACATTAAATATATCAGTTTTAGCACCAGTTACCGCTACATTTACTCAAATAAATGCTATATGTCAAAATAATGTTGCGCCAGTTTTACCTACAACTTCGTCAAATGGTGTTATTGGAATTTGGAATCCATCTACAATTACTACTGCAAATTTTGGTACTACAGTTTACACATTTACAGCAAATTCTGGACAATGTGCCACAGGAACAACAATGAATATTACTATAAATCCTATTCCTGTTCTATCAGTAATTCAAGATGTTGATGCTTGTACATCATATACTTTACCTGCTTTAACTCTTGGAAATTATTATCCACAAACTAACGGACAAGGAACTCAAATTCCTGCTGGAACTATAATTTCTTCATCGCAAACAATTTATGTTTTTGCACAAAGCAATACAATACCAAATTGTACAGACGAAGAATCATTTGATGTAACAATTAATCCTATACCTCAGTTTGCTATAGCTGGTGGTTGTCAAGGTTCAAGTTACGTTATAGAAGCATCTCCAATTAATAATTCTTTTACAAATAATGTAAATTATTCTTGGACAAATGCAGCTGGAACAATAGTTGGAAACACACAATCTATTACAGTTACTGTTGTAGGAAATTTTACTTGTTTAATTACAGTAAATGGAACAGGATGTTTAAAATCTGAAGTGTTTACTGCCAATGATATTACTTGTAGTATTCCTAAAGGTATTTCTCCAAATGCCGATGGATTAAATGATAGTTTTGACTTAACTGGATTAAATGTTACTCAATTAAGTATTTTTAATAGATACGGAAGTAAAGTTTATGCTAAAGGAAATTATTCTAAAGAATGGTTTGGTCAAGCCGATAATGGAAACGATTTACCAGACGGAACATACTATTATGTTATAGAAACTGGAACTTCAGAAAACAGATCGGGTTGGGTTTATATAAACAGAGAAAATAAATAATTTTTAAAATTGATTAAAATTAAAAATAGAGACTGAAATTTCAGTCTCTATTTTTTTTCTTCAATAATAATAAAGATTCTTCTAGAATTTCAACAAGCAATTCATTATCCAACTCTTCTAAAGAATAATATCTAAGAGATTTCATCATACTCCTATTTTCTGAAATTAATTTAGTTGATGTGTTTGTAAGCTCATATCCATTAAAAATTCCTAAATCAACATAATTATTTTTATAACTTACATTGAAATAACAAAATGGTTTTCCTTTATAATAATAAAAAGGTAACTTCCATTTATATAATAATTGCAAATCATTTGGTATACATTTCTCTATAACTACTTGTAAATTGTAGAGAATTTCTCTAAAATTTTCTGGCTGATTTAAAATGTAAATTTCTGCTGGTTTCATTCTTCAAAAATAAATTAAAAAATATTAGGATGATTAAAAATTTATTGTAACTTTGCAATTCAAAGTACTTTTATATGGAAGCAAAAGATTATTTAAAAGACATACAAGACATCAAATCCATGATGGCTAATTCTTCACAGTTTTTATCATTAAGCGGATTATCTGGTATTCTAGCTGGAGTTTATTCTTTAATAGGAGCTTTTCTTGCAAACAATTTACTTTCAAGTTATTCTGGAACTAACTATAAAATAACTAGAAACACTTCTCCAATTTCTGAAACTGAAATTACGAATCAATTATTTTTAATTGCAATTTGTGTTATCGCACTTTCTATAGTAACTGGATTAACTTTAAGTGCAAGAAAAGCTAAAAAACAAGGTGAAACATTATGGAATGTATCTTCTAGAAAATTAATTATAAACTTTAGTATTCCTTTAATTACTGGTGGTATATTTGCACTTATACAATTATTGAAACAAGATTATGTATTAATTGCACCAATTACCTTAATTTTTTATGGTTTAGGATGTGTAAATGCAAGTAAAAATACGTTTAGAGATGTTCGTTATCTTGGAATTACATTGGTAATTTTGGGATTAATTTCAACCTACTATTCTGGATTTGGATTACTTTTTTGGACATTAGGTTTTGGAATTTGTCACATTCTTTATGGAAGCATCATGTATTTTAAATACGATAGAAATTAAGTTATGAAAACAAAAAAAATACTATTAATTTCATTAATTTGCTTTGCAACTATTTTTATTGTTGGAGCTAAATTAGCATCTGCAGAAGTAGAAAATACTTTTAAGATTTTAAAATCTAAAGATAAAATTAGTTTTAACGATGGCGATATAATTTTTCAAAGTTCACAATCTGAACAATGTGAAGCAGTTAGAATTGCTACAAATTCTAAGTTTTCGCACTGTGGAATTATATTTAACGAAAACGGAAAAAGCTACGTATATGAAGCAATTCAGCCAGTAAAAAAAACGCTTTTAAGCGATTGGATAACTCATGGTTTAGATAATAAATATGTAGTTGCTAGATTAAAAGATACCACACTTTTAAATGCAAATAATGTTGCTAAAATGAAAGAATACGGTAAAAAAGAATTCAATAAAGAGTATGATATTTATTTTGAATGGTCAAATGAAAAAATTTACTGCTCAGAATATGTTTGGAAAATATATAAAAACGGTGCTAATATTGAACTCTGTAATTTAGAAAAACTAAAATCGTTTAATTTAGATAATCCTCAAGTAAAAGCAATATTAAAACAGCGTTACGGAAATAATTTTCCTTTAAATGAAGATGTTGTAGCACCATCGCAACTTGCAGATTCAGAGAAAGTAACAATCATTTATACTAATTACTAAGTTTTGATAAACATCATACAAAATATAAATAAAGCATTTGATCACCGAATTCGTTTGGGTATCATGTCTATTTTAATGGTGAACGAAAGTGCCGATTTTAATATGTTAAAAGAACTTCTTGGTGTAACCGATGGCAACTTGGCAAGTCATACCAAAGCATTGGAAGCAGAAAATTATATTCAAATAGAAAAACAATTTATTGGTAAGAAACCCAATACCAAATACATAGCAACAACTAGTGGTAAAAAAGCATTTGCTTCTCACATTGACGCATTAGAAAAATTAATACAAAAAAGCTAGACCTATTTTTTTATTCATTTACTTTGAATTTCAAAGTACTTTTAAATATAATTATGAAAGAAATTATTATTGAAACATTTTACAAAATTATTAAAGTGCCTTATCAATTTTTATTTAAAAAGAATGATTCTTGGAATTTAAATGTATCTGATTTTTTAAAATATCCGCAAGATTCATTAGGATTTCACTTGGGTTGTTTTCTATTAAAATACAATTTTAATGTACAACCAAGTTTAGAAGAACACGATGTTTACCATGTACTTACTAATACCGGAGCTACTGTTAAAGACGAAATTGATATGCAATTTTATCTTTTAGGAAACGGAAAACGAAGTCCGTTTGTATTTATTGTAATTATAACTGGTTTGTTTTTTTATCCATTAGAATTAAAAAACTTTATAAAAACTTACAAAAAAGGAAAGCAAGCACATTTATTTCATCACTTAGATTTTTCTAAAATGTTAACCATTCCTGTAACAACAATTCAACAAACTTTTAATATTAAATAATTATGAACATTATTATAAATATATTCAACAGTAACAAAAAAATAAATACATTAGTAATACTATTTTCTGCGTATTGTTTTTCTTTATTACTTTTAAGAGCAAAAATTACAAATTCAACTTATCTATTTTTTCTAATTTGGAATTTATTTCTTGCAATAATTCCTTACTTCATTTCGAGTTATATTATTGTAAAATCTAAACAAATAAAAAGTAATTTACTACTAGTAATATCATTTATTTGTTGGCTTTTATTTCTGCCAAATTCATTTTATATTATTACAGATTTAGTTCATATTGTTCGCTCAACCGGAAACTTATTTTATTTAGATTTAATAATAATTTGCTCTTTTGCAACAATAGGTTTTTTACTAGGATTACTTTCTTTAAATCATTTCAAGATATTTTTAAATTCTAGAAATCTAGTAAAATATAGCACTTACACAATTCCTTTTATATGTATTTTATGCGGTTTTGGAATATATCTAGGTAGAATTTTAAGATACAACAGCTGGAATATTATTAGTAATCCTTTTCAATTATTTGTTGATTTAGTGACTGTTGGATTTACAATAAAATCAATTTTATTTACACTACTTTTTGGAACCTTTATCTATTTATCCTATTTATTAAAACAAACTAAAATTTAACTATGGAAACCATTCAAGACTTTAAAAAATTTTCGTTTTCAACACAATTTGCAGTTGTATCATTTGTTATTGGTACAGCTTTATTTGCATCCTATTATATTTTTCCCAATAAAGATGGAATTTTAATTTTAGGATTATTCTATACATTATTTGCAATATTTTTTAATATAATGATACTAATAAACCTAATATTTCAATGGCTTACAAACATTGTAGAACGAGAAAATATAGCTATAAAAATTTTAATTATGCTTGCTAATATTCCTATTGCTTTAATTTACTTTTTGGTTATTACTAAGCAAGTAAACTCATTTTCAAATTTTTAGATTATTTGTAGAAAATGGTTTGGGCTTTATTTAATATGGTAATTCCTGCTTTCCGTTTCAATATCTTTGCCAAAGTTTAAAACTTTGGCAAAGATTATTTACACTACAAACGTAGTTCGCTGAACTCCTATTAAAATAAAAGTTTTAGTGAAGTAATCAGGGCTAAGAATTTATGTATTGACTATTTATTTAAAAATTACTTACTCAAAACTCAACCCAATTTGTCCATCATCGCCAGTTTCTGTTTGAATATCTTCACTTACATTATCTTCACCAGCAACTTCTATTTCTTCAATTATTTCTTCTAAAATAAATATTATTTTTCTTTGAATTTATTTAAAAGATTTCTTAAAAAAATTATTTCATCTTTTAAAGAATTTATATGGTCTTTATCGGAATTAATTACAGAATCTACATAAGCACTAGGATTCTCACTATTTTGTTGATTAATAACTTTTTGAGTCTTTTCATCAATTAAATCTGATACTGAAGTTTTTAAAATTTTAGCAATGTGAATCAAACGTGTTATAGAAATTCTTTCATCTTCTTTTTCTAATCTTGCATAAGATGGTTGAGTTAATCCCAATTCTATTGCAACATTATCCTGAGACAAACCTTTAGTTTCTCTTAAAATTCTAATTTTATTTCCTATTGTATTCATATTATTTATATTTTAAAACAAATATAAATATAATTATTTGAAATTTGAATCATATAGTGTTTTCTAAATATATAAATTTGATATAGTATTAATAATAACTTAAACTTTTAAATTATGAAAAAAATTATTTTAACTTTATCGTTCATTTTTATTTTATTTACTTCTTGCTCTGTAGATAAACAGCAAGAAAATATTAATCAAGAGAAAATTACAAGTGTAATAAAAGAAAAGAATTTAGATAATCAGAGAATTATGTACAGAATGTTGTCTAAAGAAGAAAAATTTACTATTTGGAATGATAAGATAACTGAATTAATTACAGATAATGAATTATCAGAAGAACAAAAAAACCTATTATTAGGATTAAAAAATAATATGTCATCAAATGTATTTGATGATTCATATTCTAATGATGAGAGAGAAGTTTTTAAAAATGTTATAGTTAAAGATTTTTTAAATAATGCTCAATATTTATTTTCAATTGAGTTTATAAAACGAAATTTATTTGAAATAGGTGATCCAGTAAACAATAATAACAAATTGTATGTTTATGATTCTATTACTGTTTGTTCTTGCAACCAAGGATCAATTTGGTCTTGCGCAGCAGGTGTAAGTGAGTGTAGAGGAACTAATAAGTGTAAGTTTGCTACTGATGGGTGTGGTTTCTTTGGAATGTTTGAATGTAATGGTAACTGCTTTAATTATTAATGAAAAAAAATATATATTTTACAGTTGTAATAATTTTATTATATTCCATAAACATGTTTGGTCGGTTTTACGGTTTATATAATTATTTTATTTTAGCTGGAGTATTAAATATATTTTTAACTTATATTTTATTAAAAACAAATCCATTAAGAAAAATGGGTTTGTTTTTAATATTTTTTCCACTAGTACTATCAACATTTGCGGTAATATTTGCATTAATTAAGTCAATATTTTTACCCGGTTTATTAGGATTTATAATCTACTTGACATCATCAATTTTCGCATTACTAATTTACTTTCACAATAAAAACAAAATAATTATTACTTTAATTTATTTTATCACATTCATGATTTCATCATATAATTATGAAAATTTGATGAACTTTTATAATTATAATTTTGAAAAAAATGAAAATGTTGGAAAAGAAATTCCACATATTGATTTATTAGATGAAAATAACAATAAAACTCAAATTAAAAAATTTAATAAGATTCAAGTGGTTGATTTATGGTCTAACTCTTGTGGAGTATGTATAAAATCCTTCCCTAAATTCGAAAAATTAAAAAATCATTATAAAAATGATCCAGATGTAAATATTTTTGCTGTAAATGTGTATAATGACACTAGTGAAATTTCACAATCAAAAAAATACACTAAAAAGTATACATTTAAAAATTATTATACTGACAAAAAAATTCTTGCTAAGTTAAATTTTTCTGCTTATCCCTATTATATGATAATTGGAAAAGATGGTAAAATAAAATATTTTGGGGATTTAAACATTGAAACTAGTGAAACTTATAATAACATTTATGAATTAATTGATAATGAAAAATAAAATCTTAGTCTTTACTATTCTTGTTACATTATTTATAATTTCATGTAATAAAAAAACCAATATTGTTGATATTGAATTTACAAAAGAAGTTAGTTTTGACACAATAAAAGTTGGTGATACAATTTCAAAATATTTTGAAATAAAAAATAAATCCTCAACTCAACTAAAAATAAAAAATTTAAAAACGAGTTGTGGTTGTACTTTAGCAAAATTAAAAGACTCAATAATAGGTAAAAACTCATCTACTAAAATAAAAGTTACTTTTACTGCTGAAGAAGATAATATAGGAATTGTAAATAAATCAATAATTTTAGATTCTAATACAAAACCAAATTTTACAGTGATGTATTTGAAAGGTTATGTAGTTAAATAATCTAGTTATTTAACTCAATTACAATGCTTTAATCCTATCATCATAAACAAAGTCTTCAATTTCAACTATTTTAAATTTATAACTCTCTTTATGATATGGATTTAGTAAATAATTAAATTCTTTGGTAATTATAGTAGACGGAATTTTAATAATTGCTTTATTACTTCCGGTTAATAAAGTACTTCCAAATAGTCTTGAAATTGTAGGAACAGGAAAAGAATTCCATCCATCTGGAAGATCTTTAATATTAACCTCATAAATTTCATTATCTGGAATTTCTATTAAAGTAAAACTTAACAATTTTGGAATTTCATAAGCATTTAAATTAACCGAATATTCTAATACAGACAACGCACGACTTGAAGAGGTATATAAACAAGCAACACCAACAAGATTCCATCTTCCTCCAAATAATCTTGCGCCTTCACCAAGTAAATCGTTACAATATTCTGTTTTACCTACTCTAAATACTACCATTACAATAAATTAAGAGTAAACACCGTATTCTATTCTTCCAATTAAATTTTTAATTTCCTCTCTACCAAATTGATTATCAACTATATCGTACGGAATTTTATTACATAATGCTTTATTTGGCTTAAACATCCAATCATTAAATTTGACTTCATCTTCAAATACTTTGTAACCATAAGAATATAAATCACTTAATGCTAAAATTCTTTCAGAAACTGTGTTGCTGTATTTTTCTGTACCTTTATTATTAATTAAAGTAGCTCTTGTAACAGATAATGCCTTAGACAATTTATCATAATCTAATGAAGCTCTTTGTTTTAATTTTTCTAAATTCACTTTAGTTAGTCCAGCTTTTAAAATTTTCATTTTATCAAAAGAAACCATTTGATACTCTGGAACTTTTATAGAATTTCCATACAATATTGACTTAGAAAATCTAGGCGTATCATAGCCACCATATGCTACAGTAGGTTCACTAACAATTGAAAGATTCTCGTTTTTATTAATTTTATATTTCGCCATAGTATAGTTTACTTATAAATAAAGTATAAAATTATACTAAATTACTTAAAGTAAAAAACTTTTTATAATTTATTTTTATTTAAAATAAAAATTACTCAAAACTCAACCCTATTTGACCATCATCGCCAGTTTCTGTTTGAATATCTTCACTTACATTATCTTCGCCAGCAACTTCTATTTCTTCAATTATTTCCTCTTCTGGTTCTTCAAAAGGCAATGATTCTAAAAGATTTACTTGTTTCAATTTATCAGCAGTTAATTGATTTCCAAGAGCTTTTATACCTTTAACAGCAATAAACTCTTCCATATTTATGGTTTGGTTTTCTTTTTGAACGCCTTTTATTTTGGTAAAAACTATTTCAGCCATTGGTCGCCAATCAGTTGAAACTATTTCCAATTGCGATTTTTCATGTTCTGTTATAAAAACTTCGTCTTTATTTTCATTTTCTACCAAGAAACGTTTAACAAAATAACGATCTTTTTCGCCATCATAATAAATTGTAGAAATTGGTTTTTTAGGATTCCATTTTTCTAAAACTATCATATCTTCATCGAAATGAGTTGTTAATTCTGGAATTATAGTTTTTAGTTTTCCACTTTGATTGATAATTAATAATCTATCATTTGGTCTAAACTCGCCAAGCAACTCGCCTCTTCCATCTACATTTAATTTTTGAACTGTGTCATCAAACCAAACTTTTCTCGGACGCAAAGTAGAAATTCCTTTTTCTTTTAGTTCAATTTTCTTAATTGGATATTTGGTTACTGTGTTTCCTCTAGAAGCTCTTCCTTTAATGGCTATATCTGTAAAATCTAAATCCCATTTTAACTTTTTAACGCTTCCTACTTGACGTAATAAAATAGTAACAACCTCAGCTTCACCATTAGGATTTGCAGAGAAATATAAGGTTTGCGAACCTGCTTTTTCTTGAGTTAAATCGTAAAATTTATCACGAGTTACACCAGATACATTAAAACGTTTTATAAATGTAGAACCATTTTTTCCGTCGCGATACATCATATTGTAAATGGTTCGCTTGTCATTTTTATCAAAAACTGCAATATGAATAATGTCTTTTCCTATAAATTTCTTTTCATCAACTTTAGTAATCATCATTTTTCCATCACGAAGAAAAACTATTACATCATCAATATCAGAACAATCAGCAACGTATTGGTCTTTTTTCAATCCTGTTCCCAAGAAACCTTCTTCCATATTTACATATAGTTTTGTATTTCTTAAAACCACCTTTGTAGCTTCAATAGTATCAAAACTTCGTAATTCTGTTTGGCGTTCTCTACCTTTTCCGTATTTATCTTTCAACTTTTGAAAAAAATCAATTGTAAAATCAATTATATTTGCCAAATGATGTTTCACTTGTTCCATTTCTTCTTCTAACTTTGCAATTCCATCATCAGCTTTATCAGAATCGAATCGTGTAATACGAATCATAGGAATTTGAGTTAGTTTATTCAAATCTTCGTCATGAATTTCCCTAACAAATGATTTTTTAAATGGTTCAAATTTCTTGTACAAATATTCATAAAGTGTTTCTCTATCGCTGTATAATTTGAAATCAATATACATTTCTTCGCGAATAAAAATCTTTTCAAGTGTTGAAAAATGCCATTTGTTTTCTAATTCTGCCAATTGAATTTCCAACTCACGTTTTAGTAAATCAACTGTTCTGTTTGTTGAAATTTTCAACATTTCAGAAACGCCAACAAACAATGGTTTATTATCTTCAATTACACAACCCAAAGGCGCAACCGAAGTTTCGCAAGCTGTAAAAGCATACAAAGCATCAATCATTTTATCTGGTGAAACACCTGGATAAAGATGAATTAAAATTTCAACCTCGGCAGCAGTATTGTCTTCAATTTTCTTAATTTTAATTTTACCTTTTTCGTTGGCTTTTAAAATACTATCAATTAAAGTAGATGTATTTGTAGAAAACGGAATTTGAGTAATTATTAATGTTAGTTTATCAAACTGAGTTATTTTTGCTCTAACGCGAACTCTTCCACCACGAACACCATCATTGTAATTAGAAACATCTGCAATTCCGGCAGTTAAAAAATCTGGATAAAGAGTAAATGGTTTTCCTTTTAATATTTTTATTGATGAATCTATTAATTCATTAAAATTATGAGGTAAAATTTTTGTAGAAAGTCCAACAGCAATTCCTTCTGCACCTTGTGCCAAAAGTAACGGAAATTTCACAGGAAGATTTACTGGTTCAGCTCTTCTACCATCATAAGAAACTCCCCATTCTGTAATTTTTGGTGAGAATAAAACATCGTGACCAAATTTACTAATTCTCGCTTCAATATATCTTGATGCTGCAGCATTATCACCGGTTAAAATATTTCCCCAGTTTCCTTGCATATCAATAATCAAATCCTTCTGACCAATTTGCACCATTGCATCGCCAATACTAGCATCACCATGAGGATGATACTGCATTGTGTGCCCAACAATATTGGCAACTTTGTTATAACGACCATCGTCTAACTCTTTCATTGAGTGCATAATACGTCGTTGAACAGGTTTAAAACCGTCTTCAATTGCTGGCACCGCACGTTCCAAAATTACATAGGAAGCATAATCCAAAAACCAATCTTTGTACATTCCTGTAACTTTGGTAATGGTATCTTCTGGATTTTCTTGATGGTCATAAAAATGATTTCCGCTAGACGATTTTATGTCTTCGAAACCTTCTTCAATTGCGTCATCATTCGTTGCTTCGTTTAACTCTTCGTTAAATTCGTCTTCGTTTGGGATAATGTTGTCTTCTTCTTCGTCTTTCATAGTTTGTTAAATATTCGAACACTATTTTAAAGTTCAATCTATTCTAATAAATATCCTGTAACCTCTTCTAAATAATCATTTAAACTTTCAGGAGTTTCAGCATAAGCGCTAAAAACAGAAATAGCCCTAACATTATTTAAAGCACCATTAAATGAAAAGTTCAAAACTTCATCAGTAACTCTAGAATCTTCAATCATTAATTCAATAAACTTGATTAAAAATTCCATTTCATATTTACCTCTAAATATTTTTGTAGTATCGCTATTTTTAAATTCTTCAATTTTAAGATTTAAAATTTCTTGAGAAATTTCAGGCGCATTTAAAAACTTATCTCTCAAATCTTGAAAACTATAACTTTGTATAATTTCATTAATTGAAATTTGAATCAATCCTTTGTGTAATTTATCGTTAAGTTGAACTCCTGTTTGAATATTATCATTGTTTCTAATATTTATCAAACAAGCGTACCAAGCATTGAATAATAAAATTGCTGAATGAAACTCTTTTTGTCTATTTATATAAATATCAGAATATTTTTCAAATAAAGTACTTGTTGTTTCTGATAAATGAAATTCATTACTCAAAATTTCTTTAAAAACAGATATGGAAACATATAAATTCTCAATAGAATAACAAGGAGTTTCATATATAGGAGGATTTTGCAAGTACAAAGTTTCATTGAAATCTCTATCGATAAAAAAAGCTTTTTTATATTTCTTATAAACTTCTTGATTTTTTATCAATTTGTAAACCTCTAATACTTTTGATCTTCCTCCACATTTTATAGGATGAAAATTGGCAGTGTATTTTTTAATTCTTGGAACATAATAAGGGTTATCTTTACCTTCAAAAAAACAAAATAAATGATTTGGTAATTTTGCTGTAGATGTCATAAATTCAGTATAAGCTACTACAGGTTCCGTAATGCTTTTTCTCATTTGCTCAACTCCTAAACTCATTTTGAAATATTTTTTGAAAGTGAGAAATATTCATTTAAACCAACAGCATATTTATTCAATTCATTATCAAAAATGAAAGGTGAATGCGTAACTGCTAATAAAAAATTACATTTTAGAGAATTTACAATATCTGGCAATAATTCTTTTTGCCAAAGCATACTCAATGATAATTCTGGCTCGTCAAATAAAATAATAAAACGATTTTCTTCTGGTGAGAGGTAAATTTTGGAAAAGATAGAAATAATTTGTTTTTCTCCAGAGGAAAGGTTTTTTAGTTCAATTTTCTCATTAGTTATTTTAGATTTTATAAAAATTTTTATATTACTTTCATCATAAAAAATTTCTTTATTTACAAGGTATTTGTTGCATACATCTCTAAATATCTTTATTAATTTATCCAAAGGCTTTTGTTTTTCGTAACTTTCAACTAGCTTATTAAGTAAATGAACTGATAATTGGTTGTTTACTTTTTTTTCAATTACAATGGTTTTGATAGATGTTTTTTGAACATCTGACAACAAAGGACCAACTCTTGATAATATCAAATTAATATCCTCTTCGCTCGTTTTTTCAAGAAAATTCTTCTCAAGAACATTATCATCTATAACAATATTTAATACATCCTTAGTAAATTGTGTCAATCCTTCTTTTAATAATCTATCAATTTTAGATTCTAATTTTTTAAATTCTTTGTCAACATCTTCCATTCCAAATTGAATCAAAGTTGTTTCTTCCTCCAAAAACTCATCGTCATTATATCCTAAATTATGTAAATCTTCTTCAACTCTTCGGTAAGTTGGAAAATACAAAATTTCTGATTTTTCCAATACTTTTTTAATTTTTGAATCAGATTCTTTGAAATTAGAATTAGATCTAAACTGTTTATCAAACTCTTCAAAATATCTAAATAATCTGTGAATTGGATATTTCCTAAATTTTGGATTTGCTTCAAGAATTCTCTCTAATTCATAAGATTTTCTTTTGTTTTGACTAAATTTTTTATTGAAAGACTCAAATTGAGCATAACCAAATTCTTTAATAAATTCTCTTATCTCAGGTTCTTTATAAAGTCCTTCAATTGACTTTTTAACTTCATCTTTTTTTATTTCAATTTCATCATTCTCAAATACAATAACTAATTTTTCAAAATTAAAATCATTTAATCTTAAAAAATTTCTTGTAAGGGTATAATACAGTAAATTTAGTATTTGTGTTTTTCCTAAACCATTTTCACCAATAAGAATTTTTTTGTTTTCATCAAATATGATATTAATATCGTTTGTGCCGAACAATCCTTCAACTCTAAAACTCTTTATATAATTATTTTTCATTGCTTTTAATTTAAAAAAAATTAATTTCTAATTTACCAAATCTAATCATTTACAAATTTACAGTTTAAAACTATATATACTAATTTAGTTTGTTCTAAGTATTTTAATTTCATAAAAGCTTCGTTGTAAATCATCATCAATTTTTATAAACTCTAGAATGTGTGAAAAACTAATTATGCTTAAAAACAGACTAGTGTTTTATAGGGAAATAGATTTAACTTTTTTTTCCATAATCTACTAACTCAAATTGTTCAGTCGCTGACTGAATAATTGTAAAAATTTGATTTTCAGACCAAACGAATTCTTCAGGTAATAACTGAACAATTGATGGATAAGTTTGAAAAAACTTCTTAAAAGTATGTAAAGAAGTAAAAGACATGCCTTTTATCTTTTCTTCTTTTAATCTTTCAGCAATATTTTTATATAATTTATCTCCATATTCTGCTCTTTCTTGACCTTTTTGTTCTATTTTAAACAAGTACATTCCGATAATCCAATTTCGTAAAGTGTAGGCATAATTAACCTGCTTATTAGCATAATCGCTGAAATAAGAATGAATATTTTCAATTTGACCTGATATATTTTCTAGGTTTTGCACTAACTTATTATTAATCGTTTTATAAACTTAATTTTTATTTTTTAAACTGTTTTCTAAATAATCAATTTCTTTTTTTAATTTCTCTAGTCTTAATAAATTCTTTTCTGTTTTCTTCTTTTTATCAATATTATCAAATAATTTCTTTTTCCATTTAAGTTGAATTTCCTCAAATGGTGTTGTTTTGGATTTATCAATATTTAAAATTATTTTGTCTAATTTATCAGCTTCATCATCAGCATCCTCTGGATAACCATAAAAAGTAATTTCATTTAAAAAATAACCTATAATATCTTGAAAAGTAAATTCTTTTACTCCATTAAAAAAAGTTTTTTTTGTTACTTTTCGATTTTCATCCCACAAATTTCCAAATTCAATGTATTGATATATTATTTTCTTGTTTATTTTAAACTTTGCATCCTTAATTTCATTTAAATTAACAAATGATAACGAATACGAATCTTTTTCAAACTCTACTTTGCCATTAACTTGAGCATATTGTGAAATTTCAAATTTAGGTTTTCCAAACTCTTTTATATTTTCAACTTCTCCTACCCAAGAAAATTCTAATTTAGAAATTTTTGATTTATTATCATTTAATGATTCTAAATTCATCTCTTCATAGTAAAGATGTAAATTATATCCTTTGGTAAATGATTGAAATAAAAAATCAACCTCTGTTTCATGTTTTTTTAAAATATTCATTAAATCTTCAACAGTAAAATCGTTATCAATTTTAGGAAATGCATTTAAATAATAGGAAATAGATTTATCTATTACAATAAATTTCTTTTTACTTTTAGTAAATAAACCTTCTTTTTTTAAATAAATAAAATCCATTTTTATCTAGATTCTGAAATTAATTTTGTTAAATCTTCTTTACTTGGCAAAACAGTTTTGTATTTGCTAGCAAAAATTTGTTCGTTATTATCCGGTAATGTGTATTCTACAACTAAATCGCTTTTATTTTGACAAATTACATTTCCGATGGTTTTATTTTCTCCTTCCAATCGCATTTCTCTGTCATAATAGTTAACATACATTTGCATTTGTCCTAAATCTTGGTGCTTTAATTCGCCAATTTTTAAATCAATTAAAACAAAACTTCTTAAAACTCGATTGTAAAAAACTAAATCAATCCTAAAATGCTTATCATCAAATGTTATTCGCTGTTGACGCGCTACAAATGCAAATCCGTGTCCTAATTCTAAAAGAAAATTCTCTAATTTATTGATTATTTCCTGCTCTAATTCTGATTCTGAATAGTGATGTAATTCTGGTAATCCTAAAAATTCTAAAATGTATGGATCTTTAATAATATATTTGGATTTCTCTATTATTTGTCCTTTTTCAGATAGTTTTAAAATGCCTTCTTTATCTCTACTCAACGACAATCTTGTATATAATGCCGAATCGTATTGACGTTTTAATTCTCTTACACTCCAATTGTATTTTTCTGATTCAATTTCATAGAAACTTCTTTCTTTTTCATCATCAATACGCATAAGAATGATATAATGTGTCCAAGTAAGTTTGAAAAACGAAATCAGTGATTGCGCTTTTGCATTATCTAATTTAGTTGTTAAAAGTATTGAGTCATCTAAATTAGAATTCGTCATCAGTGATGACGAATTTAATATATCCAAAATCCTCATCACTGATGACGAATTTGAATATATTCTAAAAAATTTTCTCATTCTGTCTAAACTTTCTACAGAAAATCCTTTCCCAAACTCATTCGTCAATTGCTTTGAAAGTCCTTTTAAAATTTGCTTGCCATATTCTGCTCGTTCTTTTCCATTTTGTTCTTCTTCTACAATCATTCTTCCTATTTCAAAATAGGTAAAAGTCATAGTTGAATTTACAGTACGCAAAACTTGTTGTCGTGCATTTTGCAATAACACAACTACTTGTTGAAATAATTCTTTATTTTGAAGTTCTTTTGACAAATTTTTAATTTTTAATTCTTCTCAATTACGTCCAATTCTACTTTCAAATTATTGATAATAAAAACTTGTCTATCTGGTGTGTTTTTTCCCATATAAAATTCCAGCAACTTTTCAATTGAAGTCGCTTTGTCCAACATAACTGGATCTAATCGAATATCTGCACCAATAAAATGCTTAAATTCATCTGGAGAAATTTCTCCCAAACCTTTAAATCGAGTAATTTCTGGTTTTGGTTTTAACTTTTCAATGGCATCAACTCGCTCTTTATCAGAATAGCAATAAATAGTTTCTTTTTTATTTCTTACTCTAAATAATGGTGTTTGCAAAATATACAAATGTCCATCTTTTATTAATTCTGGAAAAAACTGCAAGAAAAAAGTAATCAATAACAATCGAATATGCATTCCATCAACATCGGCATCAGTTGCAATTACAATGTTGTTGTAACGCAAGTCTTCCATTGATTCTTCTATGTCTAATGCTGCTTGAAGCAAATTAAACTCTTCGTTTTCATACACGATTTTCTTAGACATTCCATAAGAATTCAAAGGTTTTCCTCGCAAACTAAAAACGGCTTGTGTATTTACATCGCGTGATTTTGTTATAGAACCTGAGGCAGAATCGCCTTCGGTAATAAAAAGTGTACTTTCTAGATATCTTGGGTTTTTAATATCTGACAAATGCACTCTGCAATCGCGTAATTTTTTATTGTGTAAACTCGATTTTTTAGCTCTGTCTTTGGCTAATTTTCTAATGCCAGAAAGTTCTTTTCGTTCACGTTCTGCTTGCAAAATTTTACGCAAAAGTAAGTCGGCAACTTCTGGATTTTTATGTAAAAAATTATCTAGTTTAGTAGTAATAAAATCGTGAATAAATGTACGAACTGTTGGTCCTTTTGGTCCGATGTCTGTAGATCCTAATTTGGTTTTAGTTTGACTTTCAAAAACTGGCTCTTCAACTCTAACAGAAACCGCAGAAACAATAGATTTTCTAATATCCGAAGCTTCAAAACCTTTATTATAATACTCACGAATGGTTTTTACAATAGCTTCACGAAATGCATTTAAATGCGTTCCACCTTGTGTAGTGTTTTGACCGTTTACAAACGAATGATATTCTTCTGAATATTGTGATTTACTGTGTGTTAAAGCAATTTCAATATCATCGCCAAGCAAATGTATAATTGGGTAAACCGAATCTTCTTCAGTTATTGTTTCTTCTAATAAATCTTTTAATCCATTGTCTGAATAGTATTTTTCGCCATTATAATATATTGATAATCCAGTATTTAGATAACAATAATTCTTGAGCATTTTAATGACATACTCATTTCTATATTTATAATTTTTAAAAATTAATTCGTCAGCAACGAAAGATACTTTAGTTCCTTTTCGCTTGGTACTTTCTTGAAGTTCTTCATCGAGAGTTAAATTTCCTGCCGAAAATTCAGCTGCTTTTTGTTGGTTATCACGAACCGATTCTACACGAAAATAATTAGACAAAGCATTTACAGCTTTGGTACCAACTCCATTTAATCCTACCGATTTTTTAAACGCTTTAGAATCGTATTTTCCACCAGTATTCATTTTAGAAACTACGTCAATAACTTTACCTAGCGGAATTCCACGACCATAATCGCGAACTGTTACCATTTTGTCTTTTATGGTTACTTCTATAGTTTTTCCTGCGCCCATTACGAACTCATCAATACAATTGTCGAGTACTTCCTTTAATAAAATATAAATTCCATCATCTGGAGACGAACCATCGCCGAGTTTACCAATGTACATTCCAGGACGTAATCTTATGTGTTCTTTCCAGTCTAATGAACGAATATTATCGTCGTTATATTGATCTTGTTCTTGCATTTTAAAACTATCGAATTTGTGCTAATATAGTGAATCTAGTCAGATTTAAAAACAGGTTTTTGAGAAGTTATTAAGAATGTTTTTGACAATTTTAAGTAGGATTTTAAAAGTTGAGAAATAACTAAATCAAATACATAATCCGCCATTTTTTGCTTTTTTTATTAAAAATGGTAGATTATGTATGTTATTTATTTCCATATTTAAAAATAATTTGTACTTTTGGCAAAAGATTTAGATTATGGAATTAATAGGAAGATTTAACGAAAAAAAACTTTTACAAGAAATTGTTGGCCATGATAAACCAGCATTTATTGCAGTTTATGGCAGAAGAAGAGTTGGAAAAACCTACTTGATAAAAGAATATTTTAAAAATAATTTTACATTTTATACTACTGGTTTAGCCAATAGAAATACAAATTCGCAATTAATTAATTTTGGACTTGCGTTAAATCAATCTTTTAATAATGATTTTGAAACACCTAAAAATTGGCTTGAAGCATTTTATCTTTTAAAAAATCAATTAGAAAAAAAGAAAAGTAAACGAGTTATTTTTCTAGACGAATTGCCTTGGTTTGACACTAAAAAATCGGAATTTATTTCAGGATTAGAGTGGTTTTGGAACAGCTGGGCAAGTTCTCAAGAAAATTTAAAACTTATTGTTTGTGGTTCATCTGCTTCGTGGATGCTAAATAAATTAATTGCCAATCGTGGCGGATTACACAATAGAGTTACTCATAGAATGAAAATTGAACCTTTTACATTGTATGAAACAGAGCTTTTTTTAGAAAGTAAAAACATAAAACTAGATCGATACCAAATTGCCAATTTATATATGGTTATGGGAGGAATTCCGTATTATTTAGAACAAATAAATAAAGGTTTAAGTGCCACGCAAAATATTGAAAAAATATGTTTTGATAAAGATGGATTATTACGAAGCGAGTTTAACTATGTGTTTTCATCATTATTTACGAATGCTGATGTACATGAAAAAATTATACGATCTATTTTTGAATTAGGAGCAAGAGCAACAAGAGAAGAGATTTTAAAACAAATGAACATTGCTTCTAGCGGAGAAATTTCTAAAAAAATTAAAGAATTAGAAGAAAGTGGATTTGTTAAATCTTATGTTCCATTTGGTGCAAATAAAGCCAAAAAAATATATGCAATTAGTGATTATTATACTTTATTTTATTTAAAATTTATAGAAAATTCTAAAAATAGTTCTTGGCAAAACAAAAGCAACAATCCAGAAGTTATAAGTTGGAGTGGATTAGCATTTGAACAACTATGTTGGGATCATACTAAAAGTATAAAAAAAGCATTAGGAATTGAAGGTGTTTATAGTGAAACTACAATTTGGAATAAAAAAGGAACTACAGAAAATAAAGGAACTCAAATAGATTTAATTATTGACAGAAAAGATAGAATTATTAATTTATTTGAGATAAAATATTCTATAAATCAATATGAAATTACTAAAAGTTATGATGAAGTTTTACGAAATAAACTAGCTTCTTTTACAGCATTTACCAAAACTAGAAAAACTGTTTTCTTGACTATGATTACTACATTTGGATTAGTAAAAAATAAATACTCTGGTTCTATAATTACAAATGAAATAGACTTAAATCAATTATTTTTAGAATAACATAATTCGCCATTTTTTACTTTTTTTGTTAAAAATGGCGAATTATGTTTTAGGTTTGATTTACGAAGTTGGATGTACGAGGTTTAAAATAAACTATTTACTGATAATGATAGAAAATACCCGAATCGGTTACTGTCCAAAAAGCTGCTTTTTGATTTGCACTTTTTAATGCATTATTTGCCCAAGAATTACAAGTATGAAATAAATTATACTTTCCTTTAGCTTCATAAAAACTATCATTTTTTCCGTAGGTTGTAGATGGAATAAATATTGGATTTTGGTTTTTGCCAAACTGAAAACTATCTTCTATGTAAGTAACTAAATCTTTATAATTTTCTTTCGAAATAATAATTTTTACACAATCGTTATTTTCTTTAATAGATTTATAAAAAGTGGTATGTATTGCAGAATTTCCTAATGCAAATGCGGCATTAAAAGCGGTACTTGCCTTTAAATCTGACCATTCTGGAGTGTCTAAATAAAAACCTTTGTCACCCCAACCAAAAGCTAAATATTTTGCAGTTGTATCTTTAGATTTAGTGTTTTCAAACATAATTTGTGAACTCCAGTTTTTAATTTCATTTTTTACTGGGACAATAATATCTGTATGAACTCCATTAGTTTTTATATAAATTGTTACGTCTTTAGATTGGTTTTCGGCATCAGAATTGACTGTTATTTTTGAAAATAAAAAGGCACAAAGAAAATAAATAAATAGAAATAATAAAATTCCTAAAAAAAGTTTTTTAAAAATTACGAAACTCTTATTTATAATTTTCATTTCTTAACTTTTGTAAATTTAGAATCAAACCCAAAATCTTTAACCTCACTAAATTTCTTAAATTCTGTTCTTGATGGTGATATTACAAAAGACAATGAATCAATCATTTTTGAAGGAATTTTAGTAATTGAATCCATTCTTTTTAAATCATTATCTGAATAAAAATATTTTATAGTTAACTGATTCTTGCTCAAACTGATGAGCTTGATTTTCCAGAAAATAGAATCTTTTTCGTTTAATGTTAAGTTTCCGTTTATTCTTTTTGCTTTTTGAGTCTTTGAAAATATGAAAAGTGTATCAATATCTTTATAAGACAATTCTACTGAATCTCCTATCTTCTTACAGTCAAAAACATCTTTAGTGTCTTTAGAAATATATTTTCCATTTTCAAAATAAAAATCTTGCTTTAAAGAATCTAATTTAGTTTTATGACACATAAATTTAGTTTTACTTTCTGTAAAAATTAAATTTTTATTAATGTTAAGATAAGTGGAATCAGAATTAATATATACTCCTTGAAATTTATTTGGGATTGAACTCAATTCAGAATCGTTTATTGGTTGTGGATTTTCGAAATAGAAATTATTTCCAAAAGGTTCGGATTCGGAATTAAATTCTTTGCACGAAATGACTGTTATTATTACAACAATTAGTAAGGTTATTTTTTTCATTGGATTGATTGGTTTATTTTTTCAATTCAAATGCTGTGCCAAAAAAATTAACATACTTTTAAAAAAATGTGTAACTGTTTAAGACTGTTGTTTCGCCCCAGATTGAAACGAAAAGCATTTTCATATTAAATTATATTTTTTCTTGGCGAAAAAGAGCGACCAAAGAAGCTCCTTTTTTGGCTTAGAAAAAAATAATTTAATAGAAAATCTTGAAGTGTAAAGCTGGAAAAGGCACAAAAAAAATCTGCTAAATTATTTAACAGATTTTTTATTCTTAGTATTTTTTCGTATCTAGTATTTCTAATTTTGTACTTTAAAACTACACATTAAAACGGAAATGCATTACATCGCCATCTTTAACAATGTATTCTTTACCTTCTACACGCAGTTTTCCTGCTTCTTTTACTTTGGTTTCACTACCTAAGTTAGAATAATCATCAAAGGCAATCACTTCGGCACGAATAAATCCTTTTTCGAAATCGGTGTGAATTACTCCTGCCGCTTTTGGTGCTGTATCACCAACATTTATTGTCCAAGCTCGAACTTCTTTTACGCCTGCTGTGAAGTAAGTTTGAAGTTTTAATAATTTGTAAGCGGCACGAATTAATACTGCCGAACCTGGTTCTTTTAATCCCATATCTTCTAGAAAAACTTGACGTTCTTCATAGCTTTCCAACTCGGTAATATCTGCTTCTGCGCCAACGGAAAGTATAATAACTTCAGCATCTTCATCTTTTACCAATTCGCGAACTTGATTTACATACTCATTTCCATTTACCGCAGCAGTTTCGTCAACATTACATACATAAAGCACTGGTTTGTTGGTAATTAATTGAAAATCTTCAAGTAAATCTATCTCATCTTGATTTTGAGGTTCTACAGTTCTTGCAGATTTGGCTTGCAATAATGTTTCACGAATTCTATCTAAAAGTGCTTTTTCTACTTGTGCTTCTTTATTTCCTGTTTTGGCTGCACGATTTACTTTTTCTAAACGTTTTTCTACCGTTTCTAAATCTTTTAATTGCAATTCGATATCAATTGTTTCTTTATCCCTAATTGGGTTTACATTGCCATCAACGTGAATGATATTGTCATTATCAAAACATCTCAAAACGTGAATAATTGCATTACACTCGCGAATGTTTCCAAGAAATTGATTTCCTAGACCTTCGCCTTTACTTGCGCCTTTTACCAATCCTGCAATATCAACAATATCGACTGTTGCCATTTGCACACGTTCTGGTTTTACCAATTCTTCGAGTTTGTTTATTCTTGAATCTGGAACGTTAACAACGCCAATATTTGGTTCGATAGTACAAAACGGAAAGTTAGCACTTTGCGCCTTTGCATTAGATAAACAATTAAACAAAGTCGATTTTCCTACGTTTGGTAATCCTACAATTCCTGCTTTCATTATTACGTGTATTATTTTTTTAAAAGTGTGCAAATATAGTTTTATTTAATGATAGTTTAAAGTTTGATGTAATCTCTTGAATAATTTTTATTAACAAATAAAGAATTATCGTACAAATTCAAAACCAATTGTTAATTTTCATATTCTCACATATACAAGTAATCCATTTTTACATAAAATTTTGAACATTTGATAAAAGTATAAACAATTTTACCTAGAAGTTAAGTTAGTGTTAATTTAATTACTACATTCGTTAAACAATAAACCAAAAATTAACAAACCAAAAAAACAATTATGAAAAAATTTACATTAATGTTATTTCTATTAAGTTTCTCGGTGCTTTTCGCACAGAATGAAATAAGTGGAAAAGTTTCTGACAGTTCAGGCACAGGCTTGTCTGGAGTAAACGTAAAAGAAAAAGGTACAACAACAGGTTCATCGACCGATTTCGATGGAAATTACAAAATTAAAGTTTCAGAAAATGCTGTTTTAGTATTCAGCTCAGTAGGATTTGAGAGAGTTGAAAAAAATGCTAGTGAAGGTTCGGTTATCAATGTAACTTTAAATGATGATGGTGGCTCTAAACTTGACGATGTAGTTGTAGTTGGAACAAGAACCGCACCAAGAAGTAACACTACATCTGCATTGCCAGTTGATGTATTAACAGCTAAAGATTTAAATTCGACAGGACAAGCAACATTTGACAAAGCGTTGCAATACAAAATACCATCATTTAACACGGTGCAAACTCCAGTTAATGATGCAACATCTTTACTTGATCCTTACGAAATTCGTAATATGGGACCAAGTAGAACTTTGGTGCTTATAAACGGAAAACGAAAAAATAT
>NZ_JAYUPK010000103.1:0-18255 GCF_043760115.1 Flavobacterium sp.
AAAAACAAAAATCATGAATAAAAATCTTATCTTATTAATTGCACTTTCAGTTTCAATAATTTCTTGCAATCAATCATCAACTTCTAAAGAATATAAAACAGCCTACATTGACACTTCTAAATTAATGGAAGAAAGTACAGAAGCCAAAGATATTGAAGCCAAGTATAAAGCAAAAGCTGAAGAAATGGGTGCAGAACTAAAAGTAGAAGCAACAAAACTAGAAGGTGAAAAAAAATCTTTTCAAGCTAATGCACAAAAAAACGGACAAGTTTGGGCGCAACAAGCATATGGTGAATTGCAACAAAGAGAACAACAATTGCAATATGCACAACAAGCAATGTTACAACAATTGCAAGGTGAAAGTGGTAAAGAAATGGATTCTTTAGTAACTAAATATAAAAAAGTTTTTAAAGATTTTGGTAAAGAAAAAAGTTACGATTATATATACGGAACAGGTGAAGCAGCAACGGTTTTATATGCAAAAGACAGTTATGATATTACCAAAGAATTAGTAAAAATGGTAAATGTTAAATACAAATCTGAAGCCAAAAAAGAAGAAAAAACTGCTGATAAAAAAGTAGAAGAGAAAAAATAAATAAATGTCACATTGAGCGCAGTCGAAATGTTTAACAAAATGAATTCTAAATTTTAAAACTAAACCTTTTAAAATTTGGAATTTTTTTTATTTGTAAATTGATTGTCAATATTTTACATTTGCATTTCTAAATACAAGCCAAATGGAATCAATATCTGCCGAAGCTAATTACGTTTTACGCTTCATAAATCAAACCAATCGCTCAGTTTTTCTTACTGGAAAAGCTGGAACAGGAAAAACTACACTTCTTAAAGAAATTATAAACTCTACTCATAAAAATTGTGTAGTAGTTGCGCCAACCGGGATTGCAGCGTTAAATGCTGGTGGCGTTACCATTCACTCTATGTTTCAATTGCCTTTTGGCGGATTTATTCCTGCCAATAATGTTGATGGAAATTTTACAGAAACCATAAAATTTGAATCTAAAGACACATTGCGTCGCCATTTTAGAATGAGCGCTGTTAAGAAAGCTGTGATTCAAAATATGGAATTGTTAATAATTGACGAAGTAAGTATGTTGCGATCTGATTTATTAGACGCAATTGAATTTATGTTGCAAAGTGTTCGCAAAAAAAAGTTACCTTTTGGTGGCGTTCAAGTTCTTTTTATTGGTGATTTGTTGCAACTTCCGCCAGTAATTAGAGACGAAGAATGGCGCACTTTACGCAATTATTACAAAGGTAAATTCTTTTTTCATTCGCATGCAATACAGCAAAATCCACCGTTATATATAGAACTTTCTAAAATTTTTCGTCAAACGGATGAAGTCTTTATTGATTTGCTTAATAACTTAAGAAACAATAGAATAACTCAAGAAAATATTTCATTTTTAAATAAATACGTGCAACCAAATTTTGATTTAAAAGCCAATAAAGGTTACATTACTTTAACAACTCATAATGCTAAAGCAGATGCAATAAATTCGCAATCATTATCAGATTTAGAAGGAAAATCTAGAAGTTATAAAGCACAAATAGTTGGCGATTTTCCAGATAAAATTTTTCCTGTAGATGAATATTTAGAGTTAAAAATTGGAGCACAAATAATGTTTATTAAAAACGATTTATCATTTGACAAACATTATTTTAATGGTAAAATGGGAGTAATTTATTCTCTATCAGATAATGAAATTCGAGTTCATTTTCCAGAAGAAAATAAAACGATAGAAGTAGAACGTTATGAATGGCAGAACATTAGGTATTTTGTAAACGCCAATACCAAAGAAATTGAAGAAGAAATTCTAGGAACTTTTACACATTATCCAATAAAATTGGCTTGGGCAATTACAGTTCATAAAAGTCAAGGATTAACGTTTGACAAAGCTGCACTTGATGTTTCGCAAGTTTTTGTTCCAGGACAAGCATATGTTGCGCTTTCTCGTTTGCGATCGTTAAACGGATTAATTTTGTTATCGCAAATGCAAATGAATGGCATTTCTAACGATGATGATGTTATGGATTATGCCAATAACAAAGCAACGACAGAAGTATTGAAAAATGTGTTACAAACAGACACAAAAAATTACATTCACAATTATCTGCGTAATAGTTTTAACTGGAATGAGTTGGCTCAAGAATGGCGCAATCATAAGTACAGTTATTTAGATTCAGATGTTTCTGCTAAATCTAAACATAGTAATTGGGCAACCAAACAATTAGAATTTTGCGAAAATCTAGTAGATCCAGCAAGTAAATTTATGTCGCAATTGGATAAATTATTTCGTGATGAAAGCATAGATTTTAATTTTATAAACGAAAGAATTTTAAAAGCTTATGATTATTTCTATGAAAAATTAGATGTTTTAGTTTATGAAATTCTGTATAAAATAGAAGAAATAAAACGCATCAAGCAGGTAAAACAATATTATGATGAATTATTGATTTTAGAAGAATTGCAAACCAATGCCATTTTACGATTAATGAAAGCCAAAAAACTAATAGAAACCGTTCTTGAAGACAAAGTTATTAGTAAAGAAAGCTTAAACAATCAAGAAATAAAAAACTATAAAATTGCCAAATTAGAACTTGTTTATGAAGATTATAAACGGAATAATGTAAATTTAATTGAAGACAAACAAGACGTAAGTTTTTACGAGCCAAAGAAAAAAAGTACAGACAAAACGCCAAAAAAAGCAACAACACAAGTAACTTACGAACTTTGGATAGAAAAAAATACGATAGCAGAAATTGCACTTTTACGCAAACTTACCGAAGGTACAATTTTAGGACATTTTACCAAATTAATTCAAGACAAAGCAGTAAAAATTGAAGATATAATGCCAGAAGACAAAATAGAAACACTTACCAAAGCATTTTTTGGCTACAAAGAAGAATCGTTAACACCAATGAAAGAGCAACTTGGCGAAGCTTTTTCTTGGGAAGAGTTGCGAATGTTTAAAGCTAGTTTGGGATAAAAATGAAATCAAAATCTAATTTTAGTTGCACTTTGATAAGTAGAAAAAACATCTAAAATATAAATTCTAGAAGTTTCTATTCTATAAATAATTTTAAAATTCCATTTAGGGAAGAATCGAATAAATTCTGAATTGTAAACAGGTTCTATTGGATTCTTCTCTGGGAAAACATTTAATTTATTTCCATTTTAAAAAACTGTATCAACCACTAAATCAGCATTTTGAGGACTTTCTTCAAAAATATAATCATACATATTTTGAATAGAAATTTAAGATTCGTCAGACCAATAAACTGGCTTCATTTTCTAACAATTTTATTGCGAGCTTCATCACTAGTATAACCAATAGCACCAGAATCTGATGCAATCATTATTTGATCTAAATGATTTTTATATTCTTTTACTGTAAATGGTTTTCCAGATGTTGAATAGGCATAGACATCATTATCCAATAACTCTTCAATTTGAGATAGTAATTTAGAGTTTTGAATATCTAATATTCTGTGAACTATGTTTTTACGTTGCGTTTCTACATTCATAACAACAAATTTATTAAAAATACTTTAATTTTCACTAACTCAACCAGTAAACCGCTAAAACTGCAGGAATAAAATAAATTGCAATAGTTCGTGCACCATCATAATCTTTCGCCAAGCGTTGTCCTAATAATAGAAAAATTAAAGAAATACAAGAAAAAACAGCTCCATAAAAACCAAACATTCGTCCGCCATTTATGTAAATTTCCAAGCAACCTATAATGCTAAAAAGTCCAGCAATTAATTCTAAAAAAAGTACAATTCCTAGTGAAATTGGCACAAAATTTTTCAATATAGTTTTACCTAAATGTTCTTTTAACCACGAAACATTATCCTTCCAATGAAAAATTTTATCGTGAGCAGAAGTTATAAAAGTTACAGCTAGAAAAACTAAAACGATAACAGAAGCAGTATTGTTCATAATTAATGTATTATTTTCGATGTATTAATCGAGTTAATTTTATAGATAAATCGGTTAGTATTATTTTAGCATTTCCGTTACGTTCAATATGATAAATAGCATCAGAAAGTTCTGTAAAAATTTCATTTATATTGTTTCCGTTTACAAATGGCGCAAAGTTTTCTAATTTAAATTTTTCGACAGTTGGCTCAATGTAAACCAATTTTTCTGCTTGGTAATTTAATAATAATGCTTGACGAAACATTTCTATACAAAAATTTAAAAATTTCTTTTGCGCTTCTCTTCCCAAAGTTGCAATTTGATCACTCCAAGAAATTAAATCTTGTATTGCTGCAGCATTTCCTTTGGCTCTAAATGCAGCACGAACCCAATCTACAAACCATTTTTCAAAAGGTAGTTCATCGTTATCTTCACTTAAAATATGCAATGCTTTGTTGTAATTTCCTTGCGCTTGATGTGCAATTTTTTTAGCAAGTTTATCATTAATTTTTTTATTAATGATTAATGCATTTGCAATTTCAACTTCTGGTAAAGCATTAAAATGAAGTACTTGACATCTAGATCGAATGGTTTGAATTATATCTTCTTCATTTTCAGAAATTAAAATAAAAACCGTTTTATCTGTTGGTTCTTCTAGTAATTTTAATAATTTATTAGATGCTGCAGTATTCATTTTGTCTGCCATCCAAATAATCATAATTTTAAATCCACCTTCAAAAGATTTTAAAGCTAATGTTTTTAAAATTTCTTGTGCATCATCAACTCGAATTTCGCCTTGCTTGTTTTGAACGCCAAGAACTTTATACCAATCGAACAATCCGCCATAAATATTTTCAGTAAGAAATTGTCTCCAGTCTTGAATAAAATCGATACTTTTTGGTTTGGTTTTTACATCTTCGGTAGAAACTGTTGGATAAATAAAATGCAAATCTGGATGCGATAGATGATTGAATTTTAAATTACAAGCACTATTTTCTCCTTCATTTTCATTTCCTTTATTTTGACAGATAATATATTGAGCATAAGCAATTGCCATAGCCAAAGTTCCTGTTCCTTCTGGACCAATAAACAATTGTGCGTGCGGAATTCTACCTTTTATGGCGCTTTCTTGCAAGTGATTTTTTAGGTGTTCGTGACCTAATATTTCTGAAAATAACATAAGCAAATATACAAAATTATAAGGATTTCAATACTTGTAGATTAAGTTCTACAAAACGTACAATTAGGATTACAAATATCAAAGAATAATAAGAAAAACCACTTTTATAAAAAAATTTAACGCATTTCGTCGAAAAAAAATGTTTTTAAACGTTTTAATTATTATTTTTGAAAAGTTATTAACAAACTCTCCTTTTTTGTCCCAAACTAAAAGCGAAATTATTATGAATACAACTTTACAAAATTTAAAAAAGAACGTTTTAATCCTACTATTATTTCCTGTTCTTGGTTTTTCACAGCTCGAAGTTCCTTTTAAAATGAGGTATCAAGGATTTGTAAATGGCGATATGACTGTAATTGCCAACAATATAGTAAACAGAGTTGATTACAATAATTCTTCCAACGTTCCATATTATAATCACACCAATTCGGCCCAATTAAATGACGAATTTGATATGCAATACATTGATATTGATGATGATGAAGCTACATTCTCATCTAGCAGTGCAGAGTTGTTTTTTGAAAATCCATCTAGAAAAAAAATTCTTTACGCAGGATTATATTGGTCTGCAACGTATAAATACAACGCAGGAATTCAAAAAAAAGCAGAGAAGTTTGCAGCAACTAATCCTTCAAGAGATCAATTTAGAGATGTAAAAATAAAGCTTCCTGGTCAAACAGATTATACTAATATTCTAGGCGAAGTTATCTTTGACGGATTAAATTCTAAAGCCGAAAAAGATTTTGCGCCTTATGCAGTTTACGCTGATATTACAAGTTATGTAAAAGAACTTTCTAATCCAACTGGTGTTTATACAATTGCCAATATTAAAGCTACTCAAGGAACTTTAAGTGGTGGTTCTGCTGGTGGATGGACATTATTTGTAGTTTACGAAGATCCATCAATGACTGGAAAATTTATTACAAGTTTTGATGGTTTTGCTGGAGTTACAGACAAATCGACAGACATTCAATTTAACGGATTTCAAACCTTGCCAAAAGGAAATGTAAAAGCTAAAATTGCTTGCGCTGCACTTGAAGGTGATTGTAATTTAATTGGAGATCAATTATTATTTAATTCGTCTAATGAAAAACGTGAATTTACAACACTAAGTAATTCATTAAGAAAGAACAGTAACTTTTTTAATAGTTGTATTACTATTGAAAATAAATATTTTATGAATCGTTTTCCAGATAGTAAAAATACACTTGGATATGATACTTGTTTAATTACAATTCCAAATGCTAATAATTCAGTAATTGGAAACAATTGTACAGAAGCACAACTTCGTTTAAAATCTTCTGGCGACAGGTATTTTATGTTTTTTACAGCTTTTAATGTTGAAGTTACAAGTCCTAATGTTAAAGAAGTTGTTGTAAGTGAGCCAATTGCATCTACAGATAAAACAATAAAATCTAAAGTAGAAATTATTAAAAACAATGTAAAATTGGTTCCTGCTAACAATGAAATGATTGCCGATGGAAACAATAAAAGTATTTCTGCAACCAATAGAGCAACTTTTATTAAAGGAATTGAAGGTGATAAATCTAAAAAACCATTAGAAATTCAAATATTAAATATTACCAACCAACCTAAAGGTTATTATATTGTTGCCAATGTTTTTGCAAGCGATGAAAATGCTAGATTATTTCAAAATTTTCTTGGAACAAAAGGTTTAGATTCTAAATCGTTTATTAATCCAATAAACAAATACAAATACATTTATCTTGATAAAGTTGCTACAGAAACTGAAGCTGTAAGTTTATATTTATCTAAAGTTAATGGTACTTATGAAGATAGAATTTGGATATTATCTGTAAATAATGCAACAGAAATTATTGCCAACGAAGATTAATTATGAAATCATTTAAATTTTTTTGATTGAAGCGAAAAATTAGGGTTTTAGTTTCAGATTTTATCTTTTTTTCATTGCATAGTTAAGCTACGGAATTAAAAAAAGATGAAATATGGGATTAAAATACAATTTTACAGCCAATTGAAAAAAGTTTAAATGATTTCAAGGTTAAAAAGCTAAAATTATCGATAAAAATCTAAATTACTATATTTGCAAATTAATTTTTAATTTGACAATACCAAATGAAGACGATAAACGATTTTAATTTTAAAGATAAAAAAGCAATAGTTCGAGTAGATTTTAATGTTCCGCTTGACGAAAATTTTAACGTTACAGATACCAACAGAATTGAAGGCGCAAAACCAACAATTGATAAAATTCTTGCCGATGGTGGAAGTGTAATTTTAATGTCACACTTGGGCAGACCAAAAGGAAAAGAAGAAAAATATTCTTTACAACATATAGTAAAAACAGTTTCAGATGTACTTGGAGTTCCAGTGCAATTTGCATCAGATTGTAGAGGTGAAATTGCAAGTAATGCTGCTGCAAAATTATTACCTAGACAAGTTTTACTTTTAGAAAACCTAAGATATTATCCAGAAGAAGAAGCTGGCGATGTTGCATTTGCTAAAGAACTTGCTTCACTTGGAGACATTTATGTAAACGACGCATTTGGAACAGCACACAGAGCACATGCATCTACAACAATTATTGCTCAATTTTTTCCAGAAAATAAATGTTTTGGATTACTTCTTGCTAAAGAAATTGAAAGTTTAAATAAAGTTTTAAATAATTCTGTAAAACCAGTAACTGCTGTACTTGGCGGTTCTAAAGTTTCTTCTAAAATTACAGTTATAGAAAACATTCTAGACAAAGTAGATCACATGATTATTGGTGGCGGAATGACTTTTACTTTCGTGAAAGCACTTGGCGGAAAAATTGGCGATTCTATTTGTGAAGATGATAAAATGGAATTGGCATTAGAAATTTTGAAAAAAGCTAAAGAAAAAGGAGTTCAAATTCACATTCCTGTTGATGTTGTAGCTGCCGATTCTTTTTCAAATGATGCTAATACACAAATAGTTGATGTAAAAGAAATTCCTAACGGTTGGCAAGGTTTAGACGCTGGTCCGAAATCGTTAGAAAATTTTAGAAAAGTAATAATGGAATCTAAAACCATACTTTGGAATGGACCATTAGGAGTTTTTGAATTAGAAAAATTTGCTAATGGAACAATAAAACTTGGCGAATATATTGCAGAAGCTACAGCAAACGGAGCATTTTCTTTAGTTGGTGGTGGCGATTCTGTTTCGGCAGTAAAACAATTTGGTCTAGAAGATAAAATGAGTTACGTTTCTACTGGTGGTGGCGCAATGTTAGAGATGTTAGAAGGACAAACCTTACCAGGAATTGAGGCAATATTAAGTTAAAGTATTGATTTTTAACAATAATTAAACAATAAGATACGTTATAGGTAATTAGGTTTGCAAATACATGAAATCTATATTGATTACAAAATAGTGAAAAAATATAAATATGAGTTTAAAAAATAAAATTACATCGCTTCTTATTCTTGCTTCTGCATCTATTTATGCACAGCAAGAAACAACTACTAAAGATTCGATTGTAACACAAGAAACAGTTGTTATTAAAGACACAATTATTAAAAAAGAAGTTCAAATTTCTTTTTTAGATTCTATAAAAAAAACATTTAGAACTGACGAAACTGCTGCTTGTATTGACCATATGTGGATGCAAGAACTAGGTTCGTTAGACGTTTATAATGAGTTACTTACCGATATTAAAAACGTAAATCCAGATGTTACTGTAGATTATGAATTGCCTACAGAAGTATTGAAAGAACGATTAAGATTAATGGACGAAAAATCGCCATTTAATATAGAATACAATATTGGTCTTGAAAACGTTATTAAATCATTCTTGAAAAATAGAAAAAAAGGATTTGAACGATTGATGGGAATTTCTCAGTTTTATTTTCCAATATTTGAAGAAGAATTAGCTAAAAATAATATTCCTTTAGAAATAAAATATCTTGCTGTTGTAGAATCTGCATTAAATCCGAGAGCAGTTTCTAGAATGGGAGCAACTGGATTGTGGCAATTTATGTATCAAACTGGGAAACAATATGGATTAAATATTTCGTCTTATGTTGATGAAAGAAGTGATCCTTTATTGGCAAGTCAGGCTGCATCAAAGTACATGATGAATATGTATAAGATTTTTGGCGATTGGGATTTGGTGTTGGCATCATACAATTCTGGTCCAGGAAATGTGTCTAAAGCAATTCGTAGATCTGGCGGACAACAAAATTATTGGAACATTAGAAAAAATTTACCTAAAGAAACACAAGGATATTTACCAGCTTTCTTAGCAACAATGTACATTTTTGAATACCATAAAGAACACGGAATTACTCCAAATAAAGCCATTGCCAACCATTTTGCCACAGATACAATTATGGTAAAAAAAGCCATGACTTTTCGTCAACTGTCAGATTTACTAGATATTTCTGTAGATGAATTGCAGTTTTTTAATCCGTCGTACAAAAGAAATGAAATTCCGTTTGTAACAGGAGAAATTAATTATTTGCGTTTGCCAAAAGCTAAAATTGGAATTTTTACATCTAATGAAGATAAAATTTATGCTTACATTGATAACGTTTCTAGTAAAAGAGAACGACCAAACGACAGATTAGCAAGTGTAAAACAAAATGATCCAAGTAATGTTTCGCAACCCAATTCAGATGTTACTAACAGAACAAAATATCATAAAGTTAGAAAAGGCGATAATCTTTCTAGCATTGCAAGCAAGTATGAAGTTAGTTTAACAGATTTAAAAAAATGGAATGGATTGCGTAATAATAGTGCGCCACTTGGAAGAAATTTAAAGATAATTTCAACAGAAAAAATTGCATTTAAAGACAGTAAAGAAGCAGTTAAAGATTCTGTTGCTGTAGCAAATACTAATCAAATTGCAAGCATCGAAAAAGTAGATAAAACAGAAATTGCAGTAAAAGAATCGAAACCAGAAAAAATTTATAAATCTGAAAAAGTAGTAACTTTTAAAGACGTAACTAAATTTCATAAAGTTAAAAAAGGCGACAATCTTGGCGAAATTGCATCTAAATATAACGTTGCTGTTGCCGATGTAAAAAAATGGAACAAGTTAAAAAGCAATAATGTGCAACTTGGCGATAATTTAAAAATTATTTCTAACGAAAAAGTTACTACCACAGTTAAAAAAGAAATTAAACAAGCAATTGATAAAAACGAGTCAATAATTGCGGTTGCAGAACCAAAACAAAAAGCGAAAATTGAACCAAAAATTTATCCAATAAAAGAAGAAAAAGTTACTCCTAAAATAAATTCTGACAATTATTATGTTGTTGTAAAAGGCGATAATTTATCTGCAATAGCAAGAAAAAATAATATAACAGTTCAAAACATTAAAGATTGGAATAATTTAATTGATAATAATGTAAAAGTTGGAAGTCAATTAGTAATTTCTGGAAATGCAGTAGCATCAACATTAGAAAATAAAGAATTAAAAAACCTTGAACACGTTGTTGGTAAAGGCGAATTTATGGGAACAATTGCAAGAAAATACAATGTAACTATAAATAATATTTTAGAATGGAATTCACTTTCGGACACCAATATTAAACAAGGTGACAAATTAATTGTTGGTAAAACAGACGTTGCAGTTACTGATGTTAAAAGTAAAAACAAACAAGAATATGCTGCAATAAGTAAAAAAGCAAAAGAAAAATTGTATCAAGTTCAAAAAGGAGATTCGTTGTTTAAAATATCTCAAAAATTTCCTGGTGTAACCATTTCCGATATTAAAAAATGGAATAATATTAAGGATGAAAACATTCAACCCGGAATGAAATTAAAAATTAACGGATAATACCAAAAATCTTATATAAATTTGGGTTTTATTTCACACTATGAATAAAACCCATTTTTTATGTCTTTTAGCTTCGATTATGCTGTTTTCTTGTAGCGAAAAAAAGTCGAAACGAACAACAGATATATCAGGAAAAATAAACACCGTTTCGGTAATTGTAGACGATCAATTATGGAATGGCGAAGTTGGTGATACACTTAGAAATAAGTTTGCATCGCCAGTTTTGGGCTTGCCACAAGAAGAACCAGTTTTTTCATTAAATCAATATCCTGTAAAGTTACTAGAAGGTTTTATGAGCAATAGTAGAAATATTATTGTGATAAAAAAAGAAGACAAAAGCCAGTTTAGAATTAAGGAAAATGAATTTGCCAATCCTCAAGTTGTGGTTCATATTTCGGGCAAAACGGTTCAAGAAATTTTAGATACCATACAAAATAACGATTCGTTAATAATTCAAAAAATTAAACAATCGGAAATTAAAATTCTTCAAGACCAAATAAAAGAGGATTCGCTTATTGATTCTCAAAAAATTACCGACAAATTTAATATTAAAATTAACGTTCCTACCAAGTATAAAATGGTAATGCACGGACGAAAATTTATATGGTTAAAGAAAGAAATTACTAGCGGAAATTTAAGTTTGGTATTCTATCAAATTCCGTTTTCTAGCATAAAAGACAATACCAATACTATAAACAGAATTACTAAAATTAGAGATTCTATTGGTAACATTTACATTCATGGCGCAGTTGCTAAAACTAGAATGATTACCGAAGCATCGTTTTCGCCATACTTATCTAAAACTACAATTTTTGGAAGAGAAACATTTGAAACCAAAGGAAATTGGGAATTAAAATACGATTCTATGGCTGGACCATTTATTAATTATGCCATAAAAGACGAAAAAAACAATAGAATTTTAGTTATTGAAGGATTTTGTTATGCACCATCTAAGCAAAAACGCGATTTAATGTTTGAGTTGGAAGCCATTATAAAATCGGTACAATTTTTAAAGAAAAAATAACACTACTACTTTCAGCATTTAAATATGCTGAACTAAATTCTGCCTATATGAAAGACACAATAAACTGGAAAATAAAGCCATTTAAAGAACTTTCTCTCCATGAGTTGTATTCTTTATTAAAACTACGATCTATTGTGTTTGTAGTAGAGCAAAATTGCGTTTATCAAGACATTGATGGCAAAGACGAAAAAGCATTGCATTTATTGGGCGAATACAATAATGAAATTGTGGCTTACGCCAGATTGTTTAAAGGTGGCGACTATTTTGAAAATGCCTCAATTGGTAGAGTTGTAATTCATCCAGAAGCACGCGATAAAAAATTTGGTCACGAAATGATGCAACAAGCCATTTCAGGAATTGAGTCGTATTTTAAGGAAACTAAAATCACTATTTCGGCACAATTGTACTTACAAAAATTCTACGAAAGTCATGGATTTTTAAAAACTAGTGCTGTTTATTTGGAAGATGATATTGAGCATGTGGAGATGAAGAGAGAATAGAAATTTAAAAATAAATATAATTTTTTGCTTTTCTTACAATTTTTTTCTTAATTTTATAAATTATTCTTCCAAACAATAATTTTAAATATATGATTTATGAAAAAATTTTTAACTCTTTCTTTTCTTTTCTTTTCTTTTCTTTTCTTTTCTTAAATGCACAAGATGTAAAAAGTTTTAGTTGTGGAACTGACGAATTGCATATAAAAAATTTAAAAGAAAATTTTGAGTATAGTAAAAAGTTTGAGGAGAATACAAAAAGTTGGCAAGAATATGCTCAAAAAAATTACAATAAATGGGATAATAGTAAATCACAAAATAAAAATACTAACTTCATACCGCCACAAGTAACTACTTTAAACATTGCCATACATGATATGTCAATTAATAGTAGTTTTCTACCAACCACAGGCACTGATATACATGCTTATGATTATATAATAAACAAGCTTAACCAAATTTTTAATGGTGTTAATTTAGTAAGTACAGAAACTGGAAATCCAACTTTTATAAATTTTTGTTTAACAAATAAAGATAGAAACGGAAATCCATATACGCTTTCAACAAGTAGAACAACTACGCCTTTAGCGGGTATTTTAGCAAGAACTACAACCGCTATGACAACTTTGGCAAGCGTTGCTAATTCAAATTTATTAACTCCAACAAATAAAAACATAAATATATATATAGTTGATGATATTGATGGTGTAGCTGGATTTGCAACTTTACCATCTTCACATGGACAATTATTTGATGGGATTTTCATAGAAAGACAATTTCTAATCGATAATGGTTCATTAAACCAAAACATGGAAGTATTGGCTCACGAAATGGGACATTATTTAGGATTATTTCATGTGTTTGGAATTTGTAACCCAACAGTTATTGATGCTTTGACAGATGCAACTGGATACAATCCATGTTCATGTGATAATAATAATTGTTTGTTTAATGGAGACATGATATGCGATACTGCTCCAAGTATGCTTTTACAACCAGCAAATTATACTTGTAATATCAATACTTGTTCGACAGACGCAATTCCTTATCCAACTAGCGGTGCAAATGTTAATCCAATTACAAGTAATGTAAACGATAATAAAAACAATTATATGGACTACGGTTTTGCTAATTGTCATTCCCAGTTTACAGTAGGACAAATTACTCGAATGAATTTTATGATTGACCCAATAGATGGTCCAAGAAAAAGTTTAGTAGGTCAATCCGCTTGTGTTAATTGTGCAGATATGAATAACTGTTTTTTTTCAATAAATACTAATATACCATTGCCTGGCACAAGACACGAAATCACTCAAACGACATCAGGAACACCAGCTATAACTTTTTCTCCAGCAGTTACAACATGCGCAACTAACACAATAAACAATTTAATATACAGTTGGGAGTTGCAATTTTTAAATACTAACTCTGTTGTTGTGCCAACATTTACAGCGACAAATTTCACTACAGCTTTAACTTTAGTGCCAGGAAATTATCAATTAACGATGACGGCGACTTTTGGTAGTTTATGTAATGAAACAGTAACATATAATTTTGTTATTTATCCTACACCTTTACCAAACTGTAATTTAACATTGCCAGCATCCAATAGTGCTGCTGATTGGACAGCTGATAATTGGAATAGAATAACCTTTACAAATGGTTGGGCAATTGTGCCACCAATTCCATTAAGTCCACCTTACAATTATGTAAATGGTTCGCAACCACAAATACCAACTTCATCTAATTTTAATTCAAATGGTTTTGATATTGTTAATTTAGTTAATGGCGCATTGCCAAATGGCTATGATACAAATTTTACAGGAATAACACTTCCAACAACTGCCAATATTACAAGTGTTATAAGAGTAGGAGAAATAATTAATGCAACTAATATCACTCAAGGAAATGCTTATTATGCGAAAAAAATCATAACTGTTAACAGCCAAAATTGTAAATTTAGAGTGTGGTATTTAGGTGCTACCAACGGTGTGGAGGCAAACATTAAAAACCCTTTTCATTTAGCAAGCCAAAATTCTGATGCTGCTTTCGGAATATTAAATCAATACCACTACAACAGTCCAGTAAATACAACAACAACTTTCTTAAATTCTGATCTAGGTTCTGATGAAAATGGTAATTTACCAAACCTAAGAAAATTTTCAAATAATGAATTAGTTAGTAAATTTATGAATTCCACAGTTGGACAATTTTCTACAATTGGTTTGCCAAAAAATACGCAATGGCAATCCTATATTTTAGACTATAGTGAATTTGCTTTACTCAATCCTAATACAGAAATAGAACTTACATTTTTTGCCCACTCAAATGTAGTAGTAAATGGTTTAGCATTACAAAAAGCTTATGCTTATTTTGGTATAGAATGTTTAGGTGGTGGCATACCAAGAGATTTTAATATCAATATACCTGACCAAGTCTTACCGTGTTCATCTCCAAGTGCTAATCAAAGCTTAGTTTTGCAAATACCATCACCAATGTATACAAATTTCGATAATCACTTACCTATTGATAATTCCACAGCAAATTTCGTTAATATTCAAATATTTAGAGCTTTAAGTCCTAATATTTATAGCACAAATCCAGAACCAACTTTTAGTCTTTCAACAGGATTGTATACTTTAACATTAAATGCTACTGATGCGCCTTTCGTAGATTATAGAATTGTATATAAAACACTTAACAAAACTATAACTGACGATTTCAGAGTATTTATTGGATTTAATAATAATTTGCAAGATTGTGAAAATGGTCAAACAGGTGGACAAATAGATGTTAACTATTACACCGATATTAACAATGATAATAATAATTCAAATAATATAAATATTATTAGTAATGATATTTTATTATGCGGTACTGATAATTTACCAGTTTTAAAATTAACACCTACTTGTATTACGCTACCTCACACATTTCAGTGGTATAGAGGAAATGATTTAATTCCTGGAGCAATAAATGAGGATTTACAGTTGAGTATAACTAATCCTAATCTTACGATGAATGTATTAAATAATTATAATACCAATCATTGCCATGAATATACACGAAGAACATTATACACTGAACCATATTGTGGAAACCCAAAATCTATACAAAGCCAAAAATTTAAAATTTATAATTATCAAACAATTAATTTCGTTAATATTTCTGCTAATGATCACGACATTTGTTTTGGAGAAAATTATGAATTAGATGTAATTGGTTCTTCATTATTTACATATTCTTGTACAATTCCTACAAGTTTTAATTTAAATAATAATACACAAAACATATTTAGTTTTCAAATGTTTGATCCAGTTTCACTTCAAGGAATAGGAAATGTAATAACACAAACTTTTGAAGGACCTATAAATTGGTCAGAAACATTAAACAATATGCATTTTGTATTTGATAATGTAAATCCATCAAATCCATCTCAGCCACTTTTTTTACCATCAAATACTGGTAATATAAACATATCTCTCCAAATTATAGGTAGCTATTTTGGATGTCAAAAAAATATTATTATACCGATACAAACTTTTAATTTTGAATCAAGCGCAATTGGAGGAACAATTGGTTTTACATGCGCTAACAATGGCATTACCAATGTTAATGCTGGTATAACTAGCACGGCAGGATATGGTTGGCAATTTTCAACAGATAACATCACTTTTAATAATATAATTGGTGCGCCAAATACTAATAATTTACCTGCAAATTTTGTTACTACTTTCTTAGGTTCAAATCCTACTTTGTTTATACGTAGGGTTTCATTTGGTTTTGGTACATGTGCTGCAAATGCTTTTAGTAATGTTGTTATTTTAACCAATCATCCAACAAGTATAATTTTTAATGCAACGCTTTTACCAACAACCATTTGCAATGACTCAAGTGCTTTTATTTTGCCAACAACATCTTCAAATGGAATTATTGGTACTTGGAATGTTGCAACAATAAATAACACTACAAGCGCAAATTATATTTTTACACCATCTGCTGGTTATTGTTTACCACCATATACTTATAATTTAACGGTAACAAACACATTAGTTCCAACTTTTAATGCAATACCACCAATTTGTGCTGGACAAAGTTTTACATTACCAACCACTTCGTTAAATGGAGTTACAGGCACATGGTTACCAAATATAAATAACACGGTTACTACAACTTACACATTTACACCAACTTCTGGAGGTTGTTCAAGCAATTTAATTAATTTAACAGTTGAAGTAAATCCAATAGCAACTATAAGTTTTAATAATTCTAATATTTCAACATCTTTTTGTACTGGCTCAACTGCTCCAATTTTACCTTTAGTAGATAATAATGGAATAACTGGAACTTGGAATCCTTCAATTGTTAGTAATACAAGTTCTGGTGTATATGTTTTTACTCCTAATCAAGGTCAATGTGCAAATGCTTTTTCGTTAAACATTTCGGTTATTGCTATTCCTTGTGGATTTACTTTGTCTTGGAATTCAGAGGTGAGCTGTGAATCTGCAGAAAATCCAGAAATTAAAGATAATAATATAGTTGATGGTCCATGTATTAGAGTTTGTGAAAATAGTATAATCACATATAATTTAAATGGTAGTTTATCTTCAATAGATCATATTGATTGGAATATTACTGGAGGAACTATTTTAACTGCTACTAATTCATCTTGTCAAATTCAATGGACTAATGCTGCGTTTTGTGCAATTCAAGGAACAATATATTTAACAGATGGAAATACACTTGCAATAAGTAAATGCATAGAAAAAGTAAATGCACCAATTGCTCTTTTTGGAGTAATGCCAAACTTACATCAAACTGAATATACTGTATGTGAAAACAGTTCTGTACTATTTGAAAATTTAACAACCAATAATGGTGGTAATGAAAATATTTATTACAATTGGGATTTTGGAGATGGAACTACTTCTTCGGCTTTTGAACCTATTCACAGCTATCATGCATCTGGGAATTATACTGTAACATTAATTGCATCAAATGGTTGTAGTTGTTCAAGTAAATATACGATATCAATAAATGTTGAAGGCGGAAATGTACCAATTTCATGTCCTAGTATTGCTTGCGAAAACGAAGTCACTACTTACTCTGTTCCTCAAGAAATTTTAGGCCACTGTAATATTAATTGGCAAATTATTGGAGGTGAAATAGTAGGATACGACAATAATAACACTTCAATTGATGTATTATGGAATCATATAGATCAAGATGGTTTTGGATATGTCTCGGTTTTAAATAATGAATGTTTTAGTTGTCCAACTATTATTAAAGTTCCAATTATTAAAACTGTAGGAACAATAACAGGAAATGCTTCATTATGCCAAAAGTCACAAGGAACATATTCACTTCCTCAATGGCCAAGTACTGAATTTAATTGGACTATAAATAATAATGTAACAGGTGCAACACTTATTCAAAATGGTCAAAGAAATGAAATAATAGTTTTTTCACAAGATGTGGGAGTTATAGAATTAAAATGTACTTATTTTAATACGCTTTTAGGTTGTGGTGGAACCGCACAATTTACTATAAACATAAAACCAACAATAAGTATATTAGGAGAATCAACAGTTTGTTCAAATACTAATTCACTGTATACTCTTACAGATGCAAACGGAAGTGAAATTTCATCAATTAATACTGTAATAATTGGACCAGATAATTTTGAACAATTACTAACTTCATCACCATTTTCAATTACATTTCCCTCAGTTGGTATTTATAATTTATCAGTACCTTCTAGTGATTATTGTAGTGGCTTATTTAACATAAATGTAATACAAAAACCAACTTCTCCTACAGCAATAA
>NZ_JAYUPK010000104.1:0-2835 GCF_043760115.1 Flavobacterium sp.
TGTTTAAAGAATATTTTATGAATAGATAAATTTTCAATATCAATGTCAATTACAATATCAATTACAATGTCAATATCAATTACAAAGTCAATTTAAAAATATAAGTTTAAAAAATAGAAACTTCATCATCATGAGTGTTTTTGAAATTTTAGAAGAAATAACATCAACATAATGAAATTAGAAAAATAAATTATGCTAATAAGAATTGTAAAACTCTCCTTTCACGAAGAAAACATTACAGCATTTTTGGAAAATTTTGAACTTATGAAAGAAAAAATACGAAATGCACCAGGAAATCGTTTTCTAGAATTATATCAAGATAAAAACAATAAAAGTATTTTCTTTACCTACAGTTATTGGGAAACCGAAAAAGATTTAGAAAATTATAGACAATCAGAATTATTTTATGATGTTTGGGAATTTACAAAAAAATTATTTAACGATAAACCCGAAGCTTGGAGTGTAGATAAGTTAGCAAGTTTATAGTTTGTTGTTTTTAGTTGTAATCTAACTAAAAACAACAAACTACATACAATAAACAATTTTTAAAATATGAAATCAATACTATTAAGAGAAATTAAATCCTTTTTTGGCTCGCCAATAGGTTATTTGGTAATTGCAATATTCTTACTTCTCAACGGTTTATTCCTGTGGGTTTTTGAAGGCGATTTTAATATTTTAAACAGCGGTTTTGCCGATTTATCTCCGTTTTTTACCATTTCACCTTGGATATTAATTTTCCTAATTCCAGCTGTAACAATGCGAAGCTTTTCTGATGAAAAAAAACAAGGTACAATTGAATTATTATTAACGAAACCTTTAAGTATTTGGCAAATTGTAAACGGAAAGTTTTTAGGTTCATTTTTATTAATTTTAATAGCAATCATTCCATCATTCATTTACGTTTACGCAATTTATGATTTAGGAATGCCAACAGGAAATATAGATTTAGGAAGTACAATTGGCTCCTATTTTGGTTTGCTTTTTCTAATTGCTGGCTATACTTCTATCGGAATTTTTACTTCAACTTTATCAGATAATCAAATTGTAGCTTTTATACTTTCAGTATTTCTTTGCTTCTTTTTCTATTTTGGTTTTGAAGGAATGGCTACCTTAATTTCAGGATTTGGTTCGGTAATTACCTCTTTCGGAATGGATTATCATTTTAAAAGCATGTCTCGTGGTGTAATAGATTCTAGAGATGTAATTTACTTTGCAAGCATTACCATCTTATTTTTATCATTAACAGTTTATAAATTAAAATCGTTAAAATCGTAATGAAAAATAATAATTTAAAAAATCTATTACTTCTAATCGGAATCTTATTCCTTGTAAATTTTGCTGGAAATTTCTTTTTTAAACGTTTCGATTTAACCTCTGATAAACGCTATACATTATCTGAAACTTCTTTAAAAATAATTAAAGACATACAAGAACCAATGTATGTTGACGTTTTTCTTGAAGGAACTTTTCCTGGAGAATTTAAAAAATTACAATCAGAAACTAGAAATTTACTCGAAGAATTTTCTGCATATAATTCTAATATAATTTTTAGAATTTATAATCCGCTAGAAGAATCTGATAAATTAAACAAAGAAAAAAAACAATTAATTTTTGATTTATTCAAAGTAAACGGACAAATTTCTAGTAAAGAAGAAGCCGCAGAAATTAAAAAAAGTATTGAAGGTATAACCGATTTAAACGAAGCGTTAAAAAAGTCTTTTTTTGGGAATCAAATGCTTCCAATTCAAGTTCAAGTTAGTGACAAAGGCAAGCAATCTCAAGAAACTGTGCTTCCTTGGGCAATTGCAATTTACAATAATAAGGTTGTTAAAATTCCTTTACTAAAAAATTCAATGACGCAAACTACGGCTCAAAAAGTGGTTAGTTCTGTGCAACATCTTGAGTATGCTTTTGCAAATGCTTTTAATACAGTTTCTAAAGTTAAACAGAAAAAAATTGCAGTAATTCAAGGTAATGGCGAGTTAAAAGATTATCAAATTGCCGATTTTTTAAGAGGTGTAAAAGAGAATTATTACATCGGACCATTTACACTAGATTCTGTAGTTAAAAGTCCAGAAAATACTTTAAAATCATTAAAAAATTATGATTTAGCCGTTATTGCAAAACCATCTGAAACTTTTACAGATAACGAAAAACAAGTCTTAGATCAATTTATTATCAATGGCGGAAAAACCATTTGGTTAGTAGATCAAGTTTCTATGGAAATGGATAGTTTATTGAAAACTGGAACCAGTTTGGCATTTCCAAAAAATTTAAATTTAAACGATATGTTTTTTAAATATGGTGTTCGTCTTAAACCAGATTTAATTAAAGATATTGTTGCTGCACCAATTTCGTTAGCTACAGGAAATGAAGGAAGTGAAACCCAGTATAAGCAATTTCCTTGGTTGTATTCGCCCGTAATATATCCTCCAATAGAAAAAGATAAATCTAAAATAAATGCCATAGTTAACAATCTTGACGGATCAAAATTTGAATTTGCAAATCCAATAGAACTCTTAAAAAATGATATTAAAAAAACCATTTTATTACAATCTTCACCTTATTCTAAACCAGTTGGAACGCCAGTTGAAGTAAATTTAGCAATGGTTGAAGAACAACCTAATCAAAACGAGTTTGTAAACTCTGGAAACATTCCTGTGGCAGTTTTATTAGAAGGAAAATTTCATTCGGTTTATGAAAATCGTGTGTTGCCATTTAAAGAAAACACCTTCACTCCTATTGGAAAATCTAATAAAATGATAGTGATTTCTGATGGCGATGTTATAAAAAATCAAGTAGATAAAGACGGTCAACCATTAGAATTAGGTT
>NZ_JAYUPK010000105.1:0-18104 GCF_043760115.1 Flavobacterium sp.
AGCGAAGAACAACATCAAGCCAACAGAAGATCAGAATTTATTATCACGAAATTGTAATATCTTTATATAACAATTGTTTAAACCCGGAAAACACTCAACTTATGTTGGGTGTTTTTTTTGGAGAAGAAAATATAGCGAAAAAAAAATCACGCCAAGAGACGTGATAATTTTCAAAAATCAAACAAAGTATAAATCAATTACTATTTTTTCATGAATATGTTAGTATAATATTTTTTTCCGTTGGTTGGATTAACTGTTATAGAAATTCCAAAATGAGTATAATCTCCATCTAAATTTATTTTGTGACCTGGACTGTTTTTCCAAGCGTGTAATGCAGAAGTTGGTGTTGAGAAATTATATGCAATGTTCTCTCCTACTTTTACAGCACCTAAAACTGCAATAATGTTACTAGAACGTTGATCGAAATAATCATGATTAACAACATTTTTTTCTATCATATAAAAATTATGTTCTTGTGATTTAAAAGAAATATGGTTTACAACTTCTAAAGCATTTTTACCTTGACTAACTCTGTACTCATTAATTAATTGAGCCAATTGAATTTCTTCTGAAGTAGAATCATAATTTGTTACAAGTGTAGCATCAATTGCAGCATCTGCAGATGAATCGTTAGAACATGATGACATAGAAAGTACCAATACGATTGGTAAGATCAAAGAAAGTAATTTTGTTTTCATAATTAGTAGGTTAAATTTAAAAGATAGATGTGGGGCAAATTTCTTTTGGGTTTATATTGTATGAACGTGTTTCTGATTTCGTTATACAATACTACTACTAAAATATTATTCAATCGCTAAAGTGCAACATAAAATCGATGAAATACATTGTTTTACAATTATTTTACTAATTTTTCTTACAATTAAGATGATAATCTTTCTATTTTCCAGTCGATAGAATTTTGCATTTTATATCTAATTCTGTCGTGTAATCTGTTTGGTCTTCCTTGCCAAAATTCTACTTCAAATGGTTTTACTAAAAATCCGCCCCAATTGTTAGGTCTTGGAATTTCTTTTCCTTGAAATTGGTTTTCTAGTTGTTTTAGTTTTTCTTCTAGAAATGCACGATTTGGTATTACTTCGCTTTGCGGTGAAACTATTGCACCAAGTTTACTTCCGTCTGGACGAGATGCAAAATAATTATCGGAAATACTTGACGCAACTTTACTTGCTGTTCCTTTTATAATGATTTGACGCTCTAGACTTGGCCAGAAAAACGATAAACATACGTTGGGATTGTTGGTTATTGCTTTTCCCTTTTCAGAATTATAATTGGTATAGAAAATAAATCCATCTTCGTTAAAGTTTTTTAAAAGTACAATTCTAGATTTTGGAAATCCGTCTAAACCTATGGTTGAAACTGTCATTGCGTTTACTTCTTCTACTCCACCAAAATCCTCAGTTTCGTGAAACCATTTATTAAATAAATTTATTGGATCTTGTGGAATTGAAGTTTCTACAAGTTCGCTTTTATCGTATGATTTTCTGTAGTTGCTTAAATCTTTCATTTATTTATAATGTTGTTGTGTTATTGAGTTGCTAAGTTACTGAGATTTTGTTTTAATTAAAAATAAATACAAAAATGATTAATAAGTTAGCCCAGATTGAATGGAAATCCTTTTTTTAATTGCCTTGGGTTGAAAACCCAAGGCAATTAAAAAAAGATTGGAATGAAAGCTGGAAAATGGTAGATAAATAAAGACCAAGCCATTTGCTTCTAGAAATTAAATTCTTTACCATCATCGGCAATTTGAGTATTCTCGAAAACGGTTTGTGCTTGTTGTTTAAACAATTCAATATCGCCATAACGTGTTGAAAAATGTCCTAAAATTAGGTTTTTTACATTGGCTTTGGCTGCAATTGTGGCTGCTTGAATGGCTGTACAATGCATTGTTTTGGTGGCAAGATGTGCTTCTGACTCTAAAAAAGTACTTTCGTGATAGAGTACATCTACGTTTTGAATTATTGGAATTATGGCTTCGTTGTAAATGGTATCGCTACAAAAAGCATAGGTTTTATTGGGTTGTGGCGGAAAACTTAACTCGGAATTGGGAATTATGGTACCGTTTTCTAGTGTAATATTGCCACCGTTTTTTATTTTGTTATAATATACTTTGTCTATATTATAATGTTCTACCTTATTAATATCTACTTTTCTAAGGGTATTTTTTTCTTGAAATAAGTATCCGTTGGTGTAAATGCGATGTGATAGTGGAATTGTTTTTACCAAAACAGTGTCATCTTCAAATAGTATTTGTGATTCTGTAGCTTCTAATTCGTGAAAAAAAAGTTGATAACCTGTATATGAACCTGAATATTTTAGTTGTAAAAGTATAATTTCTTTTATGCCTTTTGGACCAAAAACGTGTAAATCATTTTCACGATTAAGCAACATAAAGGTAGAAATTAATCCAACTAATCCATAAAAATGATCACCGTGAAGGTGGGAAATGAAAATATGACTTATTTTGGAAAACTTGACTTTGCTTTTTCGCAATTGCACTTGAGTTCCTTCGGCACAATCTATTAAAAAAACTTTATTTTTTATTTCTAATACTTGTGCTGTTGGGTTGGAAATTGTTCGTGGTGTTGCGGCATAACAGCCAAGAATGGTGAGTTTCATTGTTTATGTTGCGTTATTATCTTTGTCTATCGTTGAATTAACTTTTTTACTATAACGCAAAATTTGTATAATAGACAAAACCAATATTAACGCATTGATGGCTAATTTTAAATAATCAAACTGATTGGTTTTAAAAGCAGTAAACAATCTACTTGTAAATAAAAAGGTGAAAATAAATAAGAATACAACGTATATGTATAATTTAACTTTGTTGGAAAGCATCATAATTAATTGGTTTTAAAATCCTAAATCGCGTTCTATTTCTTCCATTTCTATACAATCATTGGCTTCTTGAATTGACGGCACAACAGAGATTTTAGTTGGAACTGCATTATAATCTATATCATTGGCAACAATTACAAATGATTTTTTATTTTTTTTGTGGGTTTTAGATGCTTCTGCAAATAGTTTAATGTCTTTTACAGTTACATTAGTTGTAGTTAAATCAATAATTAGGTTTTGAATTTTGAAATTGATTAGTTCAGTAATTATATTTTCTATGAAAGAATTAATATCTGAACTTGTATTTTTTATAATTGTGGTTTTGTCTTTATTTTCTATTTTCATTTAATTTCTTTTTTTCTGAATACCTTATATAATATCAAAATTACTAAAATAGTTACTAATCCTATTAATAGATAATTTAAATATTTATAAATTAAATTATTGTCAAAACTACTATTTTGTACATTTTTAAAAATAGATTTTTTACTTATCGATTTATATTCAATTAATCTTTTATCTATAATATCATTTTCAAAACCATATTTTTTAGACAAATTATAAATATCTATAACACTATTATTTCGTAACATAAAATCGATATTACCTAATTCAAAAAGCAAAAGTGCAATGATTTTATCTTTATCTTTAATAAACGTTATTCTTTCATTTAATTGATAAAATAATGCCATTCTTAACTTTCTTAATTCTTCTTTAGATAATTTTGATGTTGGATGTAATTCATTTCCAAAATCTTTTCCAATTAAAAATTTAGAATTTACTAAACTGTTATCAATTTTAGCTTTTAGTATATTTATATGAATCCATTCTGAATTATAATGTGACTTTGGATTAATTTTTACAGATTTCTCTATCCAAAACAAAGCAGATTCATCATTTCCAATTAATTCATAAATAGTTCCAAGATTAGAAGCTGTAGAATATCTGTTTGGAAATTGCTTTTCTATATTGATATACAATTCAATTGCTTCTTGATACTTTTTTTCAATAATTAATAGAACTCCAATATCAGATAAATAACTAATATCATTAGTTTTCTTGTATAAACTATCTAATTGATTTTTCACTTTTGAATATTTTTTTGAATCTCCAAAAAAACTATGACCAAGTGGAATTTCAAAACCATGATCATTAAATAAATAGAAACCATTTTTTAATAGTTTAGTTTCACCATTTATACATGAAAATGAATTTTGAAAAAAGAACAAAACCAAAAATATTATTATCTTATGTTTCATTTACTGTTTAATTTTAGATGCCAATAAATAAATTACTGCCATTCTAATTGCAACTCCGTTTTCTACTTGGTCTAGAATTACAGATTGACTAGAATCTGCAACATCTGATGTAATTTCTACTCCACGATTTATTGGTCCAGGATGCATTATTACAATTTCTTTATTTAATGAATCTAGTAATGCTTTGTCAACACCATATTGTTGTGCATATTCTCTTGTTGATGGAAAATAATTTACATCCATACGCTCGTTTTGAACTCGCAACATATTGGCAACATCGCACCATTCTAATGCTTTTCTAAGGTTAGATTCTACCGTAACGCCAAGACTTTCAATGTATTTTGGGATTAATGTTTTTGGTCCGCATACTTTAACTTCTGCACCTTGCATTTGCAAAGCATAAATATTAGAAAGTGCTACTCTAGAATGCAATACATCGCCAACAATTACTACTTTTTTACCAGCAACTTCGCCTAGTTTTTCTCTTATAGAATAACTATCCAGTAATGCTTGAGTTGGATGTTCGTGTGCACCATCGCCAGCATTTATTATACTTGCTTTTACGTTTTGAGAAAGAAAATAGGCCGAACCTGGATTGGCATGACGCATTACAACCATATCAACTTTCATTGCCAAAATATTATTTACAGTATCTATAAGTGTTTCTCCTTTTTTTACTGAAGATTGTGCTGCTGAGAAACTAATAACATCTGCCGAAAGGCGTTTTTGAGCTAATTCAAATGATAATTTTGTTCGTGTACTGTTTTCAAAAAAAATATTTGCAATGGTAATATCTCTAAGCGAAGGAACTTTTTTTATTGGTCTATTGATAACTTCTTTAAAATGATCGGCAGTTTCAAAAATGAGTTGAATGTCTTCTGGCTGAAGGTATTTTATTCCTAATAAATGGTTTACTGAAAGTTCTGTCATTTTTTTTAGCTTGAAGGTTGTAAATTATTAGATACTAAATAAACTGAATCTTCTCCATCATTTTCTTGCCAACATACTTTTACTTTATCATTGTTTATGGCATCAACTTGTCTTCCTCTATAATCGGGTTGAATTGGTAAATGTCTGCTAAATCGTCTATCTATTAAAACTAAAAGTTCAATTTCTGATGGTCTTCCAAAGGATTGAATTGCCGATAATGCTGCGTTTATACTTCGTCCTGTGTAAAGAACATCGTCTATAAAAACTACTTTTTTATTTTCTACAATAAAATTAATTTCAGTTTTATTGGCTTCTAGCGATTTTTCTCCTCTTCTAAAATCGTCTCTAAAGAAAGTAATGTCTAGAAATCCTAAATGAATATTGTTTACGTTATATTCGTTTTGTAAAATATTTTTTATTCTTTGTGCTAAAAATTTTCCTCTTGGTTGTAGACCAATTAAAATTGTATTAGAAAAATCAAGGTGTTTTTCGATTAACTGACAAGCCAAACGATGCAGAATTATAGTAACTTCTTTAGAAGTGAGCAATGTTTTTTGACTCATATATGAAGTGTTGCGTTTGGTGAGTAAAAGTAAATAAAAATTATGAATTTTAAGAAGTTGAATAAAACAAAAAATCCTATTACAATTTGCAACAGGATTTTCTATAATTTAAGAATAACGATTAAGCTTTTACCCAACTTACAATTTCTTCGCTCATTGGTGTAATATTTGGTGCAATTACCGTTTCTAACTCGCCTTTTTCGTTAATTAAATATTTTTGAAAATTCCATTCAACATCGCTGTCTTTTAATCCGTTTTTAGATTTTTGAGTTAAAAATTTATATAAATCGCACATATCATTTCCTTTAACAGAAACTTTACTCATCATTGGAAAAGTAACTCCGTAATTCTTTTGGCAAAATGCACCAATTTCACTATCTGTTCCTGGTTCTTGAGAAGCAAAATTGTTGGCAGGAAAACCTATTACAACAAAACCTTCTGAACTATAGTTTTTATATAATTCTTCTAATTCAGCATACTGTGGAGTTAAACCACATTTAGATGCAGTATTTACTATTAAAATTTTCTTTCCTTTTAAGGTAGAAAAATCAAATAAATTTCCTTCTAAATCTTTTACTTTAAATTGATAAATGGTTTCTTTTGTCATAATTTTTTCAGATAATTTTTCTTTTTTATTAGATTTTGCAGCTGTTTGAGCTTGATTATTACAACTTATCAATGCAAATAAAGAAATGAATAGTAGCGATTTGAATTTCATAATATAATTTAAGTTAACAAAATTACATAATTAAAAACTGTAATGATGTAAGTACTATAACTAATAAATTGTTAAAATTTACGTATTAATTAAAACCAAGAAAATATTTATTACGTAAATACCTTTACTCTTTAAAAAATAACTAATTTTGAAACACAAGTAACAACTTATGACACAAGAAGACATTTTACCCTTAATTTTAAAAAAAGACGATAAAGCGTTTACTACGTTGTACAATATGTACCATAAAAGTCTTTTTACAGTAATTACCAACTTAATTAGAGAACAAGAAGAAGCCGAAGATGTTTTGCAAGAAGTATTTGTAAAAATATGGAAAAACATTGAATCTTATAATGAATCTAAAGGACGTTTTTATACTTGGATTTTAAATATTGCTAGAAACACTGCAATTGATAAACTTCGTTCCAAGGGTTTTAACAACAGTCAAAAAAACCTATCGGCAGATAATTTCGTACATCTATTGGATGACAGTAACAAGTTAACAAATAGGATCGATACTATTGGAATTAAAGAATTTGTTCAAAAATTGAAGCCCAAATGTATACAACTTATTGAACTTTTATTTTTTCAAGGTTATACACAACAAGAAGCTTCAGACGAACTTGAAATTCCGCTAGGAACTGTTAAAACTCAAAATAGAAATTGTATTAACGATTTAAGAAATTATTTAAAACTATAAATGGATACACAAGAATATATAGCATCTGGAATTTTAGAACTTTATGTTTATGGTATATTAAACGAAAGTGAAACTAAAGAAATTAGCGATTTAGCCAAAACCAATTCAGAAATTAAAAACGAAATTATTGCTATTGAAAAAGCAATTGTAAATTTATCTAGCAGCTTTTCTCCTCAAGTTTCTGCCGAAGTTTTTGAAAAAATTAGAGCTAAACTGGAACTTAAACATACTAAGGTTATAGAAATGAAACCTAAATCTAATATTAGTCAATATTTGGGTTGGGCAGCATCATTTGCATTGTTGCTTGGCGCAGGATATTTATACACTCAACTTAATGAAAGTAATTCTTCAATAAAAACAATTGAAACTGAAAAATCGGTTGTTGAGAAACAAGTTCTAGATTTAGAACTTAAAAATAAAGAAACTGCAACAGCGTTAAGCGTTATTAGAGATACAAAAAATACTGTTATAACTCTTGGTGGACAAGCAATTGCACCTGAAAGTTTTGCTAAAATTTATTGGAATCAAGAAGCGCAAACTGTTTATGTTGATGCTAGTGGATTACCAGAACCACCAGAAGGAAAAGTGTATCAAATATGGTCGTTAAAATTAAAACCAGCTTTAACACCAACAAGTATTGGATTATTGGAAAATTTTAAAGAAAACGGTCAAAAAATATTTGCTGTGAGTGGAACTACTGGAGCAGAAGCTTTTGGAATTACTCTTGAACCTACTGGCGGAAGTGCTTCGCCAACAATGGAACAATTATATACTTTGGGAAAAGTATAATTTAAACCCTATTTAAAATAAAAGGTTCTACGAAAGTGGAACCTTTTTTTTTGTAAAAAAAATATAAATTTTAATTGAAATTTATAGTTAGCCCAGATGGAAATGGAAAGCATTATGAAATAAAAAAAATACATCTCTTAAATTAAAAAAGCGACTGCAAGAAGCTCTTTTTAATTTTTAGAAATGTATTTTTTATTTTATAATCTTGAAATGTAAAGCTGGAAGTTGCTACTTAAATAGCAAATCTTAATAAATATTTTATACATGTAGTTAAATTATTTTCTAAAGAATACTATTGCTAATGTAACCGCAATTTGTCCTATCCAAAAAATAAACATCCATTTAATTATATCAGATTTTGTTTCGGCTAAATCTACCTTTGTTGCAATAACATCTTTTTCTTTTTCAATAGAACGCTTCACTTTGCTTTCTACATATTCTGAAAGCGCTTTAGCTTCGCTTTCGCCAAGTTTACCTTTTAAAATAATGTACATTTCTATGCTTGAAATAGAATTCATAATTAATATATTTATACAAACTTATAAAAGAAATAACATTATACAATTTTGATAACATATTATTTAACTAAAAGTAGTTGCAAAATTGAAATTACTTAAATACTCGCTTATTTTTAATGTAAGAAACCGTTCCAAGAATTGCTAGAATAACTAACGAATAATAAAATTCTGTTGGCGTAACTACTTTATCTCCAGAAGCATAAGAATGCAAACCTGTTAAATAGAAATTCACTCCAAAATAGGTCATCATTATAGAATAAAATGCCATAATACTCATTAAATTATAAATCCATTTTCCGCGTAATGCTGGTACAAACCTTGCGTGAATTACAAATGCATAAATCATAATACTTATTAACGCCCAAGTTTCTTTTGGATCCCAACCCCAATATCTTCCCCAAGATTCATTTGCCCATTGTCCGCCAAGAAAGTTACCAATTGTTAGCATTACAAGTCCAATTGTAAGTGCCATTTCATTGATAAAGGTTATTTCTTTTATGTGCAAATCCATTTTTACTTTGTTCTTTTCGTTGGAACAAATTATTAAAATTAACGATACAACTCCAAGTACCATTCCGAGTGTAAACGGACCATAACTTGCTACAATTACCGCAACGTGAATCATTAACCAATAGGAATTTAAAACTGGTTGTAGGTTGGCAATTGCTGGATCCATCCAATTCCAGTGCGCAATCATTAATATCATTGAAGCCACAAATGTTCCTGATGCAACTGTAAGCTTAGATTTTCTATCGAATGCAAGCGTAAAAAACATTGTTGCCCAAGCTACATAAATCATACTTTCGTACGAATCGCTCCAAGGTGCGTGACCAGAAATATACCAACGTGTTATTAAACCAAGTGTGTGAATTGCAAATAAAATTCCGATTAAAATATGAAAACCATTAATTACATATCTAATTTTTTTACTTTCAAAAAAGATATTGATTATGGTAATTAAAAGCATTAAACATCCTGCTGTCATATACAACCAAAACAGGTTTTTAAAAACATCGTATTTATTGTATGCAATTTCAGAAGAAATTTTTTCATCACTTGGTCTTACTTTGCCTCCAAACTTTTTTTGATAATCTTCTAAACCTACCAACATAGAGTTAGCCATAGTATAATTATTATTTTTGGTAGCTTTAGCAAGCGATTCTAAATAATATGGAAATGCAGTTTTTATTGTATCTAACGCTGTTCCTGTTGGTTGACTCAATTCTAAGTTGGAAACCCATTTATTGTTTTTATCATTTGGAATTGGATAAATTTTTAAAATATTTCCAAACAATGCTTTGCTTAATAAAACAACTCTTTTATCTGCTTCAATAATATCTTTTTGAAAATTATTTTTAATTTCTGCTCGAGCTGCATCTTTTAAAAATGGCGCTAGTTTGTAATTTCCTTTTGCATCAAAAAAGCTTTTAAAAGTGGCATATTTATCTTTAGCTTTTATACCTAATGTTTTTCGTATACTGTCATTTCCTGTTTTAATATATATAAATGATACTTCTTCCCAAGCAAATGGAAATTGCATCATTGAAAGAAAAACTTGATCAGAATTCATACCATTATAAGTATCGCTTTTACTTACTTTTCTTAGCAATTCTGATGAAAAAGTATTAATAGGTTTCATTCGTCCGCCGTCGTCTTGTATAATTAAACGACCAAATTTTTCAGCTTGCTGTAACGGAACTTTATATTTTAAAATAGAATCTAAATAATTAAATTTTGCATTACCTTTTAATTGAACTTCAGTTTTATGACTTGCTTCATTAGAATGATTATGACCATCGTTTTCTGAATGTGTTTGAGAAAATCCAGCAAATGAAATTAAAAATACAAGTACAGAAATTAATTTTGCTTTCTTTGATTTTACAACTTCTAGTTTGCGTTTTAAATCGTCAAATCGTGTGTTTTTAGTAAATAAAATAGCCATCATTGCAAAGAAAAGCATGAAATATCCAATGTAAGTAATTAAAGTTCCCCAAAAATCGTGGTTTACAGAAAGTACAGTTCCTTTTTCATCTGGCGCAAATGAAGCTTGAAAAAATCTAAAACCACTTTTGTCTAAAATATGGTTCATATATATTTCTTCGTCTTCATTTTTTCCATTATCTTGAACAGTTACTTTACTTTTATAAGATGAATAACTGTTTTCTGTTCCAGGATATTTCTCTGCAATAAAATCGTTCAATTTTATTTTAAATGGCAACGTGTATACTTTACTTCCAAAAAACAAAGTGTAATCTAGTTTTCCTATTTTTACTGTATAAGGTTCGCTTTGTTTTCCTCTAGAACCAACAAGAGTTGCGTCTTTGGTTTGACCTTGAGAAGTGATTGAAACAACTAAAGCATCGTCGCCTTTTTTAGCTTTATAATCGCCACTAGACTTATAATCTTTTACACCTTTTATTGGTTGATCTGGAAAAACAAATTGCGCTTGACCTAGATTATACAACGAACGAAACATTATTGGTTGTACACTATTTTTTTCAACTTTACCTTGAAATTTATCTGCCATTCTCATAAATTGTCCATCAAATGGAGCTTCAATTGAAGTAGTTTTTCCGTCAGACGTTATATTAATTGCACCTTGAGTTGGTTTGTTTAAAGCAAATAAAACATTGTGAATATTTTGAACTTCGCCTTCAATTATAAAATGTTCGTGTCGTGTTCCATCAGTAGATTCTACTAATTTTAAATGTAATTTTCCGTTAGGTGTTTTCTTTACGGTTTCTTTTACATCCATAATAAAATTTTTATATTTTATTTCTGTTGCTATTTCATCAAACTCATCTGAAATTGAAAAATTACTATTGGCAGCTTGCGACAACAACAACGATTTTTCTATAGTTTTTCTTTTTACTTGACCTTTATATTCGCCATCAATAAAAATAGTAAGGTAATTTTTATCAGAGTAAAATTGGTTAGAACTTTCGCCTTCGGTAATTGGCATCATTCCTTCATAACTAATATATCTGGTAATTACTGCTCCAAGAATAATAAAAATCCATGACAAATGCATTAATAAAGTTGCCCATTTTTCTTTTTTATGCAATTGATAACGTTTTATATTTCCGAAGAAATTAATCAAGAAAAAAACATGAATAGCTTCAAACCACCACGAATTATAAATTATAATCCTTGCAGTATCTGTATTGTATTCGCTTTCTATAAAAGTTCCTGCTGCCATTGCTGCTGCATATCCAATAAATAAAACAGCCATTAATCGTGTTGAGAACAGTAGTGATAAAATCTTTTTTTGCATGATGCGGAATCCTATTTTTTAAGTAGTGCAAAAGTAATTATAAATACTTAATTTCTAACCGATTTTAATATGGATTTAAGTGTTTTTTATGACGTGTTTACTTGAACTGATTTTTACAATAAAATTTGAAAAAAAATCTTTTTAATTATATTTTATACTTTAGCAAATTAATATTTCTAAGATGGGTCAAGATTATTCTATTTCTATTTTAACTGTAATCATTTTAGGTTCTATATTACTTGCATTTATATATCATATTGTTCTTTATTGTTTTAGCAAAGACAAATTAATAATTCATTATTTACTATACATTTTTTTTGCAGGTTTATTATCTTTAAATATTTCTGGCTTGTACTCATTATGGTTTGGTGCAACTATTAATTTATATAATTCAATTCACTTTAACGAAGCTACTCAGATAATTTATTTAGCATTTTATTTCAATTTTATATTACAATCTGTAGAAGTAGAAAAATCAAAAAGTACTTTTTTATATTATTCTTGGTTAAGCATAATGATTATATTAATTACTTATTCTGTTGTTAATGTAATTTTATCGTATAAATTGGGCGAATTTGACGATACTTATGGATTTTTTGGAATTCGAATATTTATTTTTGTTTTAACAGGAATGATGTTAATTAGATGTTACAAACTTAGAAACATCACTTTTCAACGTTACATTTTATATGGATGTTCTATTTATTTTATTATTGGATTAATAAGTTTTATAACTAATATGTATAGAACTCCAAATATGCTTATAAATCCTCCAGAATGGTTAATAATAGGAAGTTTTATTGATATTGTTTTCTTTTCAATAGCAATTAGTTATAGAAATAAACAACAATGGGAAAGTATAAATTTGGCATTACTCAACGACGCTAATGAGATTATTGCAATGCAAAATTTGGTGCTTGAAAAACAAAATGCATTAGAAGACGAAAGATCTAGAATTGCGACGGATATGCATGATGATCTTGGTAGCGGATTAACCCAAATTACGTATTTAAGTCAAATGGCAATGAATGATTTTGATAATAAAAGTAATTTATTTAAAATAAAAAAAACGGCTACCGATTTAGTTGAGAATATGAGTGAGATTATTTGGGCAATGAAAGAAGAGAACAATACGCTAGAAGATTTAATAACTTATATCAAAATATATTCTTTTGATTATTTAGAGAGTAATAAAATCGATACGCAAATTACTATTCCTGAACATTTTAATAAAATAATAGTAACTGGAAATAATAGAAAAAACATCTTTTTATGTGTTAAAGAATCTTTGCATAATATAGTAAAACATTCTAACGCTAAAAATGTAATAATAACTATTACTTATTTAGAAATTCTAGAAATAAAAATTCAGGATAATGGAATTGGTTTTACTAATCAATTAGAATTAAAAACATTAGGTAACGGTTTAAGAAATATGAAAAGTCGAATGGAAAAAACTGGTGGACAAATGGAAATTTTTAATAAAAATGGAGCAGTTACTTTATTTACTATTCCTATAAAAAAACTAAATCAATAAAATCAACCTAAAGTACTATTGACTAAATATTTTATGTAACTTTACTTTGTAAATTAAATTTTTAATACATGATTACAATTTGCATCATAGAAGATTTAATCGAAATTCAGAAAGGTTTACAATCTATTATCGAGACTGATTCTCGTTTTAGTTTACTTCAATCTTTTGAAAATGCCGAAGATGCAATTGCTCAATTACCATTACTAAATCCAGATATTGTACTTACAGACATTAATTTACCTAACAAAAGTGGTATTGATTGCATCACTGAAATAAAAGCTAAAATTCCAAATTCGCAATTCATTATGTTCACTATTTATGAAGATAACGATCAAGTTTTTGAGGCATTAAAAGCAGGTGCAAATGGATATATATTAAAAAATACTTCGCCCGAAAAAATAATTGAAGCATTAGTAGAACTAAATGACGGAGGAAGTCCAATGTCTCCCAAAATTGCTCGAAAAGTTTTAAGTTCATTTAATATATCTAATAATAATGTTTGCGAACTTATTTCTAAAAGAGAACTAGAAGTTTTAGAACTTTTAAGCAAAGGATTTTTATATAAAGAAATTGCTGATAAATTAAACATAGCAATAAGTACTGTAAAAAGACATCTTAATCATATTTATGCTAAACTACAAGTTCAAAATAAAACCGAAGCTGTAAATAAATTATATGGCAGATAAATTCTTCAAAATGAACCTTTTGGTGGATTGACAACTACTATTTCAAATACTATTTTTGAATTGAATTTTTAATTTAAAAGTTATGAAAAAAATAGTACTTTATTTTATTTTGATTTATTCTATTTCAAATTCTAATGCTCAAGTTGGAATAAATACTACAAACCCAACTTCAACACTCGATGTTAACGGACAAGTAACCATTGACCAAAAAAACTTTGGCGGTTATGGAGGTTTGCTAATTAAAGGCGATCAACCAGGAAATAATTATCCTAACATTGCATTTTCTATACTTAATGATACTGGAATTGATGAAATTGCTGGATATATTGGTGGAAACATCAATAATAATACTACAGGAAATGAAGCTATGGATTTAAGTTTTTTAACTTCTACAAATGGTCTTGGTGGTTTATCTGAAAAAATGCGAATAAAAGATAATGGAAATATTGGAATTGGTACTCCAAATCCTTCAACTAATTTACATTTAGTTTCTCCGTTTTCAAATCCTGTTATATTTGATGGCGGTTCTAATTTATTTATTTCATTTGCAGAAAATGGAGTTTTTCGAGGTTATTTTGGAAGTTATGCAGGTAATCCAGAAGATATAGAATTGGGAACTTACAGTGGAAATCTTGGAGCGATACATTTAACAACAAATAATACTCCTAAATTAACTGTAATCAACAATGGAAATGTTGGAATTGGAACTCCATCACCAACTGAAAAACTTGACATTGCAGGTAAAATAAAAATTACAGATGGAACTGAAGGAATAGGTAAAGTATTAGTAAGTGATGCTGTAGGTGTTGCATCTTGGGTTACTACAAACTCAATAAAATCAGCTGTAGCTGGTGTTTTTTTTGGTGCTGGTGCTAATATTGGTGCTGGTACTGTTGTTGGAGTTTCATCACCATCATCCTATTGTAATGCCTATATTGATTTGCCTCCAGGTAGATGGATGGTTTTTGGAACTTATCTTATAAACAATTCTACTACGCCTTTAACATCTGGACAAAGTGTTTGGGTAAGATGCGTATTCTCTCTAAGTAATGTAGCTTCATTACCAACATCTGATGTAATTTCTGGAGGATTAATTTCTGGTACTTTAACTGGTCCAAATGAATTTGGAATTGCTAATGGGCAAACAATTATTCAAAACCCAAATCCAATTGGTGGTGCAACTAAAAGATATTATGTATGGTCGGCGGTACAAAAATATGGAACCACAACTACAGCATTTTTTGTAAATGGCCTTGGTAGTTCTTTTTGGGGAGAAAATCAATTAACAGCAATTCCAATGAATTAAAATATGTAAAATATTGATATTCAAATATTTTTAATTAATTTTAACATAAATTTTAAATTTATATATTATGAAAAAAACATTTACAATTTCATTTTTTTTACTCATTGTAGCTTTTACTTATGGTCAAAATGAGTTTTTTAACAGTTATAAATACAATAATTCAAGTTCTAGTCAATCAATGTTTATATTTTACAAACCTGATTGTCCGTATTGTTTACAAATGGAAACTTCAATTGCTAACGATGTAATTTTTCAAAACCAAATTATCAAAAATTACAATGTACAATTTGTTAATATTTCTACAAACGAAGGTAAAACAATTGCACTGAAGTACAATATAACTGCTGTGCCAACAATAATTAAATTAAATTCAAATTCTGATGCAATTCAAATATTAAAAGGTTTTGGAACCGTATCTAGAGTAGCAAAATTTTTAAACTTAGAATATTTAAACTCAAATTTTATAAATGCTAAAAATAGTTTATTTATTTGTGGAAACGGAATAATTTCTGGAAGTGAAACTTGCGATGATGGCAACACAACAAGTAACGATGGTTGTAACTCTACTTGTAATGTTGAAACTGGTTATATTTGTGTTGGTACGCCAAGTAATTGTTCTTCAATTTGTGGTGATGGAATTATTGTAACTCCAGAACAATGTGATGATGGCAACTTAACTAATGGTGATGGTTGCAATTCTTCTTGCATAATTGAAGGTGGAACTATTTGTGGAAACGGAATAATTTCTGGAAGTGAAACGTGCGATGATGGCAACACAACAAGTAACGATGGTTGTAACTCGACTTGTAATGTTGAAACTGGTTATATTTGTGTTGGTTCACCAAGTAATTGTACTTCAATATGTGGTGATGGAATTATTGTAACTCCAGAACAATGTGATGATGGCAACTTAACTAATGGTGATGGTTGCAATTCTACTTGCATAATTGAAGGTAGTGTTATTTGTGGAAACGGAATTGTAGAAAGTGGCGAGCAATGCGATGATGCAAATAGTAGTAATGATGATTCTTGCATAAATACTTGTCAATTTGCACAATGTGGTGACGGTTATGTTAGAGTTGGTATTGAACAATGCGATGATGGAAACTCAGATAATGGCGATGAATGCAATAATACTTGCACTCTAACATTAGGAATAAGTGAAAACTTTTACTATACTTTTTTAACAATTTATCCCAACCCATTCAGTAATTTTTTAAATATATCGTTAAATTTAATTGAAAAATCTAATATTGAATTTACAATTATTGATATTAATGGAAGAATAATCCAATCAGTAAAAAAAGAAAATCAACTATTTGGTGAATTAAATTCTGTAATAAATCTGAACTCAAAACTTTCAACTGGTATTTATATTCTTAAAATTCAAATTACTAATTCAAGCGGAACTTTTATTGAATCTAAAAAAATAATTAAATTATAATAGCATTACAATCTATTTACTTAATTTTTTTAATAAAAAAGGTTTCACATTTCTGAAACCTTTTTTCTATTTTTACCAAATGATTGAAGTGGTAATTATAGGTTCAGGAAATGTAGCGCAACATTTAATTTCGGCTTTCGCCAAATGTGAAACTGTTGATGTAATTCAAGCATTTGCTAGAGATAAAAACTCGCTAACTCACCTACTCGATTCTAATAAAATAACTTCTAATTTTGCAGATTTAAAAGAAGCAGATTTATATATAATTTCAGTTTCTGATGATGCCATTGCCGAAGTTTCATCAAAAATTCCTTTTACAAATAAATTAATTGCACACACATCTGGAAGTTTTTCTATAGATGAATTAGATAATAAAAATCGAAAAGCAGTTTTTTATCCTTTACAAACCTTTTCTAAAAATGTAGCCATTAATTTTAAAGAAATTCCAATTTGTTTAGAAGCTAAAAATAAAGAAGATTATACTATTCTAGAAAAAGTGGCGCAAAATATTTCTAAAAAAACGTATAAAATAAATTCCAATCAACGAAAAGCATTACACGTTTCGGCAGTTTTTGTATGTAATTTTGTAAATCATTTATATCAAATAGGAAACGAAATTTGCCAAGAAAACCAACTTGATTTTGATATTTTAAAACCATTAATTCAAGAAACGGCTAATAAAATAATGAAACTTTCGTCAAATGATGCCCAAACCGGACCAGCAAAACGAAACGATACACAAACAATAAATTCACATTTAAATTTTTTATCTGACCAAAATCAGAAAGATATTTACAAAATGATAACCAAATCTATAATTGACAATGGAAAAAAGTTATAAAGAACTACTAAACGATATTACAACATTTATTTTTGATGTTGATGGCGTTTTAACAGACAGTTCGGTTCACGTTACAGAAACTGGCGAAATGCTACGAGTTATGAACATTCGCGATGGTTTTGCCATGAAAGCAGCATTAGAAAGTGGTTACAAAGTATGTATAATTTCTGGCGGAAACAATGAAGGCGTTAAAATTAGACTACGAAATTTGGGAATCCACGACATTCACCTGGCAAGCCCAAACAAGGTAGAAACTTTTAAAGAATACATTGAATTGTACACTATAAAACCAGAAAGTATTTTATACATGGGAGACGATATTCCAGATTATCACGTTATGAAATTAGTAGGTTTACCAACTTGTCCGCAAGATGCTTCGCCAGAAATTAAAGCAATTTCTAAGTACATTTCTCATAAAAACGGAGGAAAAGGCGCAGTAAGAGAAGTTATTGAGCAAGTGATGAAAGTACAAGGAAAATGGCATTTGTATTATGATGGAAAGCATGATTAGTTTGAGATGGAAGTTGGAAGTTGGAAGATGGAAGATGGAAGATTAATGATATTACAAATTTAATACAAAGCTGAATTCAAGTTACAAATGCAACTGGGTAAAAATAAATGAATTATTTTTCAAAAGAAAGGACTAAAAAGTCCTTCCCTCTGAATGGAATAAATTG
>NZ_JAYUPK010000106.1:0-6248 GCF_043760115.1 Flavobacterium sp.
GATTTTTTCTAAACTTATCAATATTCCGACTACAATTCACTATTTTTGAAATAATTATTAATCCAAAAATAGTCAACGTATTTTAGGACAAGACAAAAACTGAACGCGAAAAGGAAATTAACTAAAATTTAAAAATATGTTAGAATTACTTTGGGGAATATTTAATACTGCAATACTTGTTTACTTTATAATTATTTGCTTTAAAGTATTTAAAATTGTCCGTGAAAATCTGGGAGGAATTGCAACATTAATTTTTGTTCTTGGACTAATGTCATTTATTGATAAACCAAACGTTGAAAACAATAAAGTAAAAACTTTTGAAATTAAAGACGAAAGCAAAATTGTAGGTGAAGAAAAAATTAATGGTCATATCTTTACTGAAGATGTAATTTTAGAAAAAAAATTAGTAACTATAATTAGCGCAACGATTACATTTAAGGAATATGATCAACAGGTTAGAATTATTAATGCTAACACAATGATGACAGGATTTGTGAGTGGAATTGATTGGAAAGCTTCAAAAGTTGACATTACAAAGAATAATGACAATTCATATAATTACCAAATAATTGGAACAAGAGATTGGAGAATATTAGGAATAAGAATTTATACTAATATGGAAGATTACAAAGGAAAATTTAAAATTTAATAATAAAGCAATCTGCCAATAGCGATGCTTGTTGCACAATTAAATAAATCTGCTAAAACTTGATTTTGTATAAATTTAAAAAACAAATTGTATTTAAAAATCAGCTAGTTATATTTTTAAAAAATCATTAAAATCTAATTTTGTTGAAAAATTTTAGTTGTGCATCAAGCAAAGCGGTTTTAGGCAATTAAGATTTTAGGCAAACTTTAAAGTTGGTTTTAACTTAGAATTCTGGTAAATCAATTTTAATAAATAATGTAAAAAAAATTCATTGAAAAAACCATACAAAATCATCTTCCTAATAGTAACTACACTATTACTAATTCCATTACTAGCAATGCAATTTACCAATGAAGTAAATTGGTCTTTAATGGATTTTATTTTGGCAGGATTGCTTCTATTAGTTACAGGTTTTGCTTGTAATTTTGTACTTCAAAATATAAAAAATACTAAAACTCGAATTGGCATTTGTATCTTTATTTTAATTTTGTTTTTAATAATTTGGGCAGAACTTGCTGTTGGAATTTTAGATAATTTAACCTAGAATATTCGTTTTTTTTTCAGAAAAAAATCATTTGATTATTTAAAAAAACATAAATTATACAACATAATTAATAGATTGTATAAACTTTTACATCATGATTTTAACTTATTTTGTAATAAAAAATTATGCGATTATTTTCACTTTTAACATTCCTTTTTTTAATTCTTTTTTTTACAAGTTGTGCTTCTAAAAAGTTTAAAAATATAGATTATTTAGCAAATACATCTTCAGATAAAAATCCAACATTAAATGTTTTTAAACCTAGAAATTCTAAGTTTAATAACAATCCAGTTTTGGTATTTGTTCACGGTGGAAATTGGAATTCTGGCGATAAAAAAACTTACGGATTCTTTGGAAGAAACTTTGCCAAAAAAGGAATTACAACGGTTGTTGTGGGTTACACTTTGAGTCCGAATGCCAATTATGATGAAATGGCAATACAAGTAGCAAAAGCTGTAGAATGGGCGAAAGAAAACATTGCAAACTATAAGGGAAACCCAAATGAAATTTTCTTAACTGGACATTCTGCTGGCGGACATTTAATTGCTTTGGTTGGTACAAATTCTAAATATTTACAAGATAAAACTATTATAAAAGGTATAATTCTGAATGATGCCGCAGGTTTAGATATGAAACATTATCTAGAAGAAATTCCTCCAACACAAAAAGATGATTATTTAACAACGTGGACAAACAATTCTGAAACATGGAAAAATGCATCGCCAATTTATTTTTTAGACAAGAATTCGCCACCATTTATGATTTACACTGGCGGAACTAAAACTTACGAAAGTATTCAAGTTTCTAACGATCGTTTTATAAAAGAATTACACAAATTTCAACCTAATGTGCAACCTATTATTTTGAATAAAAAACACGTTTCTATGATGACACAGTACTTTTTTCCTTGGAGCAATCGATTTGATGAGATTGTTGGGTTTATGAGGAAGAATGAATGATTTGGATAAAAAAACTCGCTATTTCTAAACGAGGTTTTATTATATTTCAAACCACTTCGACTGCGCTCAGTGAGACAATGAAATAGTTTAATTTCAAAATCAGTTTTATAACAAAAAAGTAACTTTACTGAACTAAAAAGAACAAAAAAACTCGCTTATTTCTAAACGAGTTTTATATTAATTCTTAATACTTTAAATCTTAATACTATTTTCTCTCAGGAATATTCTCCAAAATCTCCAAAACATATTTATAAAACTTTTGAGACGATTTTATAGAAGCTCTTTCGTCTGGTGAATGTGCTCCGTGAATGGTTGGTCCAAAAGAAATCATGTCCATATCTGGATAATTTGTTCCTAGAATGCCACATTCTAAACCTGCGTGACATGCTACAACTTTTGGTTTTTCATTGTTTTGTTTTTCGTATATTTTTACTAGTACATCTAAAATTTCCGATTTTACATTGGGTGTCCAACCTGGATAACTTCCTCCAAAGGTTACTTCACAACCAAACAATTCGTAAGCAGAACGTAAACTATTTGCCAAATCCATCTTAGATGTTTCTACAGATGATCTTGTTAAATTCTGAATAGAAATTTCGCCATCTTTTACTACTACTCTTGCAATATTATTAGAAGTTTCTACTAAATCTTCCATATCGGCAGACATTCTGTAAACGCCATTGTGAGCAGCATAAATAGAACGTAACAAACCTTCTTGAACTCCTAAATCCATTACATTAGTTGGCAAGTCTGATTTATCTATTTCAATTGTTAAGTTTGGTTCGGTAGTTTTAAATTCGGTTTTAATATCGTTTATAATTTCTTGCATATCAAATACAAAAGCTTCTTCATACATTGTTGCAACAATAACTTTGGCAACACTTTCTCTCGGAATTGCATTGCGCAAACTTCCACCAGATATTTCGGCAATTTGCAATCCAAAATTTTCAAATCCGTCAAATAATAAACGGTTCATAATTTTGTTGGCATTTCCCAAACCTTTGTGAATATCCATTCCAGAATGTCCGCCATTTAAACTTTTAACCGTTATTGTATAACCTACAGAACTTTCTGGAGTTTCCTCTTGATTGTAGCTTCTGTTTGCTGTTACGTCAATTCCGCCAGCACAACCTATGTCAATTTCATCATCTTCTTCGGTATCCATATTTAAAAGAATTTCTCCTTTTAATATTCCGCCTTTTAGGTTCAATGCGCCAGTCATTCCTGTTTCTTCATCAATTGTAAAAAGGGCTTCAATTGCTGGATGTTTTATGTCTTTACTTTCTAAAATTGCCATTATCATTGCAACTCCAAGTCCATTATCTGCGCCAAGAGTTGTTCCTCGAGCGCGAACCCAATCACCATCAACATACATATCAATTCCTTGTGTTAAAAAATCGAAATTGGTATCATTATTTTTTTGATGTACCATATCTAAATGTCCTTGTAAAACCAAAGCTTTACGATTTTCCATTCCGGCAGTTGCAGGTTTTCTTATGATTACGTTTCTTATTTCGTCTTCAAAAGTTTCTAATGCTAAACTGGTTCCAAAGTTTTTTATAAATTCAATTACGCGTTCTTCTTTTTTGGATGGTCTTGGTACTGCGTTTAAATCGGCAAATTTATTCCAAAGATTTTTTGGTTCTAAGTTTCTTATTTCTTGGCTCATTTTTTATTATTTGACACAAATTTATCTTATTCGTGATTGTTTATTATTGTATTCGATGATTTTCAATTCACGAATTTTTACCAATTATATAGTTTTGAAAATTTCACTAAAAAGGTGAAGATTATTTATTGTATTTATTTTTTACACGAATTTCACGAATTCTCACTTATTATATTGTTTTAAAAATTACACTAAAATTTGAGGATTAATTAATTTTATTTTTTAATGTTTGAGTATTTTTACCTCATTCCAAGGAATAAAATCATCCATTTTAGTTGTAGCTCTTCTTTCATCTAATAAATCTTTTATCTCTTAATTCATTGAAAAATCATTGCTTACAGTTTCATAATTAAACTTTTCAATCAATTTAATAAAGAAACTTAATTCATTATTAGGAATATTTAAAGTGATTTGTGTCATAAAACTTATATTTGATTCACAAATTTACAAAAAAGAAATTCTACTTCTATATTTATAAGTATTTTTATAACAAAAAATAATCTTTGTGAAGCGCAAGTTCATTTTACCTTTGTTTCTATTTTTTCAAATACTATTTTTGAAAATAATTGCCTTTTTTCCAGAGATTGTAGAACGATTTTACAGCAACGGATTATTCGTATATATTTCTAGATTTTCTAGAACATTGTTTGGAAGCATTCCGTTTTCTGTTGGAGATATTTTTTATAGTATTTTAATTTTATGGATATTAAAATGGATTTGGAAAGTAAGAAAATCGTGGAAAATCAGTTGGAAAAATAACCTATTAAGTGTTTTAAGTTTTGTTTCTATATTTTATTTTGCCTTTCATATTCTATGGGCATTCAATTATTACAGAGTGCCATTATTTGAAAAAATGAATATTAAAAGAGCGTATTCTGAACAAGATTTGATTGAATTTACTGATAAATTAATTGCAAAGACTAATGCTGTTCATTTGCAAATTACTAAAGATAAAAATGCAAAAGTTGTTGTTCCTTATTCTCAAGATTCTATATTTAAAATGAGTCGGAATGGTTATGATAATTTGGCAAAAACATATCCTTTTTTTAAATATGAAATTCCAAGTAGAAAGAAATCATTGTTTAGTTTACCCTTAACTTATATGGGATTTGGTGGTTATTTGAATCCGTTTACAAATGAGGCACAAGTAAATTATAAAGTTCCAATGAATGGATTTGCAATGGTTGTTAATCACGAAATGGCACATCAAATGGGTTATGCCAGCGAAAGTGAATGTAATTTTATTGGGTTTTTAGCCAGTGTAAAAAATGACGATTTGTATTTTAAATATGCTGCTTATACTTTGGCTTTAAAATATTCTTTACGAAATATTGAAGCATTGAAAGGTGAAAATGTAACAATTTATTTTGATAAAATTAATGCTGGAATACTAGAAAATTTTAAAGAAGATAAATTGTTTTGGGAAAGTTATCACACGTTTATTGATAGCGGTTTTGAAGTATTTTATGATACTTTTTTAAAAATGAATCAGCAACAAGATGGAATGGAAAGTTACAGTAAGTTTATTGATTTGCTTATCAATTATAATCGGTTTTGAGTTTTGGGTTACGAGTTACGATTTTTGAGTTTTGAGTTTTGAGTTTTGAGTTTTGGTTTGGAATACGTAAATTTAAACCGTTGTTTGCAGTTATTTTTTATGCTAATATTTTACGAATTGTCACATTGAGCTTGTCGAAATGTTCGTTTTTAAAGGTCTTTACTTAGTCAGCAAAAGCTAGACTCAGACTGAAATTAGACATCTAATTGACTTTATATTTAATTGAAAAGTGAATTTTAAAACATTTTAATAAATTACACCCAACGAGTTAATTTATAATTGATCTTAAAATTGATAAATTGGCTTTAATATCTTTTAAAAATTTTACCATAATCTGATTTATCAAATCTTAGATGATTTAACTCACAACTCAAAACTCACAACTGACTAAACTTCATCACTAGTAAAAGTTGTAAAACTTTTCTTTTTAAATGGTCTAATAATTAATCGTCCTTCTCTATCAAAACGAATGTAATTGTACACCCAATTTAAAAAAACTACAGCTTTATTTTTAAAACCAATTAGTGAGTACAAATGTACTATCATCCATACAAACCAAGCAAATATTCCACTGAAATGGTAGTTTGGTAAATCTACAACAGCAAGATTTCTTCCTATGGTTGCCATAGAACCTTTATCGTTGTATTCGAAAGGTTTTAGTGGTTTTTTATGTACTAATTTTATAATATTTTCGCCCAATAAATCGCCTTGTTGCAAAGCTGGTTGTGCCATCATTGGATGTCCTTGGGGATATTTTTCGGTTTCCATTGATGCTATGTCGCCAATGGCAAATATATTGTTGTAGCCAACAACTTGATTGTATTGATTTACACGAATACGTTCTACTTTTTCTATTAACGCTGCAGCGC
>NZ_JAYUPK010000107.1:0-17982 GCF_043760115.1 Flavobacterium sp.
TTCAAAGAAACTATATTTCACAAGACAATTGAAAGAATGATGAAAGAAATGCCTATTTATCAAAATCAAATAATACAGAAGCTAAATATATAACTCAATTAAATTATACAAAATGGATCGTCAAATGTATCATTACGCAACAGTAACTAAAGCTCTTGAAGAACTTGGTGAAAAAGGTTTTACTGTAGATTTTAATATTCAAGAAAATAGAATTATTAACAGTCCAGACCAATTTGAAATTGTATATATATACAGATACGAAGGTGAAAGTGATCCTGGAGATGAAGCAACGGTATTTGGTATAAAATCTAGTACTGGCGAAAAAGGAGTTTTTGTTGCAGGATTGGCAGCTTTTACTGATAACAGCGCTGCAATGGTTTTGCATGAATTGAGTATTAAAGGTAGAGAAAAATTGGATTATTTGTAGATTTCGATATATTTTTAGATTATATTTTTACTACGAACTAGCCCAAATTGTAATGTAAAGCTTTTTATGAAAGCAGTTTAGTTTTTCTAATTTTTAAAAAGCGACCAACGGAAGCTCTTTTAAAAATTTATAGAAAAACAAACTGGTTTTATGAAAACTTGAAATGGAAAGTTGGAATAGCTTTAAGAAATAGAAAATTTTATTTTACTTGATATTGCAATTGATATTTGAAATTGATTTTTTTAAATCTATCTTTGTATTCCAATTTATTTTTATGGAACAATTTGTTGTCTCTGCTCGTAAATATCGTCCGCAAACGTTTAAAGATGTTGTGGGACAGCAAGCAATTACGAACACTTTGTTGAATGCCATAGAAACCAATCACTTGGCTTCTGCCCTATTATTTACTGGTCCAAGAGGTGTTGGAAAAACAACTTGCGCAAGAATTTTGGCCAGAAAAATTAACCAACCTGGTTATGATGATCCAAATGAGGATTTTGCATTTAATGTTTTTGAATTGGATGCTGCATCAAACAATTCGGTAGATGATATTCGTAGTTTGATAGATCAAGTTCGCATTCCGCCACAAACTGGTCAGTATAAAGTTTATATTATTGACGAGGTTCACATGTTGTCGTCGGCGGCTTTTAATGCTTTTTTAAAAACGCTTGAAGAACCACCAAAACATGCTATTTTTATTCTTGCAACTACGGAGAAACACAAAATTATTCCGACTATATTGTCTCGTTGTCAAATATTTGATTTTAAAAGAATTACAGTAAAAGATGCTAAGGAACATTTGGCAGAAGTTGCTGCAAGTCAAGGTGTAATTTGTGAAGATGATGCGTTGCATATTATTGCACAGAAAGCTGATGGTGCAATGCGTGATGCTTTATCAATTTTTGACAGAGTGGTTTCTTATTGTGGTAATAATCTTACTAGACAAGCAGTGACAGAAAATCTGAATGTGCTTGATTATGAAACCTATATCAAGATTACTGATTTGATTTTGGATAATAATATTCCAGAAGTTTTAGTTTCTTATAATGATATTTTGTCTAAAGGATTTGATGGACATCATTTTATTGCTGGTTTGGCAAGTCATTTTAGAGATTTATTGGTTTCTAAAAATCCTGCGACTTTGAGTTTGCTTGAAGCTGGAGAGCAAGCACAGAAATTATATGGTGAACAAGCTCAAAAATGCAATCAAGATTTTTTATTGAAAGGAATTGAAATTGCTAATGATTGTGATTTAAAGTTTAAAGCATCTCAAAATCAACGACTTCTTGTTGAACTTTCGCTAATGCAACTTTGCTCTATCAACTTTGATGGAGAAAAAAAAAAGGTGAGTTTATAATTGCACCTACTTATTTTAGAAGGAATGATTATTCTATTACAGAAGTTGGAAGTAAGAAGTTGGAAGATGGAAGTGTAAAAGAAGATTTGAAAATTAATGAAGATGTACAAAATACAAATTTGGAAGTTTTAAATAAGGAAATAATAAAAAGTGAAGTTGAAATTAAAGATGTTCCACAACTCATAACTCATAATCCACAACTAAATAACGATAATCCAGTTAAAGTTTCTGCTTTATCATTGGCTAGTATTCGTGCTAAAAAAGAATTATTAGAATCTCAAAAAGGTGTTGTAAAAGAAGAGGTTAAATTTCCGACAGAAGCTTTTACAGAAACTGAAATGCTAGATTTTTGGTTTAAATATGCGCAACGACTTACTGATAAAGGATTAATGATTATGGCTTCGTTATTGCGAATTAGTGATCCAAAATTAAATGGTTTTGCAATTACTTATGAATTGCCAAATGAAGGTTCTAAAATTGATTTTGAAAAAGAAAAAAACGAACTTCTTGGATATTTACGTGGTCATTTACACAATCATGATATTACAATTGATGTTGTAGTAAATGAAAAAGTAAAAAGTAAAGTTGCCTTTACTGCTCAAGATAAATACAACAGATTGAAAGAAATAAATCCTAATTTGGAATTGTTAAAGAAGATGTTTGATTTGGAAATTTAAAAAAAAATGATTTTAAATTTCTTTAAAATCATTTCTATTTTTATTTATTTATAACGTGATATGCAATTAATCCATCAATTGGTCTTCGAAGTACATTGCCTAGTTTTATTCCGTTTTTAGTTAATTCTTTTTCTAGTTCTTCTTTTAAATAAAAGGCAATTGAACCTATAAAATGTACTGGAACTTCTTTGTAATTGTCAAATTGCTTGATGTAATTTTCTATAAAATCTTCCATTTCTTGTTTTATGAATTTTTTACAAAAATCGGTGTCTTTATGTTTTATTAAAAACTTGGCAAATGTTGCTAAATAAGCATTAGGATTGTGTTCTTTGTATAAATTATGTTTAACATAATCTGGTTCTATGTTGTATTCTTCTTCAAATTCTTTGGCTAAATCTGCTGGCATTTGATTAAAATAATAACCACGAAGTAAATGACGACCAAAACGATTTCCTGAGCAATCATCCATAGCAATGTAACCAAGTGATTGCACTTTTTGATGTAAAACCGAACCATCGTAAAAACTACAATTAGAACCTGTGCCAAGAATGCAAACTATTGCTTTTTCTCCTTTGGGTGTAGTTGCATAAACTGCTGCATACGTATCTTCGTGTACAGAAACTATTGCTTTTTTAAAATATCCTTTAAAGACATCTGATAAGAAATTTTTCATTCGGTCTGTGCCACAACCTGCACCATAAAAATATAAATGTGATGCTTTTAGTTTGTTGTGCGAAATATCAAATTTTTCGTCTAGACGAGAAATAATTTCTTCTTTGTTTAATACTTCTGGATTTAATCCTAGAGTTTGTGTGGTAAAAAGTACTTTTCCGTTATCATCAATTGCTATCCAATCGGCTTTGGTAGAACCGCTATCTACAAGTAATTTCATAATTTTAGTGTGGTTTAGGAATTAAAGATTTGAGATTTAATTCTTAATTAGTATTTTGGTTAGTTAGTTTATTTTAATGCTATGCTTAGTTTTTTAGCCCTGATTGAAATGAAAATCCTTTTTTTAATTGCCTTGGGTTTAAACCCAAGGTAATTGAAAAAAGATTGTAATGTAAAGCAGGAAAATGGATTGAAGAAAATGCCTAAGCCATTCGCTTCTAAAAAAACCATTTAAAAAAATTAAAAATCCTGTCAACTATATAGATAACAGGATTTAAAATTAGTATTTTTTATTTTAATGAAGCAATATGAACCGATAAATCGATTAATTTACTAGAATATCCATACTCGTTATCGTACCAAGATACAATTTTGAAAAACGTTGAATTTAAACCAATTCCTGCTTTAGCATCGATAATTGATGTGCGAGTATCTGATACGAAATCTTGAGAAACCACTTGATCCTCGGTATATCCGATAATATTTTTGTAATCTGTTTCGGAAGCATTTTTTAATACTTTCATTATTTCATCATAGGTAGTTTCTTTGGCTACTTTTACAGTTAAATCTACCACAGAAACGTCTACAGTTGGTACACGGAAAGACATTCCTGTTAATTTTCCGTCTAATTCTGGTATTACTTTTCCAACCGCTTTTGCTGCACCAGTTGAAGATGGAATTATATTTACGCTTGCTGCACGACCACCACGCCAGTCTTTTCTTGATGGTCCATCGGCAGTCATTTGTGTTGAAGTTGTTGCATGAACTGTTGTCATAAGTGCTTCTACAATTCCGAAATTATCGTTGATAACTTTAGCTAAAGGCGCAAGACAATTGGTTGTGCAAGATGCATTAGAAACAATTGTATCGGCTGCGGTTGCTTTGGTATGATTTACACCCATTACAAACATTGGCGCATCTGCTGATGGCGCAGAAATTACTACTTTTTTAGCTCCACCTTTAATGTGTCCTTGTGCTGATTCTAATGTTGTGAAAATTCCAGTACAATCTGCAACTACTTCTGCTCCTACTTCATCCCATTTTAATGTTGCAGGATCACGCTCGGCAGTTATTCTAATATTTCTTCCGTTTACGTAAAGTTTTCCTTCTTTTACTTCAACTGTTCCATTAAAACGACCGTGAACTGAATCGTATTTTAATAAGTATGCCAAATGATCTACATCTAATAAATCGTTTATTGCTACAACTTCTACATTATCTCTGTTGAAAGATTCTCTAAACACGATTCTTCCTATTCTTCCAAATCCGTTGATTCCTAATTTTACTTTTGACATTTTGTTTTATTTTTTATTTTAATTTGGTTATAATTTGGGATACGTTGCAATGCAACGCATTTACGTTGACATTATTTCTGAAACGCGTAATAATTCTCTATCTATTTCTGATTTTCCTTTAATGGCTAATTCTAATGGTGTTAAAGCAACTTTATCGTTTAACATTCCTACCATATAATTGGTTTTTCCTTCTAATATTGATTCTACTGCTTTTACACCAAGTCGTGATGCTAAAACTCTGTCGTAACATGATGGCGAACCTCCACGTTGCATGTGACCAAGAACTGAAACACGAACATCATATTCTGGTAAATTTTCTTCGATGTAATCTTTGAGTTCAAAAACACTTTTACCAATTTTATCTCCTTCGGCAATTACAACAATACTTGATGATTTTCCTGATGCTTTACTTTTCTTTAAAGAATCTAACAGACGTTCTAATCCTAAATCTTCTTCTGGAATAAGAATTTCTTCTGCTCCAGCACCAATTCCAGCATTTAGTGCAATGTGTCCTGCGTCTCTTCCCATAACTTCTACTAAAAACAGTCGGTTATGCGAACTTGCAGTATCTCTAATTTTATCTATAACTTCTACAACTGTGTTCAATGCTGTGTCGTAACCTAGTGTGTGACTTGTTCCAAAAATATCATTATCAATTGTTCCTGGAATTCCCATTACTGGAAAACCATATTCCGTATTAAAAATTTCTGCACCGGTAAAACTTCCATCTCCACCAATAATTACAAGCGAATCTATTCCTGCTTTTACTAAATTATTGTATGCTTTTTCTCTTCCTTCTTTGGTTTTAAACTCTAATGAACGAGCTGATTTTAATATTGTTCCGCCTTTGTTTACAATATTGTTTACTGATCTTGGACCCATTTCTTTAAAATCGCCTTCAATCATTCCTTGATAACCTCTATAAATACCTACACAATCTACATTATGGTAAGCACAAGTTCTAACAACGGCACGAATAGCAGCATTCATTCCTGGCGAATCGCCACCAGAAGTAAGAACACCAATTTTTTTAATAGTTTTGGTCATTAATAATTTATGTTTGAAGTGTAAAATTAACAAAGATGAAATGATATTTAGCTACAATTTCGAGTATTTTGGTAGTATTAACAAATTGCAAACGTTTTCGTTGATAAGTTTCTAATTTATGAGCATTAATAGTAGCAAATCTATAATTATGAAATTCATAATTAATCTTCTATTGGAACTGCTTCTTTATTATTTTTCACTTCTTCTTTAGATTTTTCTTTAGATTTTTTTTCGTTTTCAATTTTTATATAATCCGGAAATAATGATGAATCGTCTTCATTTTTAGCTTTTGGTTTAACAACATCAATTTTATTTTTTTTAAAAATTTTATTAACTAATTCTCTAAAAGTACTAAAATCTACTTCATAAGAAACTCCAACTCCTTGAGTATATCCAACACCTTGTCCTAAATAATTGATTTCGTTTTCTTTATTAAATAATCTAAGATTTAAAGTTCCATCTTCGTTAACTCTGTATTGAATTTCTACATTTCCAACAATTGCAGATTCATTTACGCCACCAACTGGTACACCAACTTTTCCGTTAATTGTAATTCGCTCATTTATTTTAGAAGATACTGAAACTCCAAATCGTCCATCGGTTTCTGTACCTGGCGTTCTATCGGCTTGAACATAATCAACATTTACTTGCAATTTTCCATCTGCGTCTTGAAATAAATCTCCAAATAAAGAACTTGCTCTTTCAAATAAAATATTAGTTGGTTGTGATTGGCTTAAACCATCTTGACTTAAAAATCCACCAAAAGCTAGTAAATGTAAAGCTTGAGTTTGTCTGATATCTTTATCATTTAATTTAGTTTCTATTTCAGATTTTAAAATAGAACTTCCATCAGGAAAAAGAATATTAAATTCAGGTTCTGGATTTTTAATAGTTCCTTTAACTCCGATTACTACTTGCACAGGAATTTTATTATTAAAAGAAGAGTTAGCAACTAAAACAGCTGGATTTGCTGTTGTATTATAAATAGCTTCTAAATTTAAAACTGCTCTTAAAGGATCGCCTTCCCAAACTATAGAACTAAATTTTTTAACTGTAAATTTTTTATCTATTAATCCACCATATTTAAAATTATAAGTTCCTTCATAGACTTGATAATCGCCAAACATGGTAAACTTTCCGCCTGTATTAATTTCAAATAATAATTCTCCACGACCTTTTCCTTTCATTCCGTGACCTTCTCTGTCCAGAATTACTTCTATACTTGCATCTTGCGTTATGTCGAATTCGAAACGCATTTCTAAACCATTATAAGTTTTTCTAGGAACTGCATTTGGAAGATTTTTATTTAATTTTTCATTAGGAGTAACAAAGTGAATGTAATTATTATCGCTTACGGCTTGAGCGTCATTTATTGGAATTTTAATATCGGTTCCTTTTTCAGATTTTGCTTTTACATATATAAACAATCCATTTGTTGGACCTTTTATTGTTGCTTTTCCTTTTATAAATGCGGTTCCAAAATAAGCCGCATCTTCATAATCTTTAGTGTTTAATGCTAATAATCTGTCGGCATCAATTTCTAAATCTAATTCCCATTCACCAAATTGTTTGTGTTTTATAAATCCTTCAAGATTACCTTCTGTATTGAATTTAGAATCAGTAATTTGAGTTGGTTGAATTATAAATTTATTTTGGGTAACATCAATAATCGAATTTGGTTTTAAAACATAATCTACATTTAAATATGGAATGGTAAGTCCAACTCCATCGGCAAACAACCTACCATTATAATCAATATTATTTACATTGCCATCAATTCTTGCGTTTCCAGAAACAAATCCACGAATATTAGATAAAACTCCACCACCAAGATTACTTAAAACTCCGAGATTAAATTTTTGAAAATTTAAATTTATATCCAAAAGAGTTTGATCATTTACAATTTCTAAACCTCCAGTTGCCTTGAATGACTTGAAATTTTCATTTTCAATTTCTGAATTTAATGTAAATTTTCTAAAATTTTCATCACCTTCTATATCTAAAATTAAATTACCTAATTGGTTTTCATTTACAAACAAATCTTTAATTTGCAATGAAGCTGTTGGTTGATAAACAGCATTATTTTGTTTTAAAAATACAGTTCCATTTAAATTTCCATCAAATTTGAATTTCTTAAGGTTTGGTGTAATTTTATTTAATTCTACATTATTAAAGGTAAGTTCTAAATCTTTAGTATTCTTTCCATTTAAAAATCCTTTTAAATTTATAGATTGATTTTCGTGTGAAATTACGATGTCTTCAAAATTAAAATTTTTGAAATTTTTATCAAATACTACTTTGTTTTTATCATCTTCTTTTTCATTAATGTACCAAATAAAATCTTTAAACATCATTTCAGATTTATTAAATCCAACAATATTTTCATTGTCTTTATTAATAGTATGGTAAAGGTTTAAATTGTATACATCATTTCCTTTTTCGCCACCTTTAAATTCTGTTCTAAAAGATAAAGTATCTTTAGAAGTTACATTAATTAACGAAAAATCCCTAATTTTATATTGTTTGGTTTTTATACTATCTATTTGAATATAAGTATTATATAAAGGATTTTTGTTGTCAACTTCTACAAGTAAATTATCAAAAGTTGCATTAAATGCACTTATTTTTTTGGATGACAAATTCAATTTAAAATCATTATCATCGCTGTTAATGCTTCCTGAAATAGTTGTAGTTGAATCAATATTAATTGTTGGATAAAAAATCTCAATAACCTTATTAAATTCTGATAGATTAAACTTTATATATTGACCTTTTTTTACATTATCAGATTTGTAATTTGTGTAAAGACTTCCAAGTGAATTTTGAACCATTTTTTGAATTTGACTAAAATCATATTTACCAACAATTTTTGCATTAATTGCATTAGGAGAAATTATATTTATGGTACGTTCATTATTAGCATCGAATTGTGAACTAACTGTTACATTATCAAAAAAGTAAGTGTCTTTTTTATTCTGATAGGAAGCATTAGAAAATACAACTTCGCCTTTTAAATTATCAACAGAACTTCCTTTAACTTTCATATCTACATCGCCTTTAAAAACTGATATTTCATCGTTTAAAAAGTTTAAATTTTTAAGATTGGCATAATCTACTTTGGCTTTAAAATCGTAAATACTTTCTTTATTACTTAAATCAATTGTTCCGTTAAAATCTAAAAATAAATTAGGATCATTTATACTTACATTACCTGCAAAAATTGGTTTTTTAAAACTTCCATCAGCAATAATATTTTTGTAAGTGTAACCATTATATTTAACGCTTTCAATTTCTCCAGAAAATTTTGTGTCTAGATATTTTTCTGTAAATCCTTTTCCGTCTACATCTACATCAATAGTTACTTTTCCAATGTCTTTTCTGTTTAAAAAAGTACCAATATCAAAGTTATCTAATGCAATTCTACCATTATAAGATGCATTGTCTATGGTATTAATATTGGTCATTAATAGTTTAGATTTTACATTTCCTAAAACCGTATTCAAACTAAAATCTGCATCAATAAATGTTGTAGTAATTTCTGCATCGCCAACTAAATTAAATTTACCCAATTTTTTTAAAGAACTTGGTAATTTTTTTCCTAATACATTGGGTAAAAGTGAAGTAAGATTATCATAACTTGAAGAAATTTTATCAAAAGAACCTTTCATATAAAAATCGCCTTTTCCTTTCTTAGCCAATAAATTTTTTAAAATTACATCTCCAACAATATGTGAACCTTTAGAATCTAATAAATCTAATTTTTTTAATGTTAAGTTGTTTAAAGTTCCATCAATTTTTGCATTTAGGTTAAATACTTGATCTTTAGCAATGTCTTTATATAAATATCGAATATCATTAGTAGAAATCAATGCCGATTTAGTAGTAATATCTAAAACAACTTTATTATTAAAATCTGAAAAACTTTTAGCATCATATTTTAAAATTGCCGAACCTATAAATTTAGAATTCTCTGTTTCTAAATCTAATTCTTCCAATTTTATAGTTGTTTTTGTATAAGTAAATTTAGATTTTAAATTCTTAACGGTCAATCCTCTATGATCTTTAAACGACATTTCATCAATTGTAGCATTTATATCTGGACCATAAATTTTAAAATCTGATATTTCAGAATTTAATTTTGTAAAATCAACACTTTTAGAATTTAAACTGTTCTCGTCTGTAATTATTAAATGACTATTTCTAAGTTTAATTTTCTTTGAAGTCATTAAAAACTTAGTCTTAGATTTATTTTTTGTGTCAAAAACAGCAACAAATTTGTTTAAATTGTTATTCTTTTCATTTTTGTATGTTTTAATATTTAATAGCAATCCATCTACTCGCATTGTTCCAAAAAGTAAGTTTCCGTCAAGAAGTTTTTTAGAATCTAATACAGAAGTAGTAATTTTATTTGAAAAAATTAAAGTATCGTTGTGATGGTCTTTTATTAATACTTTTTTAAGCTTAACACTACCAAATACGGTAATTGCAACTTGTTCTACAGTAATATTAGTTTTATACTGTTTGTTTATTTTTTCGGTATAATATTGGGCAATTTTAGTTTGAACACTAGGTAAAGTTAAAGCTATTACAGTTACAAGTAATAGTAAAATGAGTACAATTAGTGTACGAAAAACTATTTTTCTAAAGGTTTTAAATCGAGTATTTGTTTTGCTTTCTTTCAAAATTAAATTTGGGCTTTGAACAAGAAACTTTTAGAAAATAGTTACTTTTGTATTCGATGTAAAAATAATCGTTTTATGGCGGTTTGTCAAATATAATTCAAAAATTGTGCCTTTATGCAATCTAATGACGTTTTTATTTTAGCAATTGAAAGTTCTTGCGATGATACTGCAGCGGCAGTTTTAAAAAATAATGTAGTTTTATCTAATGTTGTTGCTGGACAAAAAATTCACGAACAATATGGTGGCGTTGTACCAGAACTAGCTTCGAGAGCGCATCAACAAAATATTGTTCCAGTAATAGAAGTAGCTTTAAAAAATGCTGGTATAACTAAAAATCAGTTGTCAGCAATAGCATTTACTCAAGGTCCAGGATTAATGGGTTCGTTACTTGTTGGTTCTTCATTTGCTAAATCTATGGCAATGGCTTTACAAATTCCATTAATTGCTGTAAACCATATGCATGCTCATATTTTGGCACATTTTATAGATGAAGAAGGATTTGACAAACCAGAATTTCCATTTTTAGCATTAACAATTTCTGGTGGTCATACACAAATTGTAATGGTAAAAAGTTTTTTTGATATGGAAATTATTGGAGAAACTACAGATGATGCTGTTGGAGAAGCTTTTGATAAAAGTGCAAAAATAATGGGTTTGCCTTATCCTGGTGGACCATTAGTAGATAAATTTGCCAAAGAAGGAAACCCAAAAGCATATCAATTTACAAAACCAAAAGTTCCTGGATTGAATTTTAGTTTTTCGGGTTTAAAAACACAAATTCTTTATTTTATTCAGAAAAATGTTGCTGTAAATTCAAATTTTATTGATGAAAATAAAAACGATATTTGCGCTTCAATTCAATATACAATTATAGAAATATTGATGGAGAAGTTAAAAATGGCTGTTGCCGAAACTGGAATTACTCAAATTGCAATTGGTGGAGGTGTTTCTGCAAATTCTGGAATTAGACAAACTTTAAAAGAATCTGAATCTAAATTGGGTTGGAAAACATTCATCCCAAAATTTGAATATACAACAGATAATGCTGCAATGATTGGAATTGTAGGTTATCAAAAATATTTACATAATAAGTTTGAAAATGCTGCTGTAGTATCTAAAGCTAGAATTGAATTTTAATATGCAATTATTCTATAATCCTACCATTTCATATACCAATACCTCGTTTGTTTTTGACAAAGAAGAAAGCAAACACATAATTAAAGTATTACGTAAAAAAGAAAGCGATATTCTATTTGTAACCAATGGTTTAGGTTTTTTATTTAAGACAGAAATTAAATTGGCATCCGATAGTAAATGTACTGTAAATATTATATCATTTGAAGAACAAATAAAGCCAAAATATTATTTACATTTGGCAGTTGCTCCAACCAAAATGAATGAACGTTACGAATGGTTTTTAGAAAAAGCAACAGAAATTGGTATTCAAGAAATTACGCCAATAATTTGCGAACATTCTGAAAGAAAAATTATAAAAATTGATAGATTTCAAAAAATAATAGAATCAGCAATGAAGCAATCGTTGCATTATTTTATGCCTAAATTAAATGAACCTATTTTATATAAAGATTTTATTCTTAAAAATTTAGAAGGACAAAAATTCATTGCACATTGCGAAGAAACAGATAAAAAATCTTTAAAATCTGAATTGAAATCTAAAGAAAATATAACCTTATTAATTGGACCTGAAGGAGATTTTTCTGTAAAAGAAATTGATCAAGCTTTGCAGAATAATTTTATTGCAGTATCTTTGGGAAACACAAGATTAAGAACAGAAACTGCTGCAATTGTTGCTTGTCACAGTGTAGTTTATGCAAACGAATAATATATGAAAAAAATACTTTTTGCCTTTCTATTGATTTCAACAATAGGATTTTCTCAAGAAATTGCACTTTTAAAATATAATGGTGGTGGCGATTGGTATGCCAATCCTACTTCATTACCAAATCTTATAAAGTATAGTAATCAAACAATTAAAACTACCATAAAATCTAAACCTGCAACGGTTGAACCAAGTAGTCCAGATTTATTTTCCTATCCTTTTATTCACATGACAGGTCACGGAAATGTAGTTTTTAGCGATTCTGATGTAGAGAATTTAAGAAACTATTTACTTTCTGGCGGATTTCTTCATATTGATGACAATTATGGATTGAATGAATTTGTTCAAAAAGAAATTAAAAAAATATTTCCTAATAATAATCTTGTAGAAATTCCTGCCAATCATCCTATTTTTCAGACGCCAAATAATTTTCCTGGTGGATTACCTAAAATTCATGAACATGATGGAAAAAGACCACAAGCTTTTGGTGTTTTTGAAAACAATAGATTAATTCTACTTTATACTTATGAGTGCGATTTAGGTGATGGTTGGGAAGATCCAGAGGTTAATAACGACCCAAAAGAAGTAAGAGAAAAAGCATTAAAAATGGGCACCAATATTTTGAATTATATATTTAATAATTAAAATTTTTAAATCAAAATGTAATTCATCGATTATTTAAAAAATTCTTAGTGAATAATTTTTTTATTCAAAGTTAATAGTATAAAATTGCTAAATAATTAACCTATTAACCATTTTTTATGAAAAAATTAATTTTATCAGTATCATTACTAGCGATGCTGTTTTCTTGTCAGAAAGAAGATTCTGCAACATCAACTTCTATTGAAAATGCGTCAAGAAAAGTTTGTGCTTCTCAAGATGTTTTAGATGCACAATTACAAGCTAATCCAGAGTTGGCATTAGAAATGAACAAAATTGAAGCATTTACAGAAAGTTTTATTAAAAGTGGCGATTTTAATCGTTTAGTTAACGGAAAAATTGAAATTCCTGTAGTAGTAAATGTTTTGTATAGAACAGCTGCAGAAAATATTTCCTTGACACAAATTCAATCTCAAATTGACATTTTAAATAAAGATTTTAATGCTTTAAATACAGATTATAATCAAGTTCCAGCTTTGTTTTCTGGTGTAAAAGCCAATGTTGGAATTACATTTGTACTAGATCAAGTTATTAGAAAATCTACAACCAAAACTTCTTGGGGAACGGCAGATGCAATGAAAAAAACAAATCGTGGTGGATTAGCACCAGTTTCTCCAACAACTAAATTAAATTTTTGGGTTTGCACAATTGGAGGCGGAATTCTTGGTTATGCACAATTTCCTGGTGGAGCATCAGCAACAGATGGTGTAGTTTGCGATTCTAGATATGTTGGAAACACTGGTTCGGCAGTTGCTCCATTTAATTTAGGTAGAACTGCAACTCACGAAGTTGGTCACTGGATGAATTTACGTCACATTTGGGGCGACGCAACTTGTGGTAGCGATTTAGTTGCAGATACACCAACTCATAGCACCTCTAATTTTGGAATTCCTGCCTATCCTAAATACAGTACTTGCGCTGGAACTCCAGTAGAAATGACTATGAATTATATGGATTATACTGACGATGCAGGAATGTATATGTTCTCTACAGGTCAAAAAGCTAGAATGGATGCAATTTTTGCAGTTGGAGGTTCAAGAGCTTCTTTTAGAAACTAAAAAAAATTAAAATTTTAAATATTTTAAACTCGTTCGCAATTGTGAACGAGTTTTTTTTATCTTTATAATCTAAATAAAATTTATGACTTCTAAAATTATTGCTAACGGAATTCTAAGAGCAATTGGAACTCTTGCTTTATTATGTATATCATTATACTTTGTTTATTCGATTCAAACAATCATAGTATATGTAATAATTTCAATTATACTTTCGTTAATTGCCAATCCAGTTGTAGAATTTTTAAGAAGACGCTTTAAGTTTTCTAACACACTTGCTGTTATTACAACTTTAGTTTTATTTTTATTGTTATTATTTGGTTTAGTAATGCTTTTTGTACCATTAATTATCTCTCAAAGTAATAATTTATCGCTGCTAGATACCAATTCTATTCAAACAAGAATTGTTCAACTTTACTCACAACTATCACATTATCTGGAAAAAAGAAATTTAGATTTCGAAAAAATAATAAATAGAACTGATATTACATCTAAATTAAATTTCACCTTTCTAACCAACTTTTTCAACTCAGTTTTAGGAACATTAAGTAGCTTTGGTATTGGTCTTGCCACCACTCTATTCATCACATTTTTTTTCTTAAAAGACAAAGTGCAATTTATTGTTGGTGTAAAAAAAATACTACCTAATAATAATGAAGAACAAATATTAAATTCATTAGACAAAACTAAACACATGCTTACGCGCTATTTTGTTGGTTTAATAATTCAACTCACAATTATCTGTGTTTTATACCTAATTGTATTGCTAATTTTTGGAGTAGAAAATGCCTTTGTAATTGCCTTTCTGTGTTCCATTTTAAATATAATTCCTTACATTGGACCATTAATTGGATCTATTCTTGCTGGTATTTTAACTATGTTATCCAATATAAATAACGATTTTCAAACTGTAACATTACCAACAACACTCTATGTAACGCTTGGTTTTTTCATTGTTCAATTAATAGACAACAACATATCATCGCCAATAATATTTTCTAAAAGTGTCAATTCGCATCCGTTAGAAATTTTCTTGGTAATACTAATCATAGGAACACTTTTTGGCATCACAGGAATGATAATTGCCATACCACTTTATACAATAATAAAAATAATTGCCAAAGAATTTTTTCCAGAATATAAAGTAATAAAAGTTCTAACCAAAAATCTTTAAATTTCTAGGAACGAATCACTAGGCATTTTAGCAATCCATATTCCTGCTATCCGTTTCAATACCACAAGAAAAATGTGGTATTTTCTCTTCTATCAGGGTTAAATAATTTACTTTTGGCTTCTCTACAATCTTTTACAAAATGATAATTTCGCAAATTCTACAACCTGAAATTCAAGAATTTATAAACAAAAATCTAGATAAATCAATTGCTACAATTGCATTACAAAAAAATCCTTTTCCACATATCGATTTTAAAATTATTCTAAACCAAATAGAAGCTAAGTCTAAAGCCAAACTTAAACTTTCAACTTGGTACAATTGTCCTAATATAGTTTATCCAAGTAAAATATCAATAGAACAAACCTCTTCTCAAATTACTGCAAGCTATAAATCTACATTAGTTCAAGCAAAATCTTTAATAGATTTAACTGGCGGATTTGGAGTAGATGATTACTATTTTTCTAAAACAATAAATAAAATAACACATTGCGAAATTAATTCTCATTTATCACAACTAGTTGTACATAATTTTAACCAACTAAAAGTTTCTAATATCAATTGCATACAAGGTGACAGCAGTGTAATTCTAGAAAATTTAAACCAACAATTTGACATTATTTACATAGATCCATCAAGAAGAAACGATGCCAAAGGAAAAGTTTTTATGCTAAAAGATTGTTTGCCAAACGTTCCAAAATTACAAGATTTTTATTTTAAATATTCTAATAAAATTTTAATAAAAACTGCACCAATACTAGATATTTCTGCTGGATTACTAGAACTTCAAAATGTAAAAACAATTCATATTGTAGCAGTTGAAAACGAAGTTAAAGAATTGCTTTGGGAAATAGAAAAAAACTACAATGCATCAATAGAAATAAAAACCATAAATTTCAATAAAGAAAAACCAGAAATTTTTAATTTTAAATTAAATTCCGATTCAATTTCTAGTTACAGTTTACCAAAAAAGTATTTGTATGAACCCAACAGCGCAATAATGAAATCTGGTGGTTTCAATGAAATTGGAAATCATTTTTCTTTAGAAAAACTCCATCAACATTCACACCTATACACATCTGATGAAAAAATAGAATTTCCTGGCAGAATTTTTGAAATACAAAACATCATAGAATATTCTAAAAACAATATGAAAGAGTTTCTAGAAAACAGTAAATCCAACATAACAACACGTAATTTTCCAGAAACTGTAGAAAACATTCGAAAAAAATGGAAAATAAAAGATGGAGGAAATCTATATTGTTTTTTTACAACTAATAAAAATGATACCAAAATAGTGTTAATTTGCACCAAAATTTAAAACCATAATGAAACCAATTTTACTTAGCTTATTTTTATTTATTTCTACACTATCAATTGCCCAGACAAATTGCGATTACAGCAGTAATGTTACTGACAGTATTGGAACTTATAAATCTACCAAAGATTATATTGTTAGCGAAAAAATATTTGGAGGACATTCTAATTATATATTTTTCTCGTTAGTAAAAACAGACGATTTACCATCATTAAACGTTCAATTCATTACTAAAAGTATGGATTTTATTAAGGCAAATTGTTTTGATAAAAATTCTAAAATTTACTTTCAGTTAAATAATGGAAAAATAATTACAATGTTTCACATTGATAGTGAAAGTTGTGGAACAATAATAAGAGACGACAAAAGCTTCAATAACAGAATTTTAACTGGTTATTTTCTTTTTATCAAAGATTCATTTGAAGATTTAAAAAGTTCACCTATTTCTTTTATGAGAATAAAATATGCTACAGAAACTATAGATTATAATTTTAAATCTGAAATTGTATCAGAAATGGATAGTAAAACTTACAATCCTGAAAATTATTTTATTAATTATATAAAATGTGTTGAGTAATTTTCTACTCACATTCCCATTTAAAATTAGCTATTGCATCTTTTTGACTGTCAACTAAATTATAATGCCACCATTCTGATTCAAAAGATTTAAAATTATTTTTAAGCATTATTTCTTTTAAAAAAGCTCTATTTCTTTTTACTTCGTTTGATACTTTTTCATAGTTATGACTTGCTTCTGGACCAAAAAAGTCAAATGCTGTTCCCATATCAAGTTCATTTCCATTTGTATCAATTAAAGTAATATCAACTGCGCCACCACGATTGTGAATAGAACCTTTTTTAGGATCGGCAACATAATTAGCATCTGGAACTAATTGCCACATCTTTTTTTGAACATCAAGTGGTCTATAACAGTCAAATATTTTTATAGAATATCCTTTTAATTTAAATTCGTTATTGGCAGCAATTAAACTTTTTACCGTTTTAAATCTTAAGTAACAAGAGGCACAATCATAAACTTTAGTTTTTAAAAAATTATCTGCTGTCGCATATTTCATATCTAAAACAAAATTGCCATTAAAATCTTTAATGTTTACAAATGTGCTATCATCAACTCTTTCAATATCACTTGTGTTTATTATTTTAATATCAGTTTCAGTTGTAAGTTCAGTTTTTTGAGCAACACTATTTATTGCAGGTTTACAAGAAAAAAACATCAAAGAGATAAAATTTAAAATATATATTTTTAAAATATTCATTTGGTAGTAAAATTAATTTATAAAAGGAACTAATTATTATTGTAAATATATAAAAACTAGTTTCACAAAACTATAAAAACAAAAAATCCGTTGTAAAACAACGGATTTTTTGTGATCCCAGAAGGATTCGAACCTTCGACCTACGCATTAGAAGTGCGTTGCTCTATCCAGCTGAGCTATGGAACCAAATAAAAAAAATTATAATTTTTATTAAAATTACAATTAAAGTCGGGGTGGCAGGATTCGAACCTGCGACCTCCTGCTCCCAAAGCAGGCGCGATAACC
>NZ_JAYUPK010000108.1:0-17665 GCF_043760115.1 Flavobacterium sp.
GATTTTTGAAATTGATTTTTGAAATTGATTTTTGAAATTGATTTTTGAAATTGATTTTTGAAATTGATTTTTGAAATTGACTTTTGCAATTGACTTTTGAAATTGACTTTTGAAATTGACTTTTGAAATTGATTTTTGAAATTGATTTTTAAAATTGACTTTTGAAATTGACTTTTGAAATTGTCTTTTGAATTTGATTTTTGAAATTGACTTTTGAAATTGACTTTTGAGAACGAAATTGTCCTTTTATTAGTAAATAAATTCTGATTTAAATAATTGAGAAAAGTGCTTTAAGATTTTTTCTTTGATTTCTTTTTCATCTACTTTTTCAACACCAAGTTCTACGTTTAATGATGTTACTGCTTTATCTTTAATACCACACGGAATTATATTATCAAAATATCCTAAATTGGCATTTACGTTAAACGCAAATCCGTGCATGGTTACCCAACGTGATGCTCTAACACCCAATGCACATATTTTTCTGACAAATGGCGTTCCTACTCCAAGCCAAACTCCAGTTTCACCTTCGCTTCTTGTAGCCGTAATGTTATACTCTGCTAATGTTAGAATAATTACTTCTTCTAGAAACCGTAAATATTTATGAATGTCTGTAAAAAAATTTTCTAAATCCAGAATTGGGTAACCTACAATTTGTCCTGGACCATGATAAGTAATGTCACCACCACGATTTATTTTATAAAAAGTAGCTCCTTTTTCTTCTAGTTGTTTTGGAGAAAGCAATAAATTAGACAAATCGCCACTTTTACCTAACGTGTAAACATGCAGATGTTCTACAAAGAGAAAGTAATTTGGAGTTTCTAGTTGGGTTTCTTCTCGTCTGTTTTGAATTTTTAAATCAACAATTTGCTTGAACAATTCTTCTTGATAATCCCAAGTAGCTTTGTAATCTTTATTTCCTAAATCTTGAAAGTTGATTTTTTTATTCATTTTTTTATTTGCCACAAAGGCACTAAGTCGCAAAGTTTTAAATTTAAGTTTTTAAATACCTAACAGGTTAAAAAAACCTGTTAGGATATAAATCTGTTACTGTTTTTAAATGACAAAAATTATTGAAACTTTACTTCTAAATCTAATTTTTCTGGATTTTCCATATATTCTTTTAATGTATATTCTATAGTTACCGTTTTTCTATCTTCACTATATAATGCGTTTTGTGCAGAAACAGATTGTACTGCTTTAGGAAATTGATATACAACTTTATAATCTGATTGTTCTACAAACATTTGCATGGATTCTTTTATTCTTGATGCTTCTGCTTCGGCAGTTGCTTCGTCTACTTCTTCATCTGGTTTTGGTTCTTCTTTCTTTTTTTCTAGTTTAGAAACTGTTTTTTTAAATGTTTTTCCATCATAAAAATATTGTGTTGATGAATTGTCTGCTAATGCAGATGGAGCTAAACCCATTCCGCCAGCTTGTTGACCAGTTGGAGAAAGTGATTTCATAGATTCCAATGGTGACATTACATCTTGTAATTCTGAAATGGCATTGAAATCTGTAAACATTGAATAAATCATTTTGCCTTCTTCTTCGTTTAGAACTATTCTTACACTAAAACGTTCCATTTTTTTTATTTTTGCCTGCTCTTCTGGAGATAATTTAGCAATACTGTCTTGTTTGCTAGCAAATAATTCTTTGAAAGTAAATGTAGAATCTATAGTTTTAGATGGCTTTGCAACTTCTTCTTCCTCTTTTTTCTTCTTTTTTTTCTTTTTGGAATCTTTTTCGTCTTCGCCTAAATCTTTAAAGGCATTTCCCATCATAGACATCATTTGAGAGCCATCTATTTCGTAGGCAAATTTTCCTGAACCGTTTTCATTGATAATGATTTTTTCGGTAATGTTGCAGCTTACTATATTGAATAGTAAAACTAGTGCTATAAGTATTTTTATGTTTTTCATTGATTGGTTGTTTAAAATTTTTTACAAATATACAAATGATAAATTAATTAGCCCAGACAGAAATGGCATCCTTTTTTCTCTTTTTATGAGAAAAAAGATAGAATGTATGGCTGGAAAATGGTAGATAAACAAATACCAAGCCATTTTGCTACTGATAAAAAAATAAAAGATTGCTTGGTTTATTGCAATGGCTTATCTTTGCAATCTTAAAAAAATGTTATGCAACTTTCCGAACAAGAAATCATTAGAAGAGAAAAATTAAATACTTTGCGAAGCATAGGTATTAACCCATATCCGGCAGATTTATTTCCTGTAAATCATACTTCGAAACAGGTTAAAGAAAACTTTGAAGAAGGTAAAAAGGTGATTCTTTCTGGTAGATTAATGAGCGTTCGCGATCAAGGAAAAGCTTGTTTTGCAGAGCTTCAAGATAGTGAAGGCAGAATGCAATTGTATTTTAATAGAGATATGCTTTGCCTTGGCGAAGACAAAACGTTGTACAATCAGGTGTTTAAAAAATTGACCGATTTAGGTGATTTTATTGGTATTGAAGGCGAATTGTTTATGACAAAAGTTGGCGCGCAATGTGTGCGAGTTGACGAGTTTAAAATATTAAGTAAAACGTTACGACCATTGCCTTTGCCAAAAACAGACGAAGACGGAACAGTTTACGATGCTTTTAATGATGCAGAATTGCGTTACAGAATGCGTTATGTAGACTTAGTTGTAAACCCACATGTGAAAGAAGTTTTTGTAAAAAGAACAAAATTGTTTACTGCAATGCGTACTTTTTTTAATACAGCAGGATATATGGAAGTTGAAACGCCAATTTTACAATCTATTGCTGGTGGTGCTGCGGCAAGACCATTTACTACACATCACAACAGTTTAGACATTCCATTATATATGAGAATTGCTAACGAATTGTACTTGAAAAGATTAATTGTTGGCGGATTTGATGGTGTTTATGAGTTTTCTAAAAATTTTAGAAACGAAGGAATGGACAGAACGCACAATCCAGAATTTACAGCAATGGAAATCTATGTAGCTTACAAAGACTACAATTGGATGATGGAGTTTACAGAAAATCTTTTAGAATATTGTGCCACGCAAGTTAATGGAACTACAGAGGCGACATTTGGCGAACATAAAGTAAATTTTAAAGCGCCTTATGCCAGAGTTACAATGACTGATGCTATAAAACAATTTACAGGATTTGATATTTCTGGAAAAAATGAAGCTGAATTATTTGAAGCGGCAAAATCGATGCATATTGATGTAAACGATACCATGGGAAAAGGAAAATTGATTGATGAAATTTTTGGAGCAAAATGCGAAGGAAATTTTGTTCAACCTACTTTTATTATTGATTACCCAAAGGAAATGAGTCCGTTATGTAAAGAACATAGAGAAAATCCCGAGCTAACAGAACGATTTGAATTGATGGTTTGTGGTAAAGAAATTGCCAATGCTTATTCTGAATTGAATGATCCAATTGATCAAAGAGAACGATTTGAAGCACAAATGGCTTTGGCAGAAAAAGGAGATGATGAAGCCAGCGGAATTATAGATGAAGATTTCTTGAGAGCATTAGAATATGGAATGCCACCAACAAGTGGATTGGGAATTGGAATGGACAGATTAATTATGTTTTTAACCAATAATCCTTCCATTCAAGAAGTACTTTTCTTTCCTCAAATGCGACCAGAGAAAAAACAAATTGAACTTACCGAAGATGAAAAACATATTATAGAAATATTGAAAGCCAATGTTGGAATTTCTATTTTAGATTTAAAATTGAAAGCTGATTTATCTGGAAAAAAATGGGATGCAGCAAGCAAAGGAATTGCCAAACACAACTTAATGAAAATTGTAGTTGATGGTGATAGTAAAATTGTGGAATATTTGGGGAAATAAAATTTATAGCTGATTTAATATTTACGTTTATAAAAATTTAGTACATTCGCTTTTTAACCTATTAAAAATATGGAAATTATGAAGAAAATTGTTTTATTATTTGCTTTGGTTTTAGGATTTTGTTTTACAACGAATGCACAATCTAAATTGTCAACTGAAGAAACTAAAGAATTAAATTACAAAGAAAGAGCATTTGAAGATGTGGTTTTGTTAAACAAAATTGTTACACTTTCACCACAAGTAAAAAAAGATTTATTCACACTTATGGAAGATAGAACAGAAGCTTTAGAAAATTCTAAAAACATAGAACAAATAAAAGCACTGTATGAAAAATTTGGTGAAAAAATGATGTCTGCACTTTCACCAGATCAAATTGAAAAACTAAAATCAAATCAAGAATTATATTTAAGATTAACGACTTATACGGTAATAAAATAGTTTTTTAAATTCAATTTATACAAAGGAGTTCTTAATTGAGTTCCTTTTTTTGTTTTTAAATTAAACCATTCAGATAATAATTGGTCTTACCAATATAACATTTAAAAAAAACACAATGAAAAAATTATTTTTAGTTGCATTATTGTTTGTTGGAATTTCAACATTTGCACAAAAGAAAACCGAAAGAAAAGAATTAACAAACGAAGAAAAAATTGAAAAAAGAGTAGTTAAATTAACTAAAACTTTAAATCTTAATGAAAAACAAATTGGCGAAGTAAAACTTTTATTTACCAATCAAATGGTTAAAAATGAAAAGACAAAAGCAGATATAAAAGCTAAAGTTAAAGCCAATAAAGAAGCTGGAACAAAAATGTCAACAGATGAAAGAAAAGCATTGAGAGCAGTTTTTACAGAGGAACAAGGAGTTATGACTTCCGAAATGAAAAAAATTCTTACAGCAGAACAATTCACTAAATGGGAAACTATGAAAGCTGAAAAAGTGGAAGAAAAAGCAGATAAAATAAAATCTAAAAAAAGAAAACAATAAAATAAAAGATTTAATTCTTTAATAAATTTGGTTTTTGATAAAATTTTTCTATTTTTGAGTTCTATAAAATCAAAAAAACTCATTCAATTATGAAAAAATTACTTTTTATTTTTACTTTAATATGTGCATTTTCTATTAATGCTAGTGCTCAAGAACAAAAAGTTACATCGCAAGATCTAGCAAAAAAAGACGCTGTTGAATTAACTCAATTGTTAAGTCTTAATGACACACAAACTAACGACTTTTTTAGATTGTTCGAAATGAAATATACAATTCTAGAAGACAAAACACTATCTGATGAAAGAAAATCTGTTTTATCTCAAACTATTGAAGCTAAAATTAGAGCTTCTCTAGATGCTAAACAAATTTCAATTTTAGAAGCTAATCCAGATCTTTTAAAAAGATTAAAATAAAAAATAAAAAATCCCGAAAATTTCGGGATTTTTTTTGCCATATACTTTCGTAATATTAAAATTTTTGTGATACCTTATCAATTGCATTAATTGTAAAATCTAAATCTTTATAAGTCAATGCATCAGTAATAAACCAAGATTCGTATGCTGATGGCGCAATGTAAATTCCTTCATTTAACAATCCGTGAAAGAATTTTTTAAAGGTTTCATTATCACCATTCTTGGCTGTTGTAAAATCAATAACTGGATTTTTATCAAAATGTACAGAAATCATTGATCCTACTCTATTAATTGTAAAATCGACATTGTTTTTATTCAATACTTTTTCTATTCCTAGATGAAGGTATTCAGTTTTATCAGCTAGTCTTTTAAAAACTTCGTTATCAGAATTTAAAGCTTGCAACATTGTAAGTCCTGCTTCCATTGCCAATGGATTTCCAGATAATGTTCCAGCTTGATACACTGGACCAAGTGGTGCTAAAAAATTCATTATTTCGTTTCTTGCTGCAAAAGCTCCAACTGGCAAACCACCACCAATTACTTTTCCAAAACATACAATATCGGCATTTATGTTATATAATTCTTGAACTCCACCTTTGGCAAGTCTGAAACCTGTCATTACCTCATCAAAAATTAATAATGAATTATTATCTGAACATAATGTTCTCAATCCTTCTAAAAATCCATTTAACGGAGGAATACAGCCCATATTTCCTGCAACTGGTTCTACAATAATTGCAGCAATTTGATTTTTATTGGCTTCAAATAATGATTTTACATTTTCTAAATCATTATAATTGGCAAGCAAAGTATCTTTGGCAGTTCCTTCTGTAACGCCAGGACTATTGGGTGAACCAAAAGTTATTGCGCCACTTCCGGCTTGAATTAAAAAAGAATCTGAATGTCCGTGATAACAACCAGCAAATTTTATTATTTTATCTCTTTTTGTAAATCCACGAGCCAATCTAATTGCGCTCATACATGCTTCTGTACCAGAATTTACAAATCTAATTTTATCAATATTTGGAACCATAGAAATGGCTAATGCTGCAATTTTAGTTTCTAATTCTGTTGGCATTCCAAACGAAGTTCCTTTTTTAGCTCTTTCAGTAATTGCCGTAATTACAGGTTCGTATGCATGACCAAGAATCATTGGTCCCCAAGAATTTATATAATCTATAAGTTTATTTCCGTCTTCGTCATAAAGATAAGCACCTTTGGCACTTTTTACAAAAATTGGTGTTCCGCCAACTGCTTTAAAAGCTCGAACTGGAGAATTTACGCCACCAGGAATTACTATTTCTGCAGCAGCGAAAAGTTCACTACTTCTTTTATATTGCATTTTAAATTTTTATTTAATGGTAAGATTTTGTCCAATAGCAATTCCGTTATCAGAAATATCATTTTTTCTTTTTAATTCTTCTATTGAAATATTATACTTTTTTGATAACGAATACAAAGTATCACCTTTCATAACTTCGTGACGTTTTACATCAGAATTGTTGGCAACTGACTCTTCTTTTATTATAATTTCTTTCTTTGTAGAAACGTAATCTGTTCCTAAAACGTCAGCATCATATTGTTGCAAATTGTATCGTTCTATTAAACCAATTAGCTTTGTTGGATAAGCTGGATCTGTTGCATAACCAGCTGATTTTAAACCTCTTGCCCAAGATTTGTAATCATTTTTTGGCAATTTGAATAATGAAGAATACCTGCTTCTAGAAGTTAAAAACATAGAATGATCTCGATAAGATTCTTCTGGATTACTGTATTTTCTAAAACATTCTTGTGCTGTATCATCATCGTGTTTTACACTTGGTCCATTCCATTCTAAATGACACTTTATACCAAAATGATTATTAGCTTGCGCACTTAAAGGTCCAGTTCCTGCTCCAGATTCTAAAATGCCTTGACCAAGAGTTATACTTGCAGGAATTCCGTAAGTTACCATATCTTCTTTGGCGATTTTTTGATATTTTGCAATATATTCATTAACAAGTGCTGTTGTAACTTTTACTCTAGTTGTGGCTTCAAGAATTTCTGTTTGATTGTTTTGATTTTGATTTACTTCTTCTACTTTTTTAGTAACAACAACTGGTTTGTCCTCATCAATTTTTATTATTGGTTTTTTTATTGTTCTAACAACTGGTTTAGATGTAGTGTTTTTAGTAGTTCTAACAACAGGTTTTGTTGCTGTACAACTGGCTAAAAAAATGGCACAAAAACTAAGTAAAATCTTTTTAATCATATGTTTGTATTGTTGGTAAATTTTTATTTTTTAATTTCATATTCATTCCTTCAATTCCTTGTAATCCACCTGTGTGAACTAATAGAATTTTAGAATCATCAGGGAAATAATTTTTATTTATTAAATCTATAACGCCAAAAACCAACTTTCCAGTATAAATTGGATCTAAAGAAATTTTAGTTTCTGCATAAAATTGATTCATAAATTGAATTAATTCGTTAGAAACTTTTCCATATCCTCCAAAATGATAATCTGTTATTAATTCCCAATTATTATTTGTTGCAAATTTACAAATATCTTTTTGCAAAAAATCACCTTTTAAAGCAGGAAATCCTAAAATTTTTTGATAGGAAAAAGAGTTGTTTATTATTCCAGAAATTGTTCCACCAGTTCCAACACAAACACAGATGTAATCGAAAATAAAATCATCTTCATTTAGTGTTTCTTCACAACCTTTTACCGCTAATTGATTAGTTCCACCTTCTGGAATTAAATAAAAATTTCCGAATTTTTGTTTTAAATTTTCAATAAATTCTAGCGATTCTTTATTTCGATATTCTTCTCTTGTTACAAATTCTAATTGCATTCCACATTGTTTTGCAAATTGCAAAGTTGGATTTTCATTTATTTTGGTTAGAAGTTCTTCGCCACGAATAATTCCAATTGTTTTAAAATTATTTTCTTTTCCTGCAAATGCTGTTGCGGCAATATGGTTAGAAAATGCGCCTCCAAAAGTTACTAAAGTAGTATGATTTTCGGCTTTAGCTTGAAGCAAATTGTACTTTAATTTTCTAAATTTATTTCCAGATACAAACGGATGAATTAAATCTTCTCTTTTAATAAAAAGTTCTACAGAAGAATTAATTAAAGGAATATTTTGAATTTTACTTTTCAAAAAATAATTTTTACAAAGGTACAATTATCAAATCAAATTTCACAAAAAAAGGCACGACTTGCGTACCTTTTAAACTTATTTTTTTATGAATTATTTAGTTCTTTCAACAATTATTTTTTGACTTAAAGCTTCATTATTCACAGTAGTAATTTTTACAATATAAACCGCTTCGCATAACGCATTTGTAGCAAACTCGTAATTATTATTAGTTTCTAATTTTTCCTTATTTAAAATTAACTTTCCAGATATATCGAACAATTGTACCGATTTTAATTCTAATAAATTAGGATTAGAAATAGACAATAATTGATTGGTATTGTTTTGAACTATTATAAAATTATCTTTTACATCGGATGGAATACCTAATGCAGAATCTTTAAATGTTAATTCAAATCTTGAATTATAAACTCCTGAAGAAAGTGTTACTTCATAGTCAGCAATTTTTAAATTATGATAAGAACCATCTGCTGCATCATAAATAAAAACATCTTGATTAGCATCAAAATTTACAACTTCTAAAATACTAAACTTGAATGAAGAGTTTCCTGCTTTTATTCCTAAAGGAATTCTTTTATTAATATCAAATGATACTCCTTCTATTATATATTTATCATTTTCTAAGAAAAAATAGATGTCATTTATCAAACTTTCATCACTTGGGCTTTTAGCATCAATACCTCTATCAACTGCATCTGTAGCTTGTGGTACTAAAACTAAAGCCATTTGACGAGTAAATTCATTATTAATTATAGTATTTAATCTTATATGAGGTACACCGTTATTATTTCCAGTATTAGGTTCAGCTTGACTGCTTCCATTCTTTTCAAATTCTGAATAAGTGTTAGATTCTTTATAAAATGTTCTATGAGAATTTTTTAATGTAACTGAAACTGGTGCTCCAGAAGCTTTTCCTCTTATCATAAAACCTTGACCTATTGGAGCATATTTTCTTTCAATTGACAATCCAGAAGTTGCGCCTGTAGTATTTAAAGTACCATCAATATTGTATGAATTAAAAGTTGCTGGTACATAAACTCCGTAATCTGTTGACAATATTCCAACTGGAGAATACGTTCCATAACCGCCACGATAAGCAAGTAAAACATGGGAATTAACCGTTTTATCATGTTCCCAATAATAAGCAATTCCTGTACAATCAGAATTTGTTGGATCTAATAAAAAGGCATTTACATGCAATGCACTTGGATATGGATTTCCTGTTAAAGTAAAATTATTAGTTGCAACATTTACTGTAATATTTCCGTCATTGGGTTTTCCTCTAAAGTCGTAACGTTGAGCTCCACCAGGATTATTTACTGCTGTTTCGCCAACATTAGTTGCGTCTGTTCCGCTTGTTCCTTTCATAGTAAAACCTTGACCAGCAACTATATTGGTAGTTGCAGCAGATTGAAACCACTGAGAGTAAGTAGATGATGATAAAAATTTCCAAATCCAATAGGATGCAATTGAAAGTGGTGCAGCAATTCCGTTATAACCAGAAGAAATAATAACTGCTGGAGTACTTGCAACATTTGTTGTAGGATTATGTAACATTGTTATTCCAAAGTCTTCATTTCCAGAAATGGCAGAAGCATTTCCAATAGGAGAACACCAATAATTATAATCATAATTGTCTGATGTTCCTTCTTGAAATACAGATAATTTTCCAACACCTTGATTGGTAGAAATTCCTGTTGTTCCTTGAACAAACTGCGCTTCATTTCTTAGGTAAAAATTACTTGTAAGTCCGTTTAATTCAATATTACCTTTTGAATATACAACAGTATTATTTGCAAAAATGGAAGTATTATCTTTTACAAAAATTTGAGAGTAACAATTTGTAATAAGTATTAGCGCGATTAATAATTGTATTTTATTTCTCATAAAACTTAAATTTGATAAACAAAACTAAACATTAATTAATTGAAAACCAACATTAAGTAAATAAAATAAATGAATTTTAAAAAAATAACTTTATCTTTTTCTAAATTTAAATTGTAATTTATTCACAAAAAATGCTAAATTAAATATTATATTTATTTAAATTTTAAAATATATTTCATTAAAAATAATAATGTAAATAAAATATTACACATTATCATTACCAAAACCCCTACTTTAGATTGTTTTAATAATAATTTAACAAAAACATTAAGTATATATATATTTTAAATTTAAAAAACTATATTTTTGTTTACCTATCAATTTACTTTTAATGAAAATAAATTACTCTCAAATTTACTTTTCGATAGTTGTGTTTCTTATTTATGGATATAATTATTCTCAATCTGCAAATGACAACTGTGCTAATGCAATTTCAATTCCTGTAGGAACTAGTTGTACCAATACATCTTATACTTTTACGGCAAACACTATTGAAATTGGTGCTGCAAATCCTTTATTATGCAATTCAGTTACAGCAAATCGTGATGGTTGGTATACCATAACTACAGATGCTGTTACAACATCAATTGTATTAACTGGAACTACAAACAGAGCTTGGTCATTATCAATTTATTCTGGCAATTGCAGTGGATTTACTCTTTTAGGATGTGCAAACGCAGCTGCTTCAAATGCAATATCATTACCAGTATCTGTTTCTATAAACACAACATATTATATCAGAATTAATAAAACTGTCACTGCAACAACTGCTTTTACAGGAACAATCTGTGCTTATGCAGCAGCCACACCTTCTAATAATCTTTGTGCAAATGCAATTGTGCTACCTTGTGCAACATCCAATTTAACTGGAACAACCGTTGGAACAAATTCTGTTGTAAACGGAACTGGTTGTAGTATGGGAGATTTTGGTGTTTGGTATAAATTTACAGGAGATGGAAATCAAACCACAATTTCATCAACAGCTACAGGAGGATTTGACCATGAAATGTCTATCTCAAGTGGTGCTTGTGGCACTCTAACTTCAATGTCTTGTAATGATTCTGGATTATCAAATGGTACAGAATCTTCAACTTTTACAACTGTTTTAGGAACAAATTATTTTGTATACATTTCTCATTATGCTAGCGCAAGTGCAACTAAAGGTACTTTTACAATTTCTAGAACTTGTGCTCCGCCACCAGTTGCTCCTATAAATGATGAATGTGTAAATGCAATAGCTTTAACCGTCACATCTACGTGTACATATACAACCTATTCTAATACAAATGCAACTCCAAGTTTGGGCATTCCTGCTCCAGGTTGTGCAAATTATAATGGTGGAGACGTTTGGTTTAAAGTTATAGTTCCTGCAACAGGAATCTTAAATATTGATACTCAAACAGGTGTGATTTTAGACAGTGGAATAGCAATTTATTCTGGAACTTGCGCAGGTTTAACATTATTAGCATGTGATGATGATTCTAGTATAAATGGAGCAATGTCTTATTTATCCCAAAATTTACTTACACCTGGACAAACAATTTATATTAGAGTTTGGGAATACGGAAACGATAATAATGGAGCTTTTGGAATTTGTGTTTCAGCACCAACTTGTATTGCACCAACATTAAATGCCACAATTAATATAACTCAAACAAGTGCTACAATAAGTTGGACACCACCATCTTTAGTTCCTGGAAATGGATATCAATATTTAGTTTCTACAAGTAACACTACGCCAACATCTAGCGGAATTTCAACAACTTTAAATTCTATAAATCTTACTGGTTTATTGGCTGACACAACATACTATATATTCGTAAGAAGCGATTGTGGTAGTGGTAACTTTAGCACTTGGACAACTTTTGGGATTTTTACAACTGGATATTGTATCTCTAATTCTACTAGCACAACTTATTACATAAATAATTTTTCTACTTCTGGAGGAAATAGTAATATATCCAATTTAAATTCTGGTTATTCTACTAATGGATATGGAAATTTTATTCCTCAAGTAGTAAGTCAAATAAATTTTGGTTCGATAAGTTTTAATGCTATATTTTTTAATGGAACATACTCTTACGGATTTAATATTTGGGTAGATTGGAATGACGATTTTGACTTTGATGATGCTGGCGAAACCGTATTTTTAAGTGGCGCATATGTAACATCATCTACAGGTTCTTTTACTATACCAGGAACAGCAACTATTGGAAATCATAGAATGAGAATTAGAGCGAACTATTTATCTAGTAACCCAGACGAATGTGGATCAATAAGTAGCGGAGAAACAGAAGATTATACATTAACGGTTTTACCTCCATTACCTTGTTCTGGAAACCCAACAAATATTATTATTACTTTAACTCCTCAAACAACTTTAAGTTGGACTGCTGCAACTCCAGTTCCTGCAAATGGATATCAATATTATTATAGTACTTCTTCATTAACACCAACTGCATCAACAATTCCAACTGGAAGCACAACCTCTGGAATAACAACTGCAAATTTAACAGGATTAACTACAACTACAATATATTATGTTTGGGTTAGATCCAATTGTGGTGGAGTATTAGGTCAAGGTGTTTGGGTTGGACCTACAATTTTTACACAACCTTGTGCTGTAGGAAACGGAATTGGAACTTCAACATTTGGATGTTCTAATGTAGACGCTGGTGGATTAGGATTAAATGGTGTTGATCCTGCGCCAATTGGAAGTTGTTCTTCAACTGGATGCACAACGTTGGAAGCATATTATTTACAACTCGGACAAACTACAAGTTACACTGTTCAATCTATAGCTTACAATCCACCATATCAATTTAATTGTATGGCTAATCAAGTAAGCGATAATATCGATGATGTTTGGTCTCCCACCATAAACATTCCATTCAATTTTTGTTTCTACGGAAATTCATATAATACCTGTTCAATTGGTTCTAATGGTGTTTTATCATTCAATCCTGCTTATGCTGGAACATCTTCTGGATATTCATTTGCAAACAATTTACCTAGTACAGTTGGTGCATTATTTACAAACACAATTTATGGTGTTTATCATGACATAAATCCTTTTTATGGTGGCGAAGTTGGATATGAAGTTATAACACTAAATACAGGATGTAGAGCTTTAGTTGCTTCTTGGAATAATGTTCCAATGTTTTCAGACAATACCATTTTATATACAGGAATGATGGTTTTATATGAAAACACAAATATTATTGAAGTATATATTAAAAATAAAAAAATTGATAACAACGATATTTCTCCTTGGAATGGTGGAAATGCGATAGTAGGAATTCAAAACAGTACAGGAACACTGGCAACTGTTGCTCCAAATAGAAATGGATTAGACACCAATTGGACAGCTACAAATGAAGCTTGGCGATTTGTTCCTTCTGGAACTTCTATAACTTCTATAAAATGGTTTGAAGGAACAACCACAACAGGAACAGTACTTGGAACATCAAATACTTTAAGCGTTTGTCCTGCAACAACAACCTCCTACACAGCAGAAGTTACTTATAGTTTTTGCAATGGAACAACGCAAATAAAAACAGATTATACAACTGTAACCGTTAGCGGAAACAAAACTTGGAATGGATCAGTTGATACTGATTGGAATAAAAACAATAATTGGACACCATCAGGAATTCCAAACTTATCAGATTGTGTGGTTATACCAACAACACTAAATAATCCAATAATTTCTGGAACAAATTATAATGGTTTGGCAGGAACTTTATCAATTTTAAACGGCGCAAGTTTAAATATAAATTCTAACAATGCTGTTACAGTTACCAATTGGGTAAACGTTCAAACAACTGGAAATTTTCAAATAGAAAATAATGCAAGTTTAGTTCAAATAAATAATGTTGCCAATACAGGAGATATAATCTATAAAAGAAACGCTAACATTAGAAGCTTAGATTATGTATATTGGTCATCACCTGTTACAAATTTCAATGTTTCAAGTATTGCTTCTCCATTAGTTGCAGGCGCAATTTATAAATGGAATACAACAGTTGCAAATCCGAATGGCGGACAAGGAAATTGGGAAAACGCAACTGGAAATGCTATGATTAATGCAAAAGGATATATTGTTCGTGGTCCAAGTTCATTTAGTTCTTCTGTAAATTCTATCTTTCCAGGAAGTTTTAAAGGAATACCAAATAATGGAACTATTACGTTTCCAATATCTCGTGGTTCAGATACAAACTCGGCTTTTCATACTGGTTTAAACGGAACAGAAATTAATAACTATAGCGATAACTGGAATTTAACTGGAAATCCATATCCATCATCTATTAGAGCTAGTCAGTTTTTATTTGACAACAATACCAAAATTGAAGGTAATATTAGACTATGGACACACGGAAATTTACCAGCAAACATTCCAAGTCCATTTTACAATTCGTTTGCCTACAATTATAATCCAGGAGATTATTTAACCTATAACTTTACAGGAACTACTTGCTGTCCAGCAGCAGCATCTGATTTATTTATTGGTGGCGCACAAGGATTTTTTGTAGTAATGAAAGATGGAGCAACAGCATCAGACAACATAACATTTAATAATACTTTGCGAAGTGCAACCTATCCTAATAATTATTTCTTTAAAAATACCAGTCAATCTAATACAAATAACACTTCAAATCTTGTAGATATAGAAAGACATCGATATTGGTTAGATTTAGTAGATTCTAATTATCAATCGGACAGAATTTTAATTGGTTATGCAGAAGGTGCAACTAATGAAAGAGATAGTTTTTTTGATAGTAATACTTTTTATACAGGTTTAATGTCACTTTTTTCAACATTAAATAATGAAAAATTTAATATTCAAGGAAGAAGTTTGCCTTTTCAAGATACTGACGAAGTACCACTTGGAATTTATATTCCGTCAACAGGAAATTACTCCATAGCTATTGCAACTGTTGATGGTCTATTTGAAAATCAAAACATATACCTAAAAGATAATTTATTAAACACAATTACAGATATAAAAACAGCGCCTTTTCAATTTTCTGCAACACAAAGTTATATCAATAATAGGTTTTCAATTATTTATCGAGACAATGCTTTAGCAAATAATAATTTCAACTATGAAAATACAATTAAAGTAATTTCTAATAATTATTTAACAGTAAAATCAACCAACGAATTAATAGAATCTATTGAAGTTTACGATGTTCTAGCAAGAAAATTAGCCGAATACAAAAACATCAATTCCAAAGAAATCCAATTAACTAATTTACAAAAAAACAACTCCACATTATTTTTAAAAATCAAGTTAAAAAATGGATTTGTAAAAAACGAAAAAGTAATTTTTTAAACTATAAAAACTTTAAAAACCTACAAAAAGACCTTTGCTTTAAATAGTTAAGGTCTTTTTCGTTAGCATAAGCTTCTCTTTCAAACGAAATGTTTTTATAAGCTTTATATTTATCTTTATATTGAAACCATCGCACTAAAAACTCCAAAAAATACCAAATATAAAATGGCAAAACCAACAATTCAAGTTGTTGACGAATATGAATTTTCTCGTGATTAATAAAAACCACATTCAATTTATCGTCCTTATCTGCCATAAAAACAAACGGAAACAAAGTCAAACCTCGAAAACCTCTAGGCGTTAAATATTTAAAAACAATTAGTATCATATATCCTGCAAAGTTGCTAAATTTGTAGCTATGTTTAAAGATAAAGAAGAAGAAAATAAATTAATTGAAGGCGAAGATTATTATTTAACGCCAGAAGGATATAAATGTTTTACCGAAAAACACCACCTTAAGCGTGGTCATTGTTGCAAAAGCGGTTGTAGACATTGTCCGTATGGATTTGATAAAAAAACAGGAACTTTTAAAAAGTAAAAATTGTATAGTGTATTTGTGTAAAACTGTATAGTGTATTTCTGTAGATCGTAATTTTTAAAAAATAAAATAATACAGTAACCAATTTTACATTACTATAACTTTACTTCATACAATTTTACATAAATACATTTTTACTTTTTACAATTTTACATTTTACATTTTTACACTATACATTTTTACACTATACAATTTTACACTATACAATTTTACACAAATACAATATACATTATAAAAAATGAACTTTCAAGAACAAATACTACAAGGAATTCCATCGGTTTTACCAAATCCAAAACCATACGAAACCGATATAAATCACGCACCAAATAGAAAAGACATTCTTTCACCAGAGGAAAAAAAACTAGCATTACAAAATGCCTTGCGCTATTTTGATGCCCAACATCACGCAATATTATTACCAGAATTTAGAAACGAATTAGAAACCTACGGACGAATTTATATGTATCGTTTTCGTCCAGATTATAAAATATACGCAAGACCAATTTCTGATTATCCCGGAAAATCCATTCAAGCAAAAGCCATAATGTTAATGATTCAAAATAATTTGGATTATGCAGTGGCGCAACATCCTCACGAACTAATAACTTATGGTGGAAATGGAGGAGTTTTCTCAAACTGGGCACAATATTTATTGACAATGCAGTATTTGGCAACAATGACCGAAGAGCAAACATTGGCTATGTATTCTGGTCATCCAATGGGATTATTTCCATCGCACAAAGAAGCACCACGAGTTGTAGTAACTAATGGCATGGTAATTCCAAATTATTCCAAACCAGATGATTGGGAAAAATTTAACGCGCTTGGCGTTTCTCAATACGGACAAATGACCGCAGGAAGTTACATGTACATTGGTCCTCAAGGCATTGTTCACGGCACAACAATTACCGTTTTAAACGGATTTAGAAAAATAAAAAAATCTCCAAAAGGAGGATTATTTGTAACTTCTGGACTTGGAGGAATGTCTGGTGCGCAACCTAAAGCTGGAAACATTGCAGGTTGCATAACGGTTTGCGCAGAAGTAAATCCTAAAATCACTCACATTCGTCATTCGCAAGGTTGGATTAACGAAGTTATAGAAAACGTATCCGATTTGGTTACACGAATTAAAAAAGCGCAACAAAATAATGAAATAGTCTCAATTGGATATCTTGGAAACGTTGTAGATGTTTGGGAAAAATTTGACCAAGAAAATATCCATATCGATTTAGGTTCCGATCAAACTTCGCTTCACAATCCTTGGGCTGGAGGTTATTATCCAATAGATTTTACTTTTGAAGAATCTAATGATTTGATGGCAAACAATCCAGAAAAATTTAAAGAAGAAGTTCAAAAAACGCTTCGTCGTCACGCTACAGCAATAAATAAACACACCGAAAAAGGAACCTATTTTTTTGATTATGGAAATGCTTTTTTATTAGAAAGTTCTCGAGCTGGCGCAGATGTTATGGCAGAAAATCACATCGATTTTAAATACAACAGTTACGTTCAAGACATAATGGGA
>NZ_JAYUPK010000109.1:0-17593 GCF_043760115.1 Flavobacterium sp.
GTAGTTTTAGAAAAAGCACCTAAAATTGCAGTTTACACACCTAAAGGAAAACAACCATGGGATGATGCTGTTACAATGGTTTTAACTTATGCCGAAATTCCGTTTACACCTATTTATGATGAAGAAGTTTTATCAGATCAATTAATTCTTTACGATTGGTTGCACTTGCATCACGAGGATTTTACTGGTCAATATGGAAAATTTTATGGAATGTATAAAAATGCACCTTGGTATATAGATCAAAAAAAAGAAGCCGAATCTTTAGCCAAAAAATTAGGTTACAATAAAGTATCTGAAGAAAAATTGGATGTAGCCAAAAAAATTAGAGATTTTGTAATTGGTGGTGGATTCATGTTTGCAATGTGTTCTGCAACAGATAGTTTTGATATAGCATTAGCATCAGAAGGTGTTGATATTTGCGAGCCAATGTTTGATGGTGACGATAGTGAAGCCAATTATCAATCTAAAATAGATTACACTAAAACATTTGCTTTTAAAGATTTTATATTAGATAGAAAGCCAGATCATTATGAGTTTTCTGATATTGATATGACTGAAAAACGAAGATTGCCAATGGAAAAAGATTATTTTACATTGATGGAATTTTCGGCTAAATGGGATGTAATTCCTAGTATGCTTTGTCAAAATCATACTCAATTAGTAAAAGGTTTTATGGGTCAAAGTACAGCATTTGATAGGGAATTAATAAAATCTAATGTATTAGTTCTTGGAACAAATGAATTAAATCAAGAAGCAAGATACATTCACGGACAAAAAGGAAAAGGATTTTTTACATTCTTTGGTGGTCATGATCCAGAAGATTATCAACATAGAGTAGGCGATGAACCAACCGTTTTAGAATTGCATCCAAATTCGCCAGGTTTTAGATTAATATTAAATAATGTATTGTTTCCTGCAGCGAGAAAAAAGAAACAAAAAACATAATATTATTTTAATTTATTAATTTTCAGTAGTTAGTAAATTATTTTTGTTAGATTTGCTTTGTTTATATAAAAAAAATTAAATAATGAGAAAAATATACTTTCTACTTTTAATACTAATTTCACAGTTTTCATTTTCACAATCAGAAAAGAAAACACTTTCTATACCAAATCCTAGTGAAATAATTTACTCAACAGATCAAGTTAAAGTTGCTCCAAAATTTAATGGCGGAAAAAAAGCATTAGAACTTTTTATTAAAAGAAACTTTGTAAAACCAAATGTAAAAGGATTAAAAGGCGAAGTTTTGGTTGCTTTTGTAGTAGAAAAAGATGGAACTTTAACTGAAATTGGTGTTCTTAGCGATGCAGGAAATGGAACTGCCGACGAAGCCATTAGAGTTATGAGTATTTCTCCTGTTTGGTCACCAGGAATTTTAAATGGAATTCCTGTTCGTGTACAATACATGATAACAATTCCTGTTGTAACAGATTAAAAATTAAATTTTAAAAAATATATCAATCCAAATTTCAAACTAGAAATTTGGATTTTTTTTCCACTAAAAAACATAATTTTATACAATTACCTACTTTTTAAACTATGCTACTATCTTTTATTATAAGTATTTTTGGATTATTACTTTTATTAATAAATTGTATATTATTTATTCGAAATCGAAAAGATAAGGATACTTTGTATAAGTTGGTAACCTTCTATTTATCAGTATTATTTATTGTTGAATTGTTGTGTAATGTTATTGGTATATTAAAACCCAATTCTAATTTTTTTCTTTCTCATTACTATTTTAACATTCAGTTTGTTGTGCTTAGTTTGTTTTTCTATCAACTTTTTAATGAAAAATTTTTAAAACAATTGGTAGTACTAAACTTAATTGTGGTTAGTTTGATAATTGCCAGTCAATATATTGTTAACCCAGCTTTGTATTGGAAATTTAACACGTTAGAAATTGGCATAACTTCTATAATTTTAATCTTTTATTGTCTACTATATTTTTTTAGAAATATAAAAGTTGCACATGACTATTTTTATTTCTGCTTGGGATTGACTTTTTATTTAAGTAGTAGTGCCTCAATTTTTTTATCAGGAAATACCGAACTTGTCTTTATGAATGAACCAGTTTATTTAGATATTTGGATTTTTAATTCGCTTTTTTATATTCTTTATCAATTTTTAATTTTTAAAGAATGGAAAGTTTTGTCTAAAACTAAGATTGATTGTTAGAAAACTATAAAAAAATCCCAAAACTCAGAAAAGAGTTCTGAACATTGGGATAGGTTTAGCCCTGATAGAAGTGGAAATCCTTTCTTGTCTTGAACTTGTTTCAAGATCTTGAAACAAGTTCAAGACAAGAAAGATTGAAACGTATAGCAGGAATAGCTTCTAAAAAAACTATTTATTATTGTCAATCACATAATTCAAAACCTTCGTCATTAAATGTACTCTGTCCTTGCCAAAAACATTGTGTTTGGCCATTGGATAAGGAAAAAAGTCGATTTGTTTTCCTGCTTCGATGAATTTTTTTACCAAAGCAAAATTGTGTTGCATTACCACAGTATCATCACTTGTACCGTGAATTAGCATTAATTTTCCTTTTAAATTGTTTACGTAATTTAGTGTGCTTGATTCGTCAAAACCTTTCTGATTTTCGGTTGGTGTGTCCATGTAACGTTCGCCATACATGACTTCGTACCATTTCCAATCGGTAACTGGTCCGCCAGCAACACCAACTTTAAACGCATCTGGTTTTCTTAAAAGTAACGATGTTGTCATAAATCCGCCATAACTCCAACCGTGAACCGCAAGACGATTAGAATCTACGTAAGGCAATGATTTTAAGTAGTCTACGCCTTTCATTTGATCTTCTATTTCGTTGGTTCCACATTTTCCGTGAATGACACTTTCGAAGGCAAAACCGCGATTATCAGAACCACGATTGTCTACTGTAAATACCAAATATCCTTGTTCTGCCATCCAATACATCCAAAGATTTGCTCCATCAAGATAGGAATTTGTAATCATTTGAGCGTGTGGTCCGCCATAAACGTAAACCAAAACTGGATATTTTTTTGTTGCATCAAAATTGCTTGGTTTTATTAATCTTGTAAACAAATCTGTTGTTCCATCGGCAGCTTTTATGGTTTTTATTTCTGCTGAACCCATTTCATAACCTTCGTATTTATTTTTACTTTCTAAAAGTGTTTTAGATTTCAAATTTTTATCGTAGAGCAATGATTTAGAAGGTGTTGAATGATTGGAATATTCATCAAAAAATGCACTTCCGTCAAAATTTGGAATAAAATTATGAACGCCTAAATCTTTAGTAAGTAAGGTTTGTTTTCCTTTTAAATCTACTTTGTACGCTAACATATTGGTTCCAGTTTCGCCAGTTGCTTTAAAATAAACTTCAGTTCCTGTTGCGTTTGCGCCAATAATTTCTCTTACAGGAAATTTATTATTGGTTAATTGCTTGATTAATTTTCCATCTATAGAATAATAGTATAGTTGATGAAAACCGTCTTTTTCGCTAAACCAGATAAAATTATTAGAATTTTTATTCGGAAAAAAAGCATCATGTTCTGGTTCTACCCATTTATCGTTAATCTCGTTTAGAATTGTTCTTATAAATTTTCCAGTATTGGCATCGTAAACATTTAAACACATATCATTTTGCGCTCGATTTACTTCTGCAATCAACACATATTTTTCGTCTGGCGACCAAGAAAGATTGGTTAAATAATCGTCTGGATTGTTTCTTGGCGTTATAAAAACAGTTTTTCCAGAAGCCAAATTATAAATTCCAACTCTTGGTTTTTCAGATTTTTGACCAATCATTGGGTATTTCATATTGATTAACTTTCCTGGCGTTTCATTAATATCTAGAATTGGATAATCGGCAACATCTGTTTCGTCTTTTTGATAAAATGCTAAGAAAGATGATTTTAGCGACCAAAAAATACCACCTGAAATTCCGAATTCACTTCTAGAAACCGCTTGTCCAGAAACTATATTTTTATCAGAATTAGATGTTATTGCAACTTTTTGTTTGTTTTTATTTAAGATATAAAGATTGTTTTCTTCTGTAAAGGCAATATTGTTTTTTGAAGCATCAAACGTTGTATTTTCGAATGTTTCAGTTGTTTCTTGATGTAACATTCCAGATTTTGTTGCAACAGAATACGTATAATATTTTCCAGCATCAGCAACCAAAATTGTATTGATATCTATCCATTCTGTTCCAAAAAAGTTTTTAATTTTTGTACCTAATGCAGAATTGATGTCTGATAATGTTACCAATTCTTTAGCAGCAGAATCTTTGGTAGATGCCGAAACCATTTTAGTCCAAGCATCAGTATAATAAACATAGTTTGAAGTAGTTGGTATCCATTGAAAACCTGTTAGTTTATCGGCTCCAAATTTTCTGTTTTGTTGTAAAACGCCTTCTTCAAGCGTGATTTTTTTTAGTTGTGAAAAGGATGTAATGCAAATGAATACTGTTATAATTGATAAAATTTTCTTTGTCATAATAATAATTTGTTAGTTGCTGTAAATATATAAAAAAAGGATAATGTATTGACTTTATTGGTCAGATTACATTATCCTTTGTAGTTTATAATTTTTGTTTACAAAAAAATATACATCACATAAATTAGTATACTTCTTTATCATCTAAATGTTTTTTATCTTCTATTTTATTTTCTCTTTTATAAAATTTAAGTAGCTTTTTCTTATCTATAGCGTTGCTTCTAATTAAAAAAATAATTAATGCAAGACTAAAAAACACAACAATACCTATTATAACCCAATTTATGTTCATGATATTTTATTTATATAACTAAGTTACGTAAATACAATGTTGAATTAGGGTTTTTAATGTTAAGTTATAAAATGATTAGACTTTTGAGTTTAATTTACATTATTGACCGATTGAAAAAGTCGCATTATTCGAAAATCTCAGTTTTTCTTGGTTGATATAGGAAAAAATCTGTTGACTACTTTTTTTGAAAATTCAATACTTTTCAATTAATAATGATACCTGCAAGAAACTACAATTAAATCGTTATTTTGAATTGTATAGACTAACCTATGTTCTGTATCAATTCTCCTTGACCAAAAACCTTGCAAGTCGTGTTTTAATCCTTCTGGATTTCCTATTCCTTCGTAAGGAGTTCTCAAACAAGATTTTATCAATTCGTTTATTCTTTTAAGTTTGAATTTATCGGTTTTTTGCCAATATAAATAATCTTCCCATGCTTGAATTTGCCATGAAACCATCATAGTTCAAGTAATTCTTTTTGAATAATTTTATTGTTCTTTACATCTGCAACCGAATTTAATAAAATGGCTCTATTTTTTCCAGATAATAAATAATTGGTTTCGTTTAACGCATTGTATTCTTCTAACGAAATTAGAACTAAATCTTTATTGTCTTTTCTTTTTACAATAATTTCTTCCCTATCATCTGTTACAGAATCCATCCATTTTTTTAGATTTAATCTTAAATCGGTATAATTTATAACTTTCATTAGTTGTATTTTTATACAAAAATAAAAAAATAACTTAAATAAGTACTTATTTAAGTTATTTTTAATTCTAAATTTTATAATTAATTATTTTTAATTCTACTTAAATAGACAAAAACAAACGTAAAAAACACAAAAAATAACCAATCATTAATTCCATAAATAGCATAAAAAACGCCTGCCATTGTATCTTTTTTAAATACATCTGAAAGGTTATTATGTAACATCCAATTAGTCCAAGCGCAACCATAAATAAATTTTTCAATTGCAAAAACGCCAACTAGCCATTTTACTTCATAAAACTTTTTAGCAACAGCAATGTAAGCAATTCCCCAAATGACAATCATTAACAAACCAAAATTTGACAAAACAACTGGATCAAATTCTGGAATGGTTTTATTAGTAAAAAATCTTGACCAAATTAAAACCGTTAGGTTCATCAATCCTGCTATTAGGAATGCTTTTGTGATTGTTTGGGTTTTCATGGTTTGTTAATTAAGTTTTATATCTATGTGCAAAATAAATTTTAATAAAAAGCTTTAAAGTTTATCTAAAACTCAATTTCTACAGAACAATATTTACACTAGTGTTATTAGCTCATTTGTTCAAGCTTGGCAATAATTTTTACAATTTTTTCTACTTTTTGATTTTCAGTAGCAGATGAATTTATATTTACAATTATATCATTTTGCTCTTCGATTTTAAGTTTTTTAAAGGTACTTAATATTTCTGCATCTTTAAAACATTGAAAAATCATTTCGGTTTCATTATCTTTTTGAGTATTTTCATTCACAAGATAAAGTGTAACATTTACAAATTCTCCACCACTTTTTCCTATAAAGTTTCTAATTTCAGAATTTAAAGACATTTTTTTATCTGAATTTTTTAAAGGCGCTAAATTTTTGTTGGTTAAAATATAGTTATCAATTTGTCCAGATACTTTTAAATCACCCCATTTTCCTTTTATATTTTTAGAATTTGGTATTATTAGATGATAAGTCCAAGCGCCGTTTCCTGGAATATATTGAATTTCTAATTTTTCATTTTCTACAATATAATTCATATTTCAATTCAAAAAGTTGTTTTTTTATTTTGTATTTCCTTCCTAATTTGAATTATAATCTACCATCCATTCAATTCCATATTTGTCTCTAAACATTCCAAAGTACGAACCCCAAGGACTGTCAGAAATTGGAAACTCTATTTGTCCTCCAGTTGAAAGACCATTAAATAATTTATTAGCTTCTTCTTTACTTTCTGCATTTATAAAAATTTTGCTTCTAGTTTCGTTTTCATTGTGAACACCTAACGATTCTGGAGTATCATTTGCCATTAAAACACTATGTTTTCCAATAGGTAAAGCAATATGCATAATTTTGTTGGCATCACTTTCAGAAATTGGAAATTCTGGATTTGAAAAATCACTAAAACGACTTATCATTGAAAATTCGCCACCAAAAACTGATTTGTAAAATGTAAATGCTTCTTCTGCATTTCTATTAAAATGGATGTAAGGATTTATTTGTGCCATTTTTATTGTTTATTTTATTATACTAATTTTGATGATATTATGGAAATTTTGAATTTTTGATTATTTAAATATCACAAATTCTGGAATGGTTTTATTAGTAAATAATCTTGACCAAATTAAAAGTGTTAGATTTATTAATCCTGTTGTTATTAATGGTTTTGTGATTGTTTGGGGTTTGGTTTTTATTTTTTTGTTTGAATTTGTTATTTTTTGAGTTACTATAATTTTAAAGCAACTTAAATAATAATTTATATAAGTTGCTTTTTTAAGTAAAATGTCTACTGTTTAATAAGAATATAGTCTCCAGATGGCAAAACAAAATCACCTGGTGGTGGTGGTGTGCCATCTTTATAATAAGTAGAATTACTACCTGTTAAATTTAATTTTATAGCTTCTTGACCATTTACATTAGTTTTTTTTATAATTAAACTACCGTTTAATATACTTGCAGGTTCACTTAAACTTAAAAATAACCTAATTTCGTTTAAATCACAATCATTACAAATTGGCTGATCATAACTTTCAAAAATACCATTACCATAAATACTATATTTTAATCTTGAATTGTAAATTGTATTCGCATCATTTAAAGTGTTTACTAATGTTTGATTATTAACTTTATATTCATAACCTCCATAAATATAGTCATTAGTGTACGAGCCATTATAATGATTAATTCTTTTTACTAAAATAATTTTTAAATAACGTATTCCATCATCAAAAACCCAAGTTCCTTCAAAAGGATTTAATAGATTATCAACGTCTTTATAATGCTGACCAGGCGCAATATCAACTATGCCTTGATCTCTTATGTTAATAATTTGCGATTTACCAGAATAGCTTGCAAATAGCATTACTATGTATATTAAATTTTTCATAATTTTTATTTTTTAGTTACATGGTACAGGTAGTACGGTTGGGTTTTGTGAATTTGGATTTTGTAGAGTTAATTTAGACCAATTAGTCATTGTTGTATTGGCTTTGTATAATGATATACCAAAATTAGAAAACTTTTTAAGAAAACCTAACTCTTTATCTGGACTTCTTTGTAAATCTAATTTCATTTGATAATCCATTAGTTTTAATATTTCTTTAGTTTTTTCGCTCTCAGCTATGTCTTCTAATTCTGAAGGTATCACAGTTGCATTTATATCGGCTATTAATGCGTCTGAAAAAATATCAGGATTATCAATTTTTAAAGCATATAATTGATCTACACCATTATTATCTTTACAAACTAAATAAATTACAACTTCTGATAAAATGTCATTATCAGCAAAATTATAAAATAACACCAATGAATATACATCAGACCAAGAAAACATTGGAGCGCCAGATGGATATGGATGCAAATGAATACTTCCAAAAATTGTGCCACCATATTTTACTGTAATTTTAGAGTCAGTGCCAACTGGAGCATCTAAAGTTGAATAAACAGCATTAGTTTTAATTAATGACTTACCATTTTCTAAGGGTTGATTTAATAAATCTTGTAAAGCTGGTACCATTGTTGGTGATTTTAATTTTACACCAACTGTAGCTGATAAATGTTTTTTTAATGTTAAACATGGATTGTCAACAACATCATTACCAGCATTTCCACCACCATGAGGAGATGTTCCTATTTCTGATGAACCTTCTGCATTATTATTTCCACCGCTAGAACAAACTCTTGTTGCAACTAGTATATGTCCGTAACTTATTGTAGCCCATGGCGCGCTAAAACATCCATCAATTGTGCATGCAACTATAGATATGACTTCTTCCCAAACATAGATTAAATCACATTGTTCACTAAAATTAAATTTTGATAAAATTTCTTCTAGTGAATTGCTATCCTCTATTTCAACAGCTTTGCATTTATTAGTAAAGTCAATATATTCTTGAGTATCTAATCTTAATTTTTCTTCATCTGACAATGTGTAACGCATTCCATATGCTTTATACTCACCACCATTTTTAGAAATTAAAACTAAGTTATCTAACAATGTTTGATCAGGTTTTATTATTTTGAATGTGTATGAATTAAAATCTTCACCAATTATATATTTAACTTTATCAGTATCAATAGAAATTCCTGTAACAGTATCTGTGATTATTCTATTTAGAGAATTTTTTTTAAATAAAGTTGTTTTATTTATTTTTTGCATTAGAAGATTATTGTTGTCTAATGCAATTGAATTTACATAACTTATTTTAAATTTTGACTGATAAATTTGTTCTTCGTAAATATCTTTTTCGCAACTTTGAAACATAAATACTAACATAATTATTGATGCTAGTATTAAAAACTTTGAATTTTTTGTCATACTTAATTTTATTAATTGTTATTTTATTATTTGTTTTAATAAATCCAATTAATATTTTGGTGGACTATGTTCTCTAATTAATCTTTGGTCTAGTTTTTTCATATAACTGCGGTGTAAAAATGACAGCGCAGGCAAATCCTCAAGCTTGTAATTGAAGGTCCGACCAAGAACCCGAGTAACAAAGCAAAGAGAACGCCTGCGCATACCGCAGACGTTTCAACTTTACTTTCCTGTTACTCTAATTTTAAAAATTTGGTCGATTTTCAATTACAGGAAAATTTAAAGCAAAACGCTATTTTAATTTTTATTATTTATATTTTCATTCGTATTTTTTAAATTATGTTATTAACAAATATAGTACTATTAATTTAAAGTTTAGATTTTTTCATCTACAAAATCCCACCTTCATTTTCCTTATCCAAATATTCCTGAACAATATTAATAGCATTAGTAACTACATCGCTCAAAGCGGTAATAAAACTTCCTTCAACTGCGTTATTTATGGCGTGTTTTATGGCTTCTACTTCTTTAGGTATAATTTCATGCGTTACAGGTCGTCCGCTTTCGGCTATGCCTTCTAGAATTAAATTTATAATTTCTTCTTCGGTTCTTCCTCTTAAATATTTTTCTTGTCTTATTATAATGTGGTCAAACATTCTACCTGCAATTTTGGCACATTCTTTAATGTCTTCGTCTCTTCTATCGCCAACACCTGCAATAATTCCAATTTTTTTGGTGGCTTCAACACTATTCAAATAATCTTCTACACCACGATAACCTGAGGCATTGTGAGCAAAATCTATCAAAACTTTGAATTTTTTAAATTCAAAAATATTCATTCTTCCTGGCGTTTGCGCAGCACTTGGAATAAAGGTTTGTAGTGATAAACTAATGTCTTCGGTTTTAAATCCTTGTAAGTAAGCTGCCAAAGTTGCTGCAAGTACATTGGCAATCATAAACTTAGCTTTTCCGCCAAGTGTTAACGGAACTTGGGTTGCTTTTTCTACACGAATTTTCCATTCGCCTTTTTTAATGGTTATGAATCCGTTTTCGTAAACCGCTACAATTTTTCCTTCTTTGGCAAATTTTTGAACTGTAGGATTGTCTTCATTCAAACTAAAATAAGCAATGTTGCACGACAATTCGCTTGCAATTTTTAAACACTGTTCGTCTTCGGCATTTAAAACTGCCCAACCATCTTTTTTTATACTTTTTACTACTGTACTTTTAACTTTAGCTAAATCTTCAAGTGTGTGAATGTCTGAAAGTCCCAAATGATCTTCTTGAATGTTGGTAATAATTCCGATATCGCAACGGCTAAAACCTAATCCAGATCTTAAAATTCCGCCACGAGCAGTTTCTAAAACAGCAAATTCTACCGTTGGATCTTTCAAAATATACTCGGCCGACATTGGTCCAGTAGTATCACCTTTTTCCATCATGTGGTTTTGAACATAAATTCCGTCCGATGTGGTAAACCCAACTTTATAACCATTATTTTTTACAATATGAGCCAAAAGTCTGGTAGTAGTAGTTTTTCCATTAGTTCCAGTAACGGCAATAATCGGAATTCTACTTGGTTTGCCCAATGGATACAACATATCTATAACTGGCGAAGCTACATTTCTTGGCAATCCTTCGCTTGGTGCTAAGTGCATTCTAAAACCTGGCGCAGCGTTGACTTCTAGAATACAACCGCCATTTTCTTTTAGTGGTTGCGTTAAATTTTCTGCCATAATATCTACACCACAAACATCTAATCCTATAACTCTAGAAATTCTTTCGCACAAGAAAATATTTTCTGGATGCATCATATCGGTAACATCTACAGAAGTTCCACCAGTACTTAAGTTTGCTGTAGATTTTAAATAAACCGTTTCACCAGCTTTAGGAACAGTTTCTAAAGTGTACTTTAATTTTTCTAATAAATCGGTTGTGTCTCTATCAACATCAATTTGCGTCAATACATTTTCGTGTCCGTAACCTCTTTTTGGATCTTCGTTGGTTACATCAATTAATTTTTGAATGGTATCTTTTCCGTTTCCAACAACGTGTGCAGGTTCTCTTTTTGCAGCAGCAACTAGTTTGTTATCAATTATTAAAACTCTAAAGTCATAACCAGTAATAAATTTTTCTACAATAACTCTATGACTGTATTTTTTGGCGTAAGCTAGTCCAGCTTTGGCATCATCCATATTTTTTACATTAATAGAAGCACCTTTTCCGTGATTTCCATCAAGCGGTTTTATAACTATCGGATAACCAATTTTAGTAATTATTCCGTCTAAATCTGATTCTTCTATGCATATTCCACCGTTAGCAACAGGAATAGAAGCTGCATCGAGCATTTTTTTAGTTTGCTCTTTATTACAAGCAATATCTACAGCAATACTACTAGTTTTACAAGTAATTGTTGCCTGAAAACGCATTTGGTTTACACCATAACCAAGCTGAACTAACGAATTTGTTCCTAATCTAATCCAAGGAATATCTCTTGCAACTGCTTCTTCTACAATACTTCCAGTACTTGGTCCAAGGCGAACTCGTTCACGAATTTCGCGCATTTTTTGAATGTCTGCATCCAAATCATATTCAACACCTTTAATCAAAGCTTCGGCAATGGCAACAGCACTTTCTGCGGCAAACATTCCCACATTTTCTTCAGTATAACTAAAAACTACGTTGTAAACTCCAGGCGTTTTGGTTTCTCTAGTTCTACCAAAACCAGTTTCCATTCCGGCAAGTGTTTGAATTTCTAGCGCAATATGTTCAATAACGTGTCCCATCCAAGTGCCACGTTCTATTCGAGAAAAAAATCCTCCACGTGTACCTTCAGAGCATCTGTGTTCTATCATTGTAGGAATTAAAGCTTCTATTCGTTCTCTAAAACCTTCAATTTTGTTGGTTGGAAATTCTTCCATTTCTTGCAAATCCAAACGCATTTGAATTAATTTTTTGCGTTGAACACTCCAAATGTTTGGTCCACGTAATGCTTGTACTTTTAAAATTTCCATATTATAATTATATTGTAGTTTGTTGTTAGTGCTAATGAATTTGTTAAAAATAAAAAATATTTGTTAATTCTAAGTAGTTTCTTTGATAAATGTGATGAAAATTATTTTAATTTCAATAAATTATTTATTTTGTAATTGATTTTCAGTTAGTTGTTATTTTTTTCTTGAAGCTATTTCCAGCTATACACTTCAATCTTTCTTTTCTTGAAAAAAGTTCAAGAAAAGAAAGGATTTCCGTTTCTATCTGGGCTAGACTACCAGAATAATTGGGTATTTATTCAAAGTTAGTTTTATTTTTAAATGGTTTAGTAATTATTTCTTTCATAACCAATCACAATTAAATTCTGAAAAAAAATCTTGTTACATAAAATGTAATTCTTAGAAGTCGTTTAAACTTTTTTCAATTGGTTGCAAAAGTATCTTTCTGCCTCATATTTCATATTTTTTTAATTCCGTAGCGATGCTATGCAATAAAAAAAATACAAAATCTGAAACAAAAACCTTAATTTTTCACTTCAATCAAAAAAGTTTAAATGACTTCATATTGTAAGTGTTTTTATAATGAACTATATTTGCATTCTGTAAAAAAACAAGAATGATAAAGATTACGTTACCTGATGGTTCAGTTAAGGAGTTTGAAAATGGTTCAAACCCAATGGATGTTGCAAAAAGTATAAGTGAAGGATTGGCTAGAAATGTAATTTCAGCTAGTTTTAATGGAACCACGATTGAAACGGCTACAGCTTTAACAACCGATGGTTCGCTAGTTTTATATACTTGGAATGACAAAGAAGGTAAAAAAGCTTTTTGGCATTCTACTTCTCACGTAATGGCACAAGTTCTTGAAGAAAAATATAACGGAATTAAACTTACGCTTGGACCAGCAATTGATAACGGATTTTATTACGACGTAGATTTTGGCGACGAAAAAATAACAGATGCCGATTTTAAAGCCATAGAAGATAGAGTTTTAGAAATTTCTAGAGATAAATATGAGTTTACAATGCGTCCAGTTTCTAAAGCTGATGCATTAGAATTATACAAAGGAAACGAGTATAAAACAGAGTTAATATCAAATCTAGAAGATGGAACTATAACTTTTTGCGATCATGCAACTTTTACAGATTTATGTCGTGGTGGACATATTCCTAATACTGGAATTATTAAAGCCATGAAAATTATGAGTGTTGCTGGTGCTTATTGGCGTGGTGATGAAAAAAACAAGCAACTTACTCGTGTGTACGGAATTTCGTTTCCTAAGCAAAAAGACTTAACAGAGTATATTGAATTGCTTGAAGAAGCAAAACGTCGTGACCATAGAAAATTGGGTAAAGAACTTGATTTATTTGCTTTTTCTGCTAAAGTTGGTGCAGGTTTACCATTGTGGTTGCCAAAAGGCGCCGCTTTAAGAGATAGATTGGAACAATTTTTAAAGAAAGCACAAAAGAAAGCTGGTTACGAGCAAGTTGTAACGCCACATATTGGTCAAAAAGAATTGTATGTAACTTCTGGACATTATGCAAAATATGGAGCAGACAGTTTTCAACCTATAAATACTCCAGCAGAAGGCGAAGAATTTTTATTGAAACCAATGAATTGTCCGCATCACTGTGAAATTTACAATACTAAACCTTGGTCTTATAAAGATTTGCCAAAGCGTTATGCAGAATTTGGTACAGTATATAGATATGAACAAAGTGGTGAATTGCATGGTTTAACTCGTGTTAGAGGATTTACTCAAGATGATGCACATATTTTTTGTACTCCAGATCAATTGGATCAAGAATTTAAGAATGTAATAGATTTAGTTTTGTATGTTTTTGGTTCGTTAGGATTTGAAAATTTCACAGCTCAAATTTCGCTTCGTGATCAAGAAAATAGAGAAAAATATATTGGTAGCGATGAAAATTGGGAAAAAGCAGAAAGTGCAATTATCAATGCTGCAAAAGATAAAGGATTAAATACAGTTGTTGCTTATGGCGAAGCTGCGTTTTATGGACCAAAGTTAGACTTTATGGTAAAAGATGCTTTGGGTAGAAGTTGGCAATTGGGAACGATTCAGGTTGATTATAACTTGCCAGAGCGTTTTGAATTGACATACAAAGGTTCTGATAATGAATTACATACGCCAGTTATGATTCATAGAGCACCATTTGGAAGTATGGAACGTTTTATTGCTATTTTAATAGAACATACGGCTGGAAATTTTCCTCTTTGGTTGATGCCAGAGCAAGCTTTAATTTTATGTTTGAGTGATAAATATGAAAATTATGCTAAAAAAGTTTTAAATCTGCTAGAAAATCACGATATTCGCGCCCAAATTGACAACAGAAATGAGTCGATTGGTAGAAAAATTAGAGATGCAGAGATGCAAAAAACACCTTTTATGTTGATAGTTGGTGAGGAAGAGGAGAAAAATAATACAATTTCTATTCGTCGTCACGGTCAAGAAGGAAAAGGAAATGTTACTGTTACAATTGAAGAATTTGCTGCAATTGTAAACGAAGAAATAAGCAAAACATTAAAAGTATTTACAGTTTAATTAAAATAATAAAGCCATAGCAATTAGAAACAACAGAGGTTATCAACCTCGAGTAGAAAAAAAAGATGAACACAGAATAAATAATTTTATTCGTGTGCCTGAGGTTCGTTTAGTTGGCGACAACATAGAACCAGGTATTTTTAAAACTGCAGATGCCATGCGTCTTGCAGACCAATTTGAACTTGATTTGGTAGAGATTTCTCCAAATGCTGAACCGCCAGTATGCAAGATAATGGACTATAAAAAGTTTGTTTACATGCAGAAGAAGCGTGATAAAGAATTGAAAGCAAAATCTACTCAAATTGTGGTTAAGGAAATTCGTTTTGGACCTCAAACTGATGAGCACGATTATGATTTTAAGCGTAAAAATGCTGAAAAATTCCTTAAAGAAGGTTCTAAATTAAAGGCGTTTGTATTTTTTAAAGGTAGATCTATTATTTATAAAGAGCAAGGACAAATATTGTTGTTGCGATTGGCTCAAGATCTTGAAGATCATGGAAAAGTAGAAGCTTTACCTGTTCTTGAAGGAAAGCGAATGATCATGTATATTGCGCCTAAGAAAAAGAAGTAATCAGTTATCAGCGGCAGTATTCAGTTTTTAAAATGTGAATTAGATACTGTTATAGATAAAGAAATGACCTAGATCTTTAGCCCTGATTACTTCACTAAAAAGTCTATTTTAGTTGGTGTTCAGTGAACTACGTTTGAAACGGAAATCTTTTATTTTTTTTAACTTGTTTCAAGATTTTGAAACAAGTTAAAGAAAATAAAAATTGGAGTGTAAAGCAGGAAAGACGATTAAAAGTAGGCGAAGAGATTCGCTTCTAAAAATAAAGTAAGTAAGTTAAATTTAAATAAATTAGGGAAATTATGCCTAAAATGAAAACCAAATCTAGCGCCAAGAAACGTTTTAAAGTTACTGGTTCTGGAAAGATTAAAAGAAAACACGCTTTTAAGAGTCACATCTTGACTAAAAAGTCTAAGAAGCGTAAATTAGCTTTGACACATTCTGCCTTGGTACACAAGACAGATATGAAAAGCATTAAACAACAATTAAGAATTGTCTAAAAATGGTAAAATGTATATTGTATTTTTGTAAAAATGTCTTTGACAATATACATTATACAATAATACATTATACAATTTTAAAGAGTTCTTTAGGTTAAAAAATTTTAAATAACCTTGGAGTATGGCTTTAAAGTGCTTTAGATTAAATTCAAGACGCCTGCTACAAAAAAACAAAAAAATTATGCCAAGATCAGTAAATTCAGTTGCTAAAAGAGCAAGAAGAAAAAAGATAATGAAGCAAGCCAAAGGTTTCTTTGGTCGTCGTAAAAACGTTTGGACAGTTGCAAAAAATGCCGTTGAGAAAGCAATGGTTTATGCTTATCGCGACAGAAAAGTGAATAAAAGAAATTTCCGTTCATTATGGATTCAACGTATTAACGCTGGAGCTAGACTAGAAGGAATGAGTTATTCTCAATTTATGGGAAAAGTTAAAAAACACGGTATCGAATTGAACCGTAAAGTATTAGCCGATTTAGCAATGAATCACCCAGAAGCTTTTAAAGCTGTATTTAACAAAGTAAAATAAACGTTTTAACAACAATATTTTAACTTACTTACATAAAATTAAATCCCGACTGAAAAGTTGGGATTTTTTTTGATAATAAAGACAACAAAAAAACGTTATTTTTAAAATTACCTTTAAATGAAAAAAATAATTTTACTTTATTTTTTTATATCTCTTAAATTATTTAGCCAAGAAAAAATTGATATAAATTATTTTACACTTGGACTCGTTAATGACTATTTAGGTAGAAATTTAGTATTGGATGAAAAAGATAATCCTATCACTATTGACTACATTTACAAACGAGAAAAATCAGTTATTCATTTTTTAGATTCTTTAATTAAAATTGAAAACTCAAGTAAAAATATAATAGAAAAGATTGACTTTATATTTTTTAAAGATACAATCACACTAAATTGTTCAAATTGTGAAGAATTTTATATTGTTAAATCTAAAAATATAGCAACAAAAATTAATAGTTTTTACTATATTAAACCTGTAGATATTCAAGAAATTGAAAACCCTAAAGCAGAAGAAGTAAATTATTTTTCTTATATTGATTTAATAAAAATGAAAAATAAAAATCAACAAAAATCCTTTCTTTATGGCGCTTTCTTAAGATATGGGAGTTTTAAAAATGGAATGTATACTTTAGAATTAGCTAATTCAGTTTCAAAATTTTATATTCTTAAAAAAATATTAAAAAAAATAGATTGCAAAATTTTGAGTTTTAAAGAAAATGCTGGAATTCCGAGTAATCAAATAATTTCTTTTACAACTGATAATAGTGAAATTATTGCAGTTTTAAATAGACTTTTAAAGAATAAAATTTAATCAAAAATCTCTTCATTAACTCCATCAAAACTAGCAAAAACCATACTTGGATGAGAATCTTGATGAAAAACATTTCCTTTATTATCTATTGCAATTGCTCCTGCAAAACCATCAAAAGGAAGAAGTTCTTTAAATGTTTTTTCAAATGCTTTTTCTAGTGAAAATCCATCTGTAACTCTGGTTACAATTTTTGCAGCAACTGCGCCACTTACAATATCTTCGCCAACACCAGTTAAACTTACACCACAAAATTCGTTTGCATAATTACCTGCAACTGTAGCACTGTCTGATATTCTTCCTGGAATTTCAA